>QEXX01000136.1 GCA_003130835.1 Anaerolineae bacterium | reverse complement strand
TTTGCATAGGCTCTGCTCCTGGTATTGGGATTCAGTTTATCTTGTTATACCAAAGGAGCAGAGCCTTTTTTTTCCAGAGATCTGGGCAATCACCAGTGACCTCGGCTATTGACTTTATCGGGCTCTAACAATATACTGGTTATATAGAAAACCTCCGCTACAGATTTTTGAGAACAGGGAAGCCTAGTTTCTAAATTCTTAGCACCATCCTAAAAAGTTTGCAAGGACTGACATGATTCTTCTCAGCAAACCTACTCTAGGCCCTGTTCAACAGAGAGGGAGTCTTCTAGTTTCCACAAGACTGCCTGATTCCTTCTATAGATTATGTCCGTCCTAAGTTTTAAGTCAAGATAAGGAGAAAAAAACATGAGAAATCCCGCCCAGCGCCAAAGAGTTGCCATACAAAAAGGGTGGATCATTGTCCCGTTTTGTCTTTTGATGGTCAACGTTGCCTGTATCGTTTCTGGACAAGCCGACCAATCTCTGCTGCAGACCCAAACTGCGCTCCAAGTCCAACTTACTTTGCAAGCACAACAAGCCAACCAAGGAGCCCAGGAAACCGCTGCGGCTGCCGAGCGAACCCGCATTGCCCAAGAGGTACAAGCGACCATGCTCTCTGAACAAATCGCCCAATTGACGCAACAAGCTGGGCAGGTTCCACCAACCAATCCTCCGCCACCGCCAGCTACGGAAGCACCCCCCTTACCAGCGTCATCCCCGGAGCCAGTGGTAGATATCGAACAGAAAATCAAGAACGCCAAAATCCTACTCTTCGAAGATATGTCTGGAACCGGTCAATTGGAATATTATCAAGAAGCCTTAGAAATGGGAGGCTATACATTCAAGGACGATGGCAGCGCGCAGGGATGGTTTAAGGATGATTTATTGAGTTCGACCCAATGGGATTTGATTATCGCAGCCTCAGAAAGCCGCACCAAAATCCAAGGCGAATTTTTTGTCTATTTACTCGACCACATCAACCGCGGCACAGCCGTCATTATCGAGCATTGGGCTTTGGATGATTTGTCGCAAGGGAGAGTTGCCCCGATCTTGTCCAAATGCGGGATAGGGCTATATCGCGATTGGTTTTTCCGAGAATGGTGGCTTGCCGATCTTTCCGTTTGGCCGTTAATTCCCGATCATCTCATCTTCACCACACCCAATAAAGGTATCTCCCTACGCAATTTCGCCGTTTTTTGGGATGAACCCGATCAAGGAGACCTGTTAAAAATCACCGGTACAGGAGATGCCCAACTGATTGCTGGAACAAAAGCGACCTCAAAATCCGATCATGGTGTGGTAGCAAGCTGCCTAGGCGGGCGAATGATCATCCAGACCTTCTCCTCGCATAACTACCGCCGGGATATGGTCACCAGCCTCATCCAAAATTATGTCCACTATACCTTGACCAATCATTTTCTGAGTCAACCGTGAGTATATCCCTAGTTCCATAGACGAACAGAAGGGCAACGTTGATCAACGTTGCCCTTCTATATTTTGTTCAAGCAGATTGCTGCCTCGGCTTAATATACAACCGAGGCGGTGAACCAATCAAACTCCACCCGTAGCGGAAAGACATTTGTAGAAGAGACAAAGAAACCAACTTTCCCCTCACGCAAAGGCATAAAGGGACTCGTATTGGTCGAAATGCGCTTGATTTCGACGCCGTTAATCCCAAGAGTCAATTCATCCCCTTTGCAGATAAAGGTGTAGGTGTTCGTCTTTTTCCCGGTATTAATCACTCTTGAAGCTCCACTAAACATCAAGGAAAGACGACTTCCGTCCGAGGCGTAGATATACCACTCACCGGTATTTAAGATATTGGCTTCGTACCAACCGTCTTGCGAATAACGGCAGAACAATCCGGTATAGTTGGTGTTTTGTCCCAAGTTCTCCACCAAAGTATCCAATTGAACGTCTTGGTAGATAAAGGTTGTATTGAAGAAATAAACCCAGGTATTGGGTTCAAGGATATCGACCCGGAATTTCCCATTGCGCGCTTCTTGATTGAAACCGCTTTCGTTCCCTTGCATTACGACATATTCCCAATCACTCATATCTTCGAATTCAGTGGTGTAATAATATTCGCCCGGTTGGCTAGCATTGGGGTTTACTGTGGTTCCAGGTACCGTTCCAGAGGTCGAGCTGCCAATCGGTGTCCCATTGTCACCATCGGGAGTGCCAAATGTGGAGACCACCTCTAACGCCCGCCCGTTGAGTTGGCCACTCAACAATTCTCCACTAGATAAACGCAAAATCTCAATCGGTAAGACTTCATCTGGAGAATGGCTGCGGATGATGTCACAATAGTCATAGAGCGTCCCATCGGTGGCGACCGGCACATTGCCTAAGCGGGTAATGATGTCGCCTGGCTTCAACCCGGCTTTATCGGCTGCGGAACCCGGTTGAATGGAATATGCCCAAACCCCCACAATGGTCTGATCTTCGTTGGCAACCGCAGTACCGTTGACACCAATCGAATCCAGGTTTTGTCCATTGCGCAAGGTTTCGACCACACTGCGGGCAAGGTTACCGGCTATCCCGAATGCCTGTCGAGTTTGGCGATTGCCCATATAGTGAACAGCTACCACCTCCCCGTTGCTCGTAACCACCGGACCACCTGAATTGCCCGGATTCGAAGTTGCATCGTATTCCACCACCGATTCGACCGAGGAAAATGCGCTCTTACCATCGGCTTTTTCCTTTGAGATGATGCCCTTGGTCAATGTAAAATTCGGATCACCGAGTGGGAAGCCAGCCACATAGATATCCATGCCGACTTTGATCGGACCTTCATACCAACGCAAATATGGAAAGCCCTCACCCTCGATATCGATCACGGCTAAATCCGAACACTCTGAATACCCCAAAACCCTAGCGTTATAGGTTTTGCTGGTATCGCCACCTACATAAACCCGGAAAACCGTTCCTCCAGAAACCACATGATTATTGGTGACGGCAATCCCCGACGGATCAATGATAAATCCCGAACCGGCTCCAACCTGCAGGGTTTCTCCGAATTCCGGGTCAACAAAGACTCCAACAGCTTCAATTTGAATCACCGCATTGCGCACATCTTCCAGGCTGCTCACGGTATCGCTTGCTGGCGAAAGCGGTGAAGAGGGCAAACTGGGTTGTTCGGATGCTAAAGGAGGTAAAGTCTCACTGGGTTGGCTTGGAGTTGAGCCGCCAATCCGACAAGCCAAGCTCATGAGGAGCATGATGGCGAGGAAAACGAGACTGCGTTTTTTGAGAAGTTTTTTCATTTTTTCTCCTTATAATTCGAAAAAATTGTCCTCGTCCTGACAAGATATCTTTTTAAGAGATTTTTCTACCGTGAGAATAGATGAAAGCAGCTCAGCCGTGCAGTTTGAATCAAGAGGCGAGTTACGGAGAAAGGATCCCGATTAAGAGGCCTTGTTTTACAGGATTTTTGAGTAGTTTTATCTTATTTTAACATAATTATGCCTAATGACAAGTTTTTTCTTGCCATTTCTGCAAGATTTTCTGCGTGGTTGAAAACGCTAAGGACGGCAAGTGATCCAAGTCAAAGAAATCTACGGCATCCACATCATCCGAAGCCCGAATCGCCCCGCAAAGGATTCGCGCCTGATAAACGATCAAGATATGCGCCCCACGTTCATGTTCTTGTCCATAGAGCACATCCAACAAATCGCCAATTTCAACCTCTAGGCCGGTCTCTTCCAGACATTCTCGGCGGGCAGCTTCACGCGGGTCCTCACCAGCATCGACAAACCCAGCCGGCAATGTCCATTGCCCTCTACCAGGCTCATTCACCCTGCGTCCCAGTAAAATCTGATGATCATGCGTGATCAGCACAGCCACAGCCACTTTGGGATCGGCAAAATAAATCCATCCACAGGCTGGGCAATACGGGCGCAGCTTACCAAACCACTCACCCAGGGATAACGGACCGCCACAACGAATGCAATAACGAGCCTCTTCTGTGGAACTCATCGGTATATCTAGTCCTTTCGCTTACCCGTTCGGATGGCTATGATCGCAAAAACGATGGCTAAAACCCCATACAGAACCTGCCGAATGAACCAACTTTGACTCAACCCTCTTACCAAACTCTCTGTTTCATTAAACTCAGAAACATCCTGGCTCTCTGGAATGGATTCCTCGGAGGGAACTTGCTGACTATAGACATCGCCCTCTCCTGGGATCGCCAATGGAGCCATCCTGGCAGGAGCAGTGATGGTATCGGTTGGAGCGAGTAATTCTGTACCACTCGAAGGTTCTAATAGAGGCGCCTCCATCTCCACCCCCGAGTCAGCTCTTTCGTCTGCTCCTCCACCCATGCCTCCGATTTCAGGGGCAATTGGCTGAATCGGCATCACCGTAGGCATGCTTTTCGCCATCGGTTGTTCTTCGGCTGGAGCAATTTGGCTCACTTCGGAAGGTAGCTCCAACGGCGCAAGCTCCGTTGACTGGAGCAAAATCTCTTGGCTGGCGAGGGGAGCGGCGCTCCTCATTCTATCGGCCGTCAGCCAATTCAACCCAAACAAGATTAAGAACACCACACTTGCAAAAGCAGAGGCAGCCTGCAGAAGAGCCGGAAAAGAGAGCAAGGCGCGTTTGGTAGGTTGAAGAGCAGCAACCGCCTTTGAAGATAAGGTATAGGTACGCGGCGCGCGCAGAAGCGGTTGACTCCGCATCAGTTGCCGTGTCCGAGACATTTGCTCGTATGCAGAGCGGAATTGCGTATCTCGGCTAAGGCGTCCTTCAATATCCTTTTTCTGGCGGGCATCCACTTCGCCGTCCAGAAAGGCAGATATCAACTCATAATCACGATCAGACAAGGATGGTGAAGTCATGGAGATTCCTCATCCACAAGACGAAACTCGTTGGGTAACAGTTCCCAAAATCCTTGCAAACAATGTTGTATGCGCAGCCGCGCTCGCGCCAGGCGGCTCTTGATGGTTCCAACCGGAACCCCTAAGGCTCGAGCAGCCTCGTTATAATCCATCCCCTGCACATCAACCAACAGGACAACACTGCGAAATTCAGGGGCTAAGCCGTTCAGACAATGTTGAATCGCTTCTCTCAGAGCTTGCTGATCGAAGCTCTCCTCCGGGGAGTTCGAGTCATCCCCAAGCCATTTTGGCGATTCGACTTCTTCATCATCGCTAGATAAGGGTTCAAGGGGGGTGGTCGGGTGTCGTTGCTTGCGGCGTAGCTCGTCATAGCATTGGTTGGTCACAATGCGGAACAACCACGCCCGAAACGACCCACCTCGGAAGGTCTTGATCGCTTGATAGGCGGCGATAAACGTCTCCTGAGTAGCATCATCGGCCGCGCTTTCATCGCCAAGCATGCGGTACGCATGCGTATAAACCGCATCTTGATACGCCAAAACCAAGCGATTGAAAGCGTCTAAATCACCCTTTTGGGCGTCGCAAATCAGCCCTTGTTCATCCATCCCTGATTCGACTTGCAATGAACCACCAAAACAGCAAGCGCCATAGGAGCATGCCCAACATTCCAGAAGCCGTCAGCACAAGCGCAAAAACGGGCAGGATTGGACGATTTAACCAAACCCCGCGTAGCAGCGCTGCTAAGGGTCCAGCCAGTAACATGCCCCATATAGACTTCCAGATCTGGGATGGCGAGGTAATAACCGCTGGATGATAGAGGCCGATCTGCGGTGCACTCAAAGCCCAAGCCGCACAAAGCGGCAAAAAGGTCGTCAACAATCTCCAGCCAGCCGTGTCGAGTTCTTGATGAGAGGCAAAACCCACCACGGTTAACAGAAACAATGTGATAAGATCGCCCAAGATGAGCCAGATCAGAAGGTTGCGTTTCACAGTAAATATCCTACCTTAATCACGGAAAAGGGACAAGGGCGATTTTTGATCTCTTTCAGATTTGCTAATCGCCCTGCAAACCCTTTTCTCTCATCCGAGCTATGATTAGGACCAGCCCCCTTATTCAACCGAAGCGGCTGACTCGACGCCGTTCGACGATTTTTCAGGCAGACGAATTCGCTCCCTTAAGGCTAGATAAATGGCTCCAACCCCCACCAACGTTGCCAGCAGGCCGATAACCCACCCCAAAATCGGGATGGAGCGAACGATCACGTAAATCAAAACTCCTACCAAAAGGACTAGCACAACACGATGAGCCGACTGGGGTGCAAAACGCTGAAACACTTTCTCCCCAACCCAGATACAGACCACAATTTTACTGCCGTACGTCACCCCCAAGCTAAAGATCGCAACTGCCAAACCAAGTGTTGAAAATCCTATCCCCAGCACAGTTTTGCTTAAGCCACTTAAGGTTAAGATACCCATGAAAATACCGATTGCCAAAAGCACCAAAGCGAACAAGCCAGCCCCGATATACCCTACCAATACGGTTAGCAAGCCGTTTAAGCCCGCTGCGAGCGGTTCGGCTTGCATCCGTTCTTTCCAATCCTGTAGATAGCGAGGCAGCAACCATATCCCTACCAAACCGATCGCAAACAGGGTCACCAATTCTTGCAGGCGATTCAAAATATACTTCCCCACTCGATAAGGGAGACTTTGCTGTAATTTCTCTGTTCCACTTCGGCTATCTCCTGCTTGGATAGGCTTAAAAACAATCTCACCTTGTGGCTTGCTCTTAATCCCCTGCGATTGGTCCTTAACACTGCTATAGGTCAAGGTGCCGCCAATTTTGGCAGTTTCGTTGATTCGCAGGCCGGAAGGAATCATGGGTGGGACATTCGGAGCAGTGGAGAAGGGAATTGAACGGGCTGAACCTTCCTCAGGATCGCCAACATTCACCTTGACATTGCGCCCGATCTCCCCACTAACCTCCAATGCCCCAACAGAGGCAAGAAGATCGCGCTGAATTTGCCCATCCAAAACAGCTTGATACCCCACCATCAAGGCATCTTTGCCCACCTGAGAACCAGGTTTCGAATGGAAGGCGAAGCCGGCATAGAAAAGATTGCGTTTGATTTGCGCCGCTTCGCCTAAGGTCATCGACTGAGAAGTGCCATACAGGCTGCCTTTGATCGTACCATTGACCTCAATCGTCTGTGCAGCGAAGAAAACACTTCCCTCAACCACACCGTTTAGGACAATCGTGTTGGCCGTCGCATACAAGTCGCCTTTGACCACTCCATCGACAACCACTCGTTCAGCGGCTAACAACAAGTCATCTTCAATGGTTTCTCCCTTCTCAAGCCGTCCATCCGAGTCGCTCTCAAAGGCTTGGACGCTTGTCGGCACACTGAGGCAGAAAATAACAACCAAACTTAGCAATACACCCCAATACACACCTTTCCTTAGACTAATCATTGATCAACTCCTTTCACTGAGAACTGCACTGTTGAATCTACGTTTATTACGCCGATTGGTTGTGCCCTCTGCCCGTTTTGATCAATCTGGATTACAATCAGCCTATGCAGCCGGCGACCTCTGAGAAGAAAAACCAATGGATGCCCGCCTTTATCTCCTGGGTCATCCTTTTGCTAACCGGCTCTTGCTGCTGTTCAGGTAGCTTTATTGCCATCCTGCTTTGGATTTTGGCAGCGAAGTGATATGCCCCTAGACCTCAAGCGAATCAAGGCAATCTGCTTTGATATCGATGGCACCCTAGCTGACAGTGACGATGTCATGGTAGAGCAAATGGAAGCCGTGCTCTCGGTGCCATTGTTCATCTTCCCCCGTCAAAGGCGGATGCAATTCGCCCGCAAGCTGATCATGGCAAGCGAAACGCCGGGCAATCAACTCTTGAAGCTGCTGGATGCGATTGGTTGCGACGATTGGTTTTTTCGCCTGCGAAACAGCTTGCTTCCGGCCTACAAAAGGAAAATACCCCATTGGAAGCCCATCGGCGGCGTTCAAGAGACCCTCCCAAAGCTGGCGAAAGTTTATTCTATCGCCCTCATCAGCGCGCGAGATGATCACCACACCCAAACCTTCATTGAACAACTGGCGTTCAGCGCTATCATCCGCTGCTGGGCAAGCGCCGAGACAACCCGGCACACCAAACCCTACCCAGACCCGATTCAATGGGTTGCCAAACAACTCGGCGTAAGCCCAAGCCAATGCCTCATGGTAGGGGATACGCCGGTTGACATTCAAGCCGGCAAAAACGCCGGCGCCCAGACGGTCGGTGTTCTCAGCGGATTTGGAGAAGAATGTGAACTAAGGGCTGCCGGTGCCGACGCAGTGATCCGAGATATAAATGAATTGGATTCCTTATTAAGGGTTGTGCCACCGCATTGACAAAAGCTTCCATGTTTGGCGGGTTATCGCGCCGCTTCTCTGGCTGGGATGGAGAAATGCCGGTTTGAGGGGTTTGCTCCTACGGCGGTTGGAGGTCAGCGGCATACCGCCAGGACAGCCCAGCGGGCAAATCGTAGCTCCAGCAATGGTCTACCCAGCTCAGGCCGGCCCACCCCAGAGCAGAATCTCTGGCTCAGAAGAAATCCGCCTTGGGCTATGCTCTTGGTGGGGGAGCATTTCACTTTATAGGAAAGACGTTTTTTATGTAATAATTTCCCAAAGAAAAACCAACCACCATTAAGCTGTTCAACACAATCGCATGGCGTACGTCAAACCAATACTTGCAGATGTTCGCCATGATCATCAAGAAAATCATCCACAGCACATAATTCGTAGATTTGTCGTTTAGCTCAATCAAAATGCCCATCCCGATCGAAATGGAAGCAATGGATGTGACACTCATATTCCTTCAAGACCTCCTCTATCCTTCTAATTGATGTCCCCCGCAAGGGAGTAACGTCTCGGGGCTTTAGTAGGCAATCATACCAAAAAATTTCAGTCTTCCGTGCCCGAAGTGGATGCAACGGTCCTAACATTATTGAAAGCTAGTGAACCTTACTGGTTAGAATCCACGCTGCCCGTGGGGGGAGCGCACCCCCTTGCGCAGATGCAACTTGCACCTAGTGGTTTCAATCCACGCTCCCCGTGGGGGGAGCGACACAAGACGCCAACACCGGTGACGCCTGTAAGTAGTTTCAATCCACGCTCCCCGTGGGGGGAGCGACGTACACTTTCTGCCAGTTTCCGCAGCCGAACCGGTTTCAATCCACGCTCCCCGTGGGGGGAGCGACATTATACGGTTGTTTCGGCTCAACCCCCTGCGCCGTTTCAATCCACGCTCCTCGTGGGGGGAGCGACCTAGTGTTGAGCCATTGCGCGGGCGCGAATACATCGTTTCAATCCACGCTCCCCGTGGGGGGAGCGACACACGGCTACGCCAAGCTAGCGACACGGCTACGCGTTTCAATCCACGCTCCCCGTGGGGGGAGCGA
>QEXX01000021.1 GCA_003130835.1 Anaerolineae bacterium | reverse complement strand
GAAAGGAGGTGTCATTGATTGGGTGTATTCCCAATAATTCTCTTGAAAACCTAATAAAATAAAGTAGATTACGAAAACGGATAGACCCCACTTCATGTATGGAAATTCTTCTATTTTGGCTTGCTGAACCAGGTTTTTAATGCTTGAAATAAATGCTAATAGAGCAAGGATACCAACCATGCCCAATTCGCCAAATATCGTAAGCCAACTATAATAGGGCAGACAAGTAGATCCACAGTCATATTGAGATATATATTGTGTAAATAAAGGAAGAATGTACTTCTCTGTATAATAGCTTTTACTCACAATCGGAAAACGACTACCTCTTAGGAATTCGCCCGAAAGGATTAGGGCTGCCCGACTAGAAAAATGGCCAGGGCCAACTCCAATTAATGGGGAAAGGGAAAACTCTTTAGGTAATTCCCGAATAGCAACTATCGTTGCCAAAACCTTTTCATTTCCGAGCATATCAGATTCTCCCCAAAATAAACTAAGATGATATGGAAGCGTCATTAAGTTACGCGGAATAAATATGGACCCTAATACTGCCAAAGTAATGAAAAACCCAAACGAGAGTTTTCTTAGATTGCTTCGGATTATCCGATTCCCAATCCTCACTCGAAAGACAAAACTTGTTAGCAGGATGGAGATAAGAGCAAACAAAATGGTATGTAAAGCTGAGGCTACGATCCAAGCCATACAAATTACCCCTAGCATGAAGAGAAATTGCTTGGAAAATATCTTTTTTTTAGTTGAGATCACAAGGATTAATAACGTTGAAAGCTGAATGGCAAACATAACGTTGCCACCTAGTCCAGAAGCGTGAAAACTTGGCTCAATTGTTCCCCTCACAATATCGCCCACAGAATTATCAAATGACCGGTCACGAAAAAACCCAACCAAAGCCTGAAGAATGCCATAACCGCTCTGAAAAAGCAAAATAATGAGGGTTATATTGCGTACTGAAATGAGAAATCGTTGGTTTACGACATTCGAAAAGTCAAAATAAAGTACTGATAAGTAAGAAAAAGTCAAAAGAGACATCAAGAAATTGACCAAAGTGAAATGAGGGACAATCGATAAATAAAATAGCCCAGCAAAAACAGCTATAAACAGAAAGATTCCGTAAAGACTTAAGTGATATCTTATCTTTATTTTTGCAACAATGCTTACCCATACTATGACCAATAAAGGGAGCAGTTGCCCAAGTGGCTTAAGAGGAGAAAATGCAACGATCAAAACAACAGTATATAGAATTAGCAGTCGTTTTCCTTTTAGCCTGATCTCATCCATAATTTATATATATCTTTCTGTCTCAAGAAAGCCCTAATAGATTTAGATAATCTGAGACTGCCTGTTCAACGGAAAATTGTCTTCCTCTCTGCGTTGGGATGGGCAAATTGCCCTGTAACCCCTGCATGATTTTCTCTGCCATTTTGGCGGCGTCTCCAACCGGTACGATAGCCCCCCACTTGCCATCTTCCAGAATCTCCCGAACCCCACCAGGGCAATCCGTAGCGATCACGGGTGTCCCCAACGCCATAGCTTGGATCAAAACGCCCGGCAACCCTTCAAAACGCGAGGAGAGCACAAATACATCGGCTTGCTTGAGGTAAGGAAATGGATTAGGGTCAAAGCCAGGCAAATCCACTTTTCCCTGAAGCCCCAATTCATCAATCAAGTTCAGCAGATTACTTCGCTCAGGACCTTCCCCAAGAATCACTAAACGCGCTTCCTTCTGTTGCAAGACGCGTTGAAAAGCTCTCAACAGGGTTGGAAAGTCCTTTTGAGGATCTAATCTTCCTATACCTAAGACAATTGCCTGTTTTTTATTTACAAACCAAGGATGATTTAGTTTAGCTTCTGATTTTACGAATATCTCCGGATGAACATTGGGGTTATAGATGACGTGAATTTTTGATTCTCTCAATCCAAAATTCTCAACCAAATCTTTGGCAACATCCTTAGAAACAGCCACGATTTGATCGCTTAGCGGATAAAAGAGCGTGACAAGCCGAGGAATTAGCCGGAAACGGCGCAGGTAATAATCCTGATAAGCATGACTGACTACAACCCGTACCGAGACTACCGTTTGGGGCCTTGTCCTCGATAGATATTTTGCCCAGATCGCAACCAGATTGGCATGTTCCAGCGCAGAAATCAGCACATCGGGACAATAATGTTTTAGATAACGGATCAGCGGGAAAATAGCCGTCAGGGTCCGTTTTGCCCCCAAATCAATGATCTTGACGTTTGGATTCACTTCCTCGAAATAAACCCCTTTTTTCTTAGCTAACACTAAATGAACTATCCATCCTCTTTGAGCGATGCCATTGGCAAGGTTCACCATTGCTCGTTCTGCACCGCCGCCACCCAAATCAGCCAGGAAAAGGGAAATGAGTTTGTTTGGCTCTTTTTTCATGTCTGCGATTTTATTCTACCCCATCACACAAATTCTGTGCCTCAATCCCCTGTTGAGTTGCCAGCTTACAATATTCTCTTTGCTGTTCAAAATTCTTGTCAACCCAGAAGCCGATCACGGCTTGCCAAAGACGGAGATCGTTCGGGAGTAAATCTAGGGCAATGTGAAAATGTTCATTGACTTCCTCTACTTTGGAAGGATCAAAATAATATAAATAAATGGCATAGTTGATATGTGCCCATTCGTTTCGAGGCCCAACCTCAATCGACATCTCGAGAAGCGGTAAAGCATGTTCCAAATCCCCTTGATATGCATAACTGACTCCCAAGTAAAGATAACTCATGGAGACAAATGCCCGAAAGTTTTCGTTTTGATCGCTCAACTTGATGGTGCGCCAAAAGAATTTACGTGCTAAATCATAATCCTTGAGCAAAAAAAGCTGCAAAGCATAATTATACACCGCTTGAATCTGATCTTCTTTGGTCAACCAACCTTGATCGAGGCGGACAGCGCGTTCTAGGATGGCTAGCGATCTTTCTGAATCGGACGCATTAGCCCAAGAAGAGACAAGGGCGATTGTCCCGCGCAGATCCATGCCCATGCGCTGCGCATTTTGATACCACAAGAGCGCAGTTGGATAATCCTCTTTTTGGCGGGCTTT
>QEXX01000135.1 GCA_003130835.1 Anaerolineae bacterium | reverse complement strand
GTCGAGCGCTTCGCATAGGCGTTCAAGCGACTCGATCCCTAAAATGATCACTACATAGCCACCAACATTGCCGTCACGAGTTTCAAAGAAGGTCTTAATGACCAAAGTATGACGAATTTCCTTCTCACCGATCTGGAATGAGCTCAGCATTTCGTTCAGAAACTCAATATGAAATCTTGGAACCGAGAAGTGAATTTTTATCCTAAGTAAATTCCCGAGAGTGCCAATAAAAGCATTCAGGAGAATATTGCCAATCTCTATCAAAGCCTCTCGGTCGGAGGTTGTGAGGGGCCTTGGTTGAGGTGCTTCTCCGCTAAGTAGATTGATCAAAATTGAGGCGCTGTCGGTATCCAACAATAGGATGGCATCACCACTTAACCAGCCACTGAAGACTTGATGGACGGTGGTAACCTGCGGGTTAGGTAAGCCCAAATATTCAGGGAGTTCTTCTGCAGAACAGAGGCGGATTTCTGGAACTGAGAGAATAATCCGTTGTTGAACTAAGGATGAGAGCGAAGCAGCTGCTCGCCCAAAACCAATATTGATGATTTCCGTGAGTTTGTCGATCTGATCAGGAGATAAACTCATAGAAGTTATCCTTTCCCTCATCTCAGTTACTGTTCAAAAGCAATCATGACCAACGCATCGATCCGAGCTAGGTTAATGTGCCCTCTACGGGTTGGTAAACTCAGTCGCGCAGTGCAAGCCGAGAGTCATGGGAAGCGCCTGCTCCGAAAGGGGTTCAGAGCTGCTGGTTGCCCGAAGCTCTGCGGAAATGTTAGATGTGTAAAAGCACTGTTTGAAAATGACATTCTGCTCCGGAGTACAAACGGGGTTCTAAATCGTTGAATTGTGGCGGGGGTTTTAAAAGTAGCCATTCAGGGGGTAACTTGAGGAATATAATTTCGTAACCAAGAAGGGATAGAACCCTTATGCTATCAAGATAGAAGATAAAAGTCGGGGCGGGCGGATTTGAACCGCCGACCTCACGGTCCCGAACCGTGTGCTCTAGCCGGGCTGAGCCACGCCCCGATTCTCAAATCAACTGATGGGATTATAATCTCATTAACTACCTTTGACAAGGAAAACGGCTAATCGTATAATCAAACGGATTGAGAATTCAGCATAACTTCGAGGAGCATAGAATGAGTGAAGATCATAAAGTGCGTGTAGCTATCATTGGGATTGGAAATTGTGCCTCTTCTCTCGTACAGGGGGTTTTTTACTATCAAAACGCTGCAGAAAACGATCTTGTTCCGGGTTTAATGCATGTCAATTTGGGGGGCTATCATATTCGCGATATTGAGTTTACAGCCGCTTTTGACGTTGTTGATACCAAGGTCGGCAAGGACTTATCCGAAGCAATTTTTGCCTACCCAAACAACACAGTTAAGTTTGCCGAAGTGCCCTATCTTAACGTGCCGGTTTCGCGAGGGATGACTCATGACGGGCTTGGAAAATATCTAAGTCAGATTGTCAAAAAAGCTCCCGGTCCGACAGCCGATATTGTCGGCATTTTAAAGGAAACCAAAACCGATGTGGTGGTTAATTTCTTGCCTGTTGGCTCGGAAATGGCGACCAAGTGGTACGTGGAACAAATTCTGGATGCTGGCTGTGCCTTTGTCAATGGCATTCCAGTCTTTATTGCCAGCCAGGATTACTGGGCACGGCGTTTTCGGGAACGAAACTTGCCTGTGATTGGAGACGATATAAAAAGCCAAGTAGGAGCCACCATTTTGCACCGTGTACTTACCCGTTTGTTTGTCGATCGTGGCGTGCGCATTGACCGCACCTATCAGTTGAATTTTGGCGGGAACACTGATTTTTTGAATATGCTCGAACGCGAGCGCTTGGAGTCAAAAAAGATTTCTAAAACTGGCGCGGTCACCAGTATGTTGCCGTATGTCTTGGATGAGGACAATGTGCATGTCGGGCCAAGTGATCATGTGCCTTGGTTGACCGATCGAAAGTGGTGTTACATTCGCATGGAAGGGACAACCTTTGGTGATGTTCCGTTGAATTTGGAAGCAAAGCTAGAAGTCTGGGATTCGCCTAATTCGGCTGGTGTCATGATCGATGCCATCCGATGTGCCAAAATTGCTCTTGATCGCGGCTTAAGCGGCCCAATCATCGGCCCTTCCGCTTACTTTATGAAGACACCCCCCAAGCAGTTCCGCGACGAAGTGGCACGCGAAATGACTGAGGCGTTTATCCGCGGAGAGCCTTCTGAAGGGTAATGGTATAATTGAAAAAAAGATCGGTTATTCTGGTGGCTCTCGTAATATTGTCAAGAGCCTTTGGTTGATTGAGGAGTTGAATTATGTCAGGACATTCGCATTGGGCAACCATTCGTCGTAAAAAAGGTGCTGCCGATGCCAAGAAAGGCCAATTGTTCACCCGTTTAGCGCGTGAGATTGTGTTAGCTGCCCGTGATGGTGGGGGTGATCCGAGCGCGAATACACGCCTTCAATTAGCGATCGATAGGGCGCGGGCAAATAATATGCCCAAAGAGAATATCGAACGGGCAATTAAACGGGGCACGGGGGAACTCAAGGAAGGAAATGCCATTGAAGAAGTTTACTATGAGGGCTACGCACCTAATGGAATTGCATTGATCATTTTTGCGGTCACGGATAACCGCAACCGTGCGGTGGCTGAAATTCGCCATGTGCTGAATCGATACGGCGGCAGTATGGCGGAGGCTGGTTCCGTTGCCTGGCAATTCACCCGCTCGGCGTATTTTTCTTTGCCTCGCACCAATGTCGATGCAGATAAAGTGTTTGAACTAGCAGTTGAAGCCGGTGCCAGTGATGTTAATATTGAAGACGAGTTGATCGAAATTATCGGTCCGGTGGAATCCTTCAACGAAATTAGCAAAGCCTTAAAGCAAGCTGGAATTCATCCCGAAGAAGCCGAACTGCGCATGATTCCCAATAACGAGGTCGAACTTTCGCCCGAAGAAACGATTCAAGTTTTGAAAGTCATTGAGGCTCTGGAAGACCTAGATGACGTTCAAACGGTTTATTCGACCTTGTCGATTAGCGATGAGGCAATGGCGCAGCTAGAAGCTGCCTAGTTGTTGCATGGTCATCATTGGCATTGATCCTGGCATTGCGATTACCGGTTATGGGATCATCAGCCAAGAGCAAAATGGGAACATCGATATCGTGGAATATGGTGCAATTGTCACTTCACCTCTCAATAAACAGGAGAGTGAGCGGCTTTTGCTAATCTATCGAAAGCTAAAGGAACGAATTTCTCTCCACCGCCCGCGCGCTGCAGCGGTGGAGAAGTTGTTTTTTCAGAAAAATGCTCGAACAGCTATGGCTGTCGGACAAGCGCGGGGAGTTGCTCTATTAGTCCTCGCCGAGTTTGAAATTCCGCTTTATGAATACACTCCTCTGGAAATCAAACAAGCCCTTACAGGCTATGGCGGGGCGGATAAACGCCAGATACAAGAAATGGTCAGGCTGAGATTAGGCTTGAAGGAAATCCCTCAACCGGATGACGTTGCAGATGCTCTTGCCATTGCCATTTGTCATCTGCAGTCCTATCGCCTGCGCGATTATGAGGCGCAATCATGATTGCTTCCATTAGCGGTATTGTGCGAGAAATTGAAACCGACACATTGGTCGTTGAGAACCAGGGTATCGGATATTTGGTTTATGTTCCAAGAACCGTTTGTGAGCATGCTAGGATTGGAGAGCAAATCTTTTTATTCACCCAGCTTTTGGTGCGAGAAGATTCATTAACCCTGGTAGGCTTTGAGACGATTGAGGCGCGTAAGCTTTTTAACTTATTAATCAGTGTAAATGGAGTAGGTTATAAGTTGGCTTTATCTGTGTTATCCACGCTGAGTGGGGATGCACTGCGCGGAGCGATCGCTCAAAATCAGGTCGAGGTTTTAGCGAGAGTGCCCGGTCTAGGGAGGAAAACCGCTCAAAAGATTATTCTCACTTTACAGGATAAAATCCAAACCGAAGGAGATTGGGGACAGTTTGTTGCTTTTCGTGATACAGATGAAGAAGTGCTTGCCGCCTTAACTTCCCTCGGATATAGTGTTGTTGAAGCGCAAGCCGCAATCCAATCCATTCCCAGAGATACACCCCCAGAGCTTGAGACACGTTTGCGCCTCGCTCTTAGTTACTTTAGCAAGACAATTTCTTAGATCTTCATCAATTCAATTGGAGGTAAGGATAGAGATGGTAGCAAAAATTGCTTTTATCGGTCCAGGGGTGATGGCAGAAGCGATGATTGGGGGCTTAATCCGTCAGAAACTGGAAAAAGCGGAAAACTTGATCGCAGCTGGGCCGCGCCTCGAACGTTTGGAGCAGTTGCACAAAAAATACGGTATTCATGTGGAAAGCGACAATGCCAAAGCCGCTCAGACGGCTGAAGTGGTTGTTCTTTCCGTGAAACCTCAAAAACTCGATAAAGTCTTAACCGGTTTGAGGGGATTTATTGCCCCACAAGCCTTGGTGGTGTCCATTGTTGCTGGAGCATCGATTGAAAAAATCATGCGCGGCTTGAACCATCCTTATATTGTGCGATCGATGCCCAATACGCCAGCCCAAATTGGAGAAGGTATTACCGTTTGGACGGTCTCTTCAGCCGTCTCAGAGGAACAGAAACAAACGGCTCAGCGTTTGCTTTCAGCATTGGGCGATGAAATTTATGTCGAGGAAGAAAACTATTTGGATATGGCAACGGCTTTATCCGGTACTGGCCCGGCGTACGTTTTTCTTTTTATGGAAGCCATGGTGGATGCAGGAGTCCATTTGGGTTTTCCAAGAAGAATTGCTGAGCAATTGGTCGCCAAGACTGTTCGTGGCTCGGTTGATTATTACACCAAACGAGAAGATCAGGTTCACTTGGCACGCTTAAGGAATGAGGTGACGTCGCCTGGTGGAACAAGTGCGGCTGCTTTGTATTACTTGGAAAAAGCCGGTTTCCGCACTGCGATCTCGCGGGCGATCTGGGCTGCCTATGAGCGCTCTAGAGAGTTGGGTCAGGATGCCAGAGCCAAACCGCCAGAAAACCATATCCGTGAAGAATGAGGCTTGTACGAACCAATTCTGATTTTTGAGTTTGTGATT
>QEXX01000134.1 GCA_003130835.1 Anaerolineae bacterium | reverse complement strand
GGTCAAATCATACTGAAGCAAATCGGCCCCATCTATGGTGATCACTCCACTCTGTGGCTCAATTAGCCCCAAGAGCAAATTGACCAAAGTCGTTTTTCCCGATCCACTCCGCCCTACAATGCCCAATCGTTGCCCCTCGCTCAATTCAAAGCTGATCGATTCAATGCCACGCCTTCTTGCTTCTCCATTTTTCGGGCTGGTTGGGTTCTCTTCGCTTTCAGGGTAATGATAAGAAACCTGCTCAACCTTGATATTACAACGCATGATCTGAGTTCTCAAATCCATTTGCTTCACGGGCAACCCTTGTTGGACACTCACCAGCTCACCTAACCTGCTCAACGCCGCTCGACCGCTGACAAAATGCTGAACCGCTTGTGGTAATAGCAAAAAGGCCTCGAAACTTGACCAAACCCCTAACCCCAAACCAGCTAAGGACAAGCCGCTTAGCGCGCCCTCCCAAACGAGCGGAGCAGCGACCCACAAGGTCACCCACATCGCAAAATAAGCCAAGAAATTCATCCATACCCCTTGAAGGCTGATCAGCGCATTGAATCGAAAAACACCTTTTCCATACCTTTTCGCACTCATTAAGAGGCGTTTGGAGAATTCACCTAAGCGACGGTTAACTTTTAAGTCAACCATTCCTTGTAAAAACAGCACCAACTGCTCGTTAAATTTTCCCCGTAGGGTGGGGATCGCTGCCCCAAGATGCAGGGTGATAACATACTCGAGGGGTAAGACCAGCAGGAAGGCAAACAGATAAAAACCAGCCCCAATCCAAGCTAAGGCAGGCTGAAGGGCATAAAGCCAGCCAAACATCCCCACCCCTATGAAGAAAGCTACGATAACAGGAGCAATTGCCCGCACATAGAAGGGCTCCAGAGAGGCTAAATCACCGATTAAGCGGCTCAACAGTTCACCACTTCCATAACGTCCAAAGAGCTGAGGCACCCGTGGCTCTAAAGCACGGTAGAACCAGACTCGCATCTTAGACAGAAGGTCTAAGGTCACCCGGTGAGACATCAGCCGTTCAAGGTAGCGAAACACGCCACGGCTGATTCCAAAAAAGCGCACCCCGACAATCGCCGTCTGCAAAAGAGCAATCGAAGGTTGCAAAGCTGCAAAGGCAATGATATAAGCTGAGGTGGATAGAAGCCCAACATTGCTAAAGATTGCTGCCCAACCGAGCAGAACTGCCAAACTAATCCAAGCGCGCAGAGACCACATCTGATGCAGCCAAGGTTTCCACCCCGCGATAGCAAAAGGATGCTCCTTAGAAAATGACTCCGATGGGAACATTGTCGTTTGTGCCAAAGCGTTTGAAGCGCTCTTCTCAAGCCGCCATCGTCTATCAACAGGAAGTTCTCTGGCATCGATATCCGTCTGGTTCCATTGCGCACCGGTTAACTTTCTTAGCGCTGATGTCTCAAATTCTTGGCGATTCATTTCTTGCAAATAACCGTCTCTCAGGACCCAAAAACGCTGACCGATTTCCCACACCTGCGGCTGATGACTGACGATGAGAATAGCGCGTCCTTCTACCTGTTCTTGTAGGCTAAGGCAGATTTTTGCCAAACTTTGCGGATCCACATTGGCAGTGCTTTCATCCAAAATCAACAGCGGGGCATTTTTCAGATACGCCCTTGCCAAAACCAACCGCTGTTTTTCTCCTGCGCTGAGACCGTACCCGTTTTCACCTAGCAGGGTTTCGTAACCCTTGGGGAGCTGTTCGATAAATTCATCTGCATACGCCAGCCGAGCCGCCTGTTGGATTTCGCTGAGGCTGGCGTCTGGTTTCGCAAAAGCGAGGTTCTCACGCACCGTGCCTTGAAAAAGGAAAGGCTGCTGCGGAGCAACGCCAATGCCTTCCCACCATTGAGCGAGGGGGATGGCTTCAATCGGTTTGCCGTCGATCAAAATTTGCCCTGTCGTTGGGCGGATCAAGCGAAGCACTAAGTTCAGTAACGTCGTTTTTCCTGCACCGCTTTCCCCAACCAAAACCGTGATCGTACCGATTGGAAGTTTGGCATGAATGTTTTGCAAGGTTGGTTTTTTGTTAGGGTAAGCAAAAGAAATTCCCCGCAAGACGATCTCCTTACCAAAGCAATGACTCGCTTGGTTCGTCTGCCCACTTGCTTCATCCAAAACCTCCTCCCGCAATTCATCTTTAGGGAGCTCGAAGAGCTTGGCAATGCGCTTCCAAGCCGCAACTCCGCTCATACCGGCATGGAAGCGTTGTCCCAGCAAACGCAGCGGTAAGTAAACTTCAGGCGCTAGCACCAACACGAACATTGCCTGCTCAAAGGAAATCCAGCCATAGAGTAACCGTAAACCCACTTGCACAGCCACCACTGCCGTCGAGAGCGTGGATAACATTTCCATCACCAATGCCGACAAGAAGGTTGTCCGCAGGGTTTCAAGTGTTGCTTGTCGGTATTCTTCCCCCTTCTCCGCCAAGCGGTTAGCAATTTCTGCACTTTTGCCTAATCGTTTGATCGTCACCAAGCCTTGCAAGGCATCAAACAAAAAAGCGCTCAGTTGGCTGAGTCGCCCCCATTGCCGCTGCGTCTGTCGTTCAGACACATCAGCGATTAAGCGCATAAAAAATGGGATAAGCGGTGCAGTTATAACAAACACAATCCCACTCAAGGGATCAATCTGAAAAACCGTCAGACATAAAATCGGCGGCACCCAAAAAGCTACCACCGCTTGCGGCAGATATTGGGAAAAATAGGGTTCTAGCGCATCAACTCCCTCGATGATCATCTGACTCACTTCACCGCTCGACTCACGCCCCAAGCCCCAATGGCTCACCCCGCTGAGATGAGAGATGAGTCGTTGGCGAACCGCTTGCTTGACCTGAAAGGCTGCGCGAGATGCAATAACCTCTTGTCCCCCAAGCAGAATCGCTCGGGCAGCCAAAACCAGAGCCAACCCGAGAAAATTCTCCCCAACTTGTGAAACAGGTTGTACTTCTAAGAAGATTTTTTGAATAATGCGGCTGAAGAACTGTGCCTGAAATAGAGCAAAAAAGCCTCCTGCAACGGCGCAGAGCCCAGCAAGGATCAAGAGCCATTTTGCAGATTGCCCCTGCTGCAGGAGGCGTCTTTCAAACAACATGCTAATAAGTTAGCTCTTCAGGCGCTCCACTAATCCGTTTGCGAAAGACCCAATAGCTCCATCCTTGATAGACAAGAACAATGGGTACGAAGATGACAGCAATAATGGTCATCACTCGCAACGTATAAGGGCTTGAAGAAGCATTGTAGATTGTCAAGCTCCAGTCAGGATTGAGGCTTGAAACCATCACGCGCGGGAATAGGATTAGAAACTCTGAGATGAACGCAAAAGCAATGGAGATGGCAACCAAAACAAATGCCCAACCCATTTGATTGCGACGGATAAAATAGTAACTGAACAAAAAGGCAATGGCTCCCGTTATAGGAATAACGCCGGGGTTAACGCCCAGCTTGGTCAGAATGTCGGTATAGAAATAGGTCATCACCAGCAACAACACAGTAACGATCAACGCTGGCAGCCATAGGCGTTGAGCAGCTTTCTCGGCTCTTTCACTCACTTCGCCTCTCGTTTTCAAAGCCAGAAAGATAGCTCCATACAAAGCGAAGGTGAGCATTGTATCCAAACCTGCCACAATTGAGTACGGGTTGAGCAAATGGAAGAAGGTGCCAACATAATTCATATCGGCGTCAATCGGCACCCCACGCACCAAGTTAGCGAAGGCTACTCCAAGTAGTAGGGCAGGCAAGGCGCTGCCAATAAAAATGCAGGTGTCCCACAGATGGCGCCATTTTGGGTTTTCATCCTTACTACGAAACTCAAAGGCAACACCCCGCACAATTAAAGCAGCTAATAAAAGGAACAAGGCTAAATAAAACCCACTAAACAGGGTCGCATACCAATGTGGAAAAGCGGCAAAAGTCGCTCCTCCAGCGGTCAGCAGCCACACTTCATTGGCATCCCAGTGTGGGCCGATCGTATTGATGATTGTGCGGCGCAAACGATCTTGTTTTTGAGCATCTTCATGCTTGGAGAGAAAGGGCAAAAGCATTCCCACCCCGAAATCAAACCCCTCCAAGACAAAGAAACCGATGTAAAGCACTGCAATCAAAAGAAACCAAAGGGTATTGAGATCCATAGTGAGCCTCCTGTGAATTAATCCTGAGCTGCTTGAACCGCCGCACCGAGATCGAGGGTCGGGATTGGTTCTTCGGTCTCTGTGAGGGTCGGCCCGGCAATAGCGTACTTTCTCAAAAGATAGATCGTAGCCACCATCAGGGAAGCATAGATTAGGGTAAAAGCAATGAGGGTAAAGAGAACCATTCCGCCGCTCACTGTCGGTGAAATTGCATCCTCAATTTTCATCACCCCATAAACGGCCCAAGGCACGCGACCCAATTCGGTCATCAGCCAACCGCTTGTATTGGCAATGTAAGGTAAGGCAATCAGGTAAGGGAAAACTTTCCAAGCAAGGCGGCGGCTCTCAAACAATTCTGCCATCACGATGAAGACTGCATAGAGTCCAAACAACCCCAAGAGCATTCCCGATCCAACCATGATGCGGAAGGTCCAATAGGTCACTGCAACGGGCGGGATGTAATTTCCATCTCCATATTGCTGAACGAATTCGGCTTGCAAATCATGAATGCCTTTGACCTCTCCGCTTAACTGGTTATAAGCTAACAAGCTTAACAGCCTTGGAATGCGGATAGCGAAGACATCGCGCCTCTGAGCCAAATCTCCGATCGTCAGGACAGAAAACGAAGCCGGATCTTCGGTGTACCACAAAGCTTCTGCGGCAGCCATTTTCATAGGCTGAGAGCGCACCATCTCTTGAGCCTGCGAGTGGCCACTTAATCCGACCATAATAATGGCAAAGGCTCCAATAACCGCAGCAATTTGGAACGAGCGGCGGAAAAATTCGAAATTTTGCTTGCGCAGCATGTGATAAGCGCTAACCCCCATGACAAAGAAGGCAGCTGTCGTAAAGCCAGCTAGCACCGTGTGGGGAAATTGCACCTGCACATTGGGATTTAGAATCAGTGCGAAGAAGTCCGTCATCTCCGCTCGCCCATTGCGGATGGTATAACCAACCGGCTCTTGCATGAAAGAATTAGCGATCAAAATCCAAAGTGCCGAAACATTGCTTCCAATCGCCACCATCCACATTGCTAGGGCATGGACTCCTTTAGAAAGTCTTTCCCAACCAAAAATCCAGATACCCAAAAATGTGGACTCCAAGAAGAATGCCAGTAACGCCTCGATGGCTAGCGGTGCTCCGAAGATGTCACCCACAAAGCGGGAGTATTCCGACCAGTTCATACCGAACTGAAATTCTTGCACAATACCGGTGACGACCCCCATGGCAAAGTTGATGATGAATAACTTGCCCCAGAACTTTGCCATATCTTTATAAATTGTGCGCCCGGTGCGCATATAAATGGTTTCCATCAGGGCAACCAGCACCGACAAGCCCAGGGTTAAGGGCACAAAAAAGAAGTGGTACACAGTTGTTATGGCAAACTGTGCTCGCGCAAAAAGTAATGAATCCATAAAATCCTCCTGATTGAATTAAGATCTGACGTTACGCAGTTCATTCGTGCCGCGACATTCATGTCGCCTAAATCCACGAGATAAATCATTCGTGCCGCGACATTCATGTCGCCT
>QEXX01000133.1 GCA_003130835.1 Anaerolineae bacterium | reverse complement strand
GGTGGGGTGTTTTCTCCGCAAGGCGACCGCGTGGTGTTTGCGCGTAAATTTGTTGATGCAGTACAATGGACGCCCGGGCGCCAGCCCTGGCTGCTGGATCTGACCCATGGTGAGGCAACCCCTTTGCTGTCGGATGCCTCGTACAACCACTATGATTTTGCCTGGAGCCCCGATGGTGCGCAAATCCTATTGGTGCGCTTCAACCAGGTCAATTTGACCGACCTACCCGAAATTTGGGTGATCAATGCGGATGGTTCTCAACCTCGCCAACTCGTCAAAGGAGGCTTTGCCCCGCAATGGATGCCGTAATTCCGATTGGAGAAGCTGCTCCGGACGTCTCTTTGCCCGATTTGGTCGGCCGGCCTCATCGCCTATCGCATTTTCGCCGTCGTGTGGTGGTGGTGAACTTTTGGTCAGCCGAATGCCCGCACGCCGCTCGCGTGGATGAGGAGATTCATAAACTGTGTTGTGAGTGGGGCGATCGGGTGGTGTGGGTGTCGATCGCCAGCAATGCTAACGAGTCGCTGGATTTATTGCGCTCGGTGGCAGCCGAACGAGCTTTGCCGCTGGTGTTGCTCGACCGCAATCATCAAGCGGCAGATTTATTTGGGGCCGTGACCACCCCCCATCTGTATGTTTTAGACGCCCAGGGCATTCTGCGTTATCAGGGCGCCTTTGATGATGTTACTTTTCGCCAGAAAACGCCCACCCGTCACTACCTTGCCGAGGCGGTGGCGGCTGTGTTGGCCGGCAAGTTGCCCGATCCAGCCCAAACCCCACCTTATGGCTGTACCATTGTGCGCTACTAAGGCACAGGCGGGGTTCGGTTGCCGCGCGCCAACTGCTCCTGAGGCAACAGGGCGGCATACAAAGCGCGGCTGAGGGGCGTCGCCACTTCGTACCGTTCTCCCAAGCGCACCACAGCGCCAATCAATTGCTCCAACTCGGAAGGGCGGCCTTCAATGAGGTCGCGCGCCATCGAAGCCATGGCGTGGGGCGGCATCTGCTCGACAAACGAGAGCCGCCGCGCAATGGTTTCCGCCGGCAACGGCACCCCAGCCGCGCGAGCAACGACCCAGATTTCGCGCATCACTTCCTCGAGAAGTTGGCGGGTCGGCGGGGTCTGCAAAATCAACCCCCCACCCACCCGGCTGGCTGCCCCCACAGCGCTAAAGGCAGCGATAAACAGGAATTTATCCCACAGGGCAACGTGAATATCCTCGGCGATCTGCGCTCGCACGCCAGCCCGCTCAAAGACCTCTCGGATCAGTTGCAGGCGGGCTGTTGAGCGCCGATTCAATTCACCAAAGACGACGGTGGGTTCGATGCCGACATGGTGAATGCGCCCGGGCGCGGCCAGATAAGCCGAGATCTGACACAAACCGCCGAGAACGGCCTGCTTCCCCAAGGCTTCGGCAAGCTGAAAGGGAGCTTCGACGCCGTTTTGCAGGGGCAGAACGGTGGTCTTTTCCCCCACGAGCGGGCGCATGGCTTCGGCTGCCTCAGGAATTTGCCAAGCCTTGACGCCTACTAAAATCAGTTCCACCTCGCCGACCTCGGCCGGGTTGTCGGTTGCCAAATGCGGCTGCACCGTGAATGTTCCCGATGCACCGCTCACCTGCAGCCCATGGGTTTGAAGGGCGCGCAAATGTTCCCCTCGGGCGATCAAACTGACCGTTTCGCCCGCTTGGAGCAAACGTGCCCCAAAGTATCCCCCCACGGCTCCACTGCCAAACACGGCAATACGCATCCACCGCCTCCCAACATTTTTATTAGTACGTTAACGCAATCCTTGACACTTTATTAACATCGTGATAATCTTACGCCCGTTAAGGTCGTTTCTGCGCCTTTTAAGGAAAGAAGCGACGTAATCTTACCAAAGAAAGATGGAGATCGAAAGATGAGTGAACGAATTATAGGAACTGTCAAATGGTTCAACGCCGCCAAGGGCTACGGCTTCTTAGGGCGTGAAGATGGTGAAGATGTGTTTGTCCATTTCACCGCCATTCAGACAGACGGTTACCGCAAGTTGGTAAAGGACCAAAAAGTTGAATTCTCAATTGAGGAAGGGCCCAAGGGGTTGCAAGCTGCAAATGTAGTGCCTCTCTCGTAAGTCCGGAAAACTGAATACTGAATAGACCATTCCCAGCAGGGTCATTTTGGAATGACCCTGCTGATTTTTTTATTCCATCGATTGCCATTCTGTATGGAAAACGCCTTCTTCATCGATGCGCCGATAGGTGTGAGCGCCGAAGTAGTCACGCTGGGCTTGGATGAGATTCGCCGGCAGTCGAGCGCTGCGCAGGCTGTCGAAGTAGGCTAGGGCAGCGCTGAGCGCCGGCAGAGGGATGCCCTTGCTAACACCAAAGCAAACCGTCTTGCGCCAAGCGCTTTGGGCGTTTACCAACGCTTGGCGGAAGAAGGGTGCCAAGACGAGGTTGGGCAAGGTGGGGTTTTCGCCATAGGCGCGGCGGATGTCCTCCAAGAGGCGGGCACGAATGATACACCCTCCCCGCCAGATGCGCGCCACCTCGCTCAAATCGAAACCATATCCGTATGTTTGGCTCGCTTGCGCCAGCAGAGCCATCCCTTGGGCGTAGGAACAGATTTTCGCCGCATATAAGGCTTGCTCAAGGTCGGCAACCGCCGGCGCAGGGGAAGATGCCTCTCCCAGCAGTTCCCCGTCCAATTGACGGGCTGCTTCGAGGCGCAACGTCCGCTGGGCAGAAAGGGCACGGGCCTCGACCGCAGCTTGCAAGGTCGGAATCGGAACGCCCAATTCTAGGGCTTCCTCTGAGGTCCATTTGCCGGTGCCTTTTTGTTCTGCTACATCGAGGATTTTTTCGACCAGGGGAGCGCCGCTGAGCGGATCGAGGGCTTTGAGAATGTGCGCTGTGATTTCGATCAGATAAGAGTTCAACACCCCCTGTCCCCAGGTGGCAAACGTTTGGCTGATTTGCTCCGCTTTCAATCCGAGGCCGCGCTGCAAGAGGTCATACGTCTCAGCGATGAGTTGCATGTCGGCATACTCGATGCCATTGTGAACCATTTTGACATAATGTCCCCCGCCGCCATGCCCTAAATAGGTGACACAAGGCTCGCCCTGCACTTTTGCAGCGATGGCTTGTAACAATCCTTCCAAGGCTTGATACGCGTGGCGATGTCCTGAAGGCATCAGGCTCGGTCCCTTGAGCGCGCCTTCTTCGCCGCCAGATATGCCCATTCCAAGGTAGAGCAACCCTTTTGCTTCGACTTCCTGGGCGCGCCGTTCGGTGTCCTTAAAGAAGGAGTTGCCGCCGTCAATCAGAATGTCACCTGGCTCTAAATACGGCAGCAGCTCAGCAATCACTTGGTCAACCGCATTGCCGGCTTTGACCATCATCAACACCCGCCGCGGCCGCTTCAGGTTAGCAGCCAATTCCGCCAGCGTTTCACAACCGACAAGCTGCTTGTCCTGCCCGTGTTCGGCGAGGAATTGCCGCGTCCGTTCCGCGGTGCGGTTATACACGGCAACTCGGTAACCATTGCGTTCGATATTCAAGGCCAAATTTTGGCCCATCACAGCTAAACCGATCACACCAATATCACAACTATCCATCGGGCAATCCTCCACCCTTGATTATACCCTGCCTGCCACCTTACAAAACTGGTAGGTTATACGAAAGGATTCTTCGCTATAATGAAAGTGACACTTGGGCGAGTGTCGTCTTAAGAACAAGCCTTCGGGCTTGTTCTTTTAACTCACCTTACGCAGTAGCACGAGATTTATCTCGTGGTTTCAGGCGACATGAATGTCGCTTACGCGGTAGCACGAGATTTATCTCGTGGATTCAGGCGACATGAATGTCGCTTACGCGGTAG
>QEXX01000132.1 GCA_003130835.1 Anaerolineae bacterium | reverse complement strand
GGTGTCTTGGTGGTCAGAGGCAGGGGGAAACACGAAGGCACGGAGACACGGAGAGTTTTTGAGGAAGTTCTTAGTGTCTTTGTGTCTTGGTGGTCAGAGACATGGGGAAACACGAAGGCACGGAGACACGGAGAGTTTTTGGGGAATTTCTTGGTGTCTTTGTGTCTTGGTGGTCAGAGGCAGGGGGAAACACGAAGGCACGGAGACACGGAGATTTTTTGGGGAATTTCTTGGTGTTTTGTTGTTACGGGCGGAAGGGGATTTGAACGAAATGAATTTCGTTGTACGAAAACTGTTTGTCTAAAAGCGTCTTAATGCCCTTACGGGCGGAAGGGGATTCTGACGCTTCACGAGCAGGATGAGGAGGCGTAGCATGATCAGTCTTAATGCCCTTACGGGCGGAAGGGGATTCTGACGGTATGCAATAAAGACATGAAAACAGAGGGTGATGAGTCTTAATGCCCTTACGGGCGGAAGGGGATTCTGACCGCAAAAATAGAAGGGGGAGAGCTATGAAAGCGTTAAGTCTTAATGCCCTTACGGGCGGAAGGGGATTCTGACATCAGATGGTATAGCCAGGGATAAAACCGGACGAGTAAGTCTTAATGCCCTTACGGGCGGAAGGGGATTCTGACGCATACGGAAACGGGGTCGCGAATATCGCTACAGATATGGGTCTTAATGCCCTTACGGGCGGAAGGGGATTCTGACTTCTTAAATCTTCCTCCTGAGCTTCGTCAAGAAGCCGAGGAGTCTTAATGCCCTTACGGGCGGAAGGGGATTCTGACGGACCGGGCTAAATGGCGGGGCATTCTGCAAAGGAATGCGTCTTAATGCCCTTACGGGCGGAAGGGGATTCTGACCCCGATTGCTCTAAATTTCACAAGGCCCACTTTTGCCCCTGTCTTTGCCTTTCTTTTGCCTTCTGCGCCCCACTTTGGCTTCGTTTTCGCCTTTGGGACGCTGGTTTTCTCCCACTTGTTAAGGTGCCGCTGCGTTTTGCGTACCCCCCTGCCAAATTTGCCCATTTTGCGCCATTTTTCAAGGGGGGGTGCGCAAAACCGATTGATGCCTTTGATTATACCCGAAATGCCCCATTTGGCAAGGGGTTTAACAACTGAATTTTTTTGGTGAAAGAGGCCCATCTGTCGGCGGACGGGATCAGGCGACCACTCAGAAACCCAGACACACACATCGGGATTGCTACAGGATGACAGCCTTAGGAGGGGAGGTGACCTTTCCTACCCCAATACAGCGAATTTTTGCGCGGCAAGCGGCGCAAATCAGATAAATGCGCAACGAGTCTTCCTCCAAAACGAGCACCCGCTCTACCCGCTTCAGCAATTTAGCCAATTCTTCATCGTTTAAATAGGCTTCAAAAACCGACTCTTGCACCCGTTCGCCAACCGACTCCATGATTTTGGCAACTTTGGCTAAGCGTTTGGGGTCTGCAATGTCGTAGGCAAGGAGATAAAATAATCTTTCGCTCATCGGCTAACAAATTGCTTTTAGCGGAAACCCATCCCCACAAACGTCGGTACTCCGCTCTGGATACACTGTGCGATCTGACGCGCTTGTTCGATGAGGCACTGACGGATAGGAAATCGCATCTGCCGCAAGGGATGGGTGTATTGGGTCTCCAGGCGTTGTTCATAGGCTTGTAAGAAGCGGCGGCTAGCTTCGTGCTTAAGAAGGATTGGACGTTCGTCATTGCCCGGTTCAAAATCTGTTGGGGTGATCTGCCCGCTGTTCAAACACCACAAGACGACCCCATCCACCAGCGGGCGAAATTCTTCCATAAGGTCTAGCCCAAGGGCAGGGCGGTTGTAGGCGATCTCATGTAAGAAGCCGGCATAAGGATCGAGTCCAACCACCTGAACCGCGCTTGCAGCCGCTTCTGCCAGCAGGGTATAGCCAAACGAAAGCAAGACATTGACCGGATCGCGCGGCGGACGGCGATTACGTTCTTCGAATCCCCATTGGGGGTCAAGCAAACACCGCAAGCCCCGAAAATAGGCTTGGCTTGCCGATCCCTCGACCCCTATTAAGGCGGAGAGAGTGGTTTTATGGGCGATCCGCTCAAGGGCTTGCTCGAGTTGTTGGCAGACAAGCTGGATTTCCTCGCTAGGATTTTGGCGTTGGTGGCGCAGGAGCAGGGTTCGCTGGTGCTGCAGCTTGGCTCGCACAAAGTTTTTTGCCATCTCCAGCACGAAGTTCGGCTCGTTCAAGCGGGCATATTGAAGGCGGCGCAAGGGAACATGCGGGGTGAGATGACCGACCAAACGCCCGCGGTACTCCCCACGCTGGCTGAGAAAGATAACTTCGGTATTTTGTTCAAGGAAGGCATTGATAGCCGCAGTGGTCAAGCCGACATTCCCAAAAATGATCACTTGTTCCACTTGGGAAAGGGGGATGCTCAGCAAAGGTTGAGGCGGATCACTTTCTTCGTCTTCTACAACCACGCGGCGGTTGCGGATGCGGATTTTGGTGTTCTGTTGCACGAGATAGAGCGCAGGCATCGTTTGCTCATCCCCTGACCGATGAATGCTTTTGCCAAAATTGGCGCCAAGCGATAGGCTTCTGTTGTGAAGGCAGAACTACGCTGTTTTCAAGCGTCTTCCACCCAGCGGCACTGCCCCATCCCATAGCTCACCCCCGCACCGACACCACAAAACAGGGCAAATCGGGCAAGCGTTGTCACCAGACTCATCCAATAGCGGTCGTAGTTGAGGGTGCTGAATTCGGCCCATCCGACCATGCCCACTCGCAGGATGTTCTCTTTAACCAGGATCGTGCGCGTGCGTAGGTCATAGCTGCGCAGGGTCAGGCATTCCTCGATATAGCGAAGCAGCTCTTGCGGAAAGCTGATGGGGGCAAAGGCATTCCAACGCTCCAACAAGCTGCCAAACACCCACTTTGGCAGGGGCAAAGGTTGATGCTGTCCTTCGCTCTTGAAGGTGGTTGGGCTGGCAAACTGCAGGCGGATGCGCCGCGGTGGGGACTGGGCGGCCAGTAAGTAGGGCGCGCCGATTTCGGCGTAGCTGGTCTGAACCTGCCACGCTTCGAAGGGTAAGCTGACCCTTTGGCGGTCGAGCAGTTCAAAAGGCTGATAATCCATCTCAACGGTTTGACCCGCCGACAGGGGAGCGCCGGGTTGGAGCGCGTTCAAGAGTGCCTGACTGACCTCGCTGGTGCAGGCGGTCAGGCGCAGGGCGTAAGTTTCGTCCATTTGTAAGCGGCTGCTGCTCGCCAATTTGCCCAGCAGGTTGGAGACGGTGAAGGGATGCAATCCGTCTTGATCATGCAGGCGCTGGGCTAGAGAGGCGTCGAGTTGTTGGATGGCGCGCAGGACAAAGGCATGGGCAGCTCTGCCCCACCAAGGGGTGTCTTTGGCTTGGGCGTTGGGCAAAGGCTTGAGGGGTAAAAGGATAGAAACGAGTTCGCTCATCCATCCTCCGTGTAGCGCTGTTTGCGGGCGGCTTCGCGCACCTGTTGCAGATTCAGAACTTCTGCCACCTCATAGCGCGGTGGCAAAGCACCCTCCACAGGGCGCAGGCGCAAAATGGGGGGAAAGTAGCCCATGCGCCCGTGCAATTCTGCCAACACTAAAGCCGTGATAAAGTTGAGCGAGGGTGGGTTGACCAAAATTGAGAGGCTCTGCCACTCCTCAGCTTGGATGGGAATCTGCCGCATCAATTTCTCGAGCTGCGGCAAAAAAGAGAGCGTGTTGTCAAAGTGCACGGCAAGCGGGATGACTCGCTCGATGGGTTCGCTGACCATCTGCTGAATCTGGGTGAGCTGTTGCTCGGTGAGCGGATGCGAAAAGTTCAAAATGATCATCGCTTTACCTCAAAGGTGCTGGTTTTCTATCTCTACGAAAGATTAAAGTGGCTCTTCAGGTTTTTCTCGGTGTTCTTGCTGTCTTGGTGTGGTCAAAAAGGCTCACCCACAGCCTCGCAAGCGCAACGTTCTGAGCCGTTCTCTGCAATCCCTCCTTCACTTACCAACGGCAGTCAGGACATGGGTGACGACATTTTCCAATTCTGCCCCGTAAACCAGATGGATATGGTTCTCTGCGGCGCGGTCGCGCAAGGCTTGCGGCATTTCGGGCTGGTTGCTGACCAGTACTTTGCCACAATAGATGCCGGCTGCCTCGCGGCGCGAGATGGCCGCTAACTCGTAAATTGCCTGATGATAGGCCCGACGCCCGCTCTCGCTTTCGACCGTGCCACTTTTGCAGGAGATGACCGCTAGGCGTCCGTTGCGGGTGACGACCACATCGAGTTCGTTGCGCACTTGCTTTTTGCCATTTTGTTTGCGAATGTGCAAGTTGCGGCGCACATCGTCGAACAAGCCGCTGGCTTTCAACTGGGTGAACACGCTCTCTTCCAGGTGGTCGCCTTCTTTGGGCGGCGGGGCCGCGTAAGGATTTGTGGTGCTTGCTTCGACTTCTAAACCATGCGCATTCAGGTATTGCCACACGCTAATGTGCACCTCAATGGGCTGGCGGTTTTGCTCGGAGCCGTCCGAAGCCAACCAGATGATCTGCTTTTCTTCGGTGGAGACGTATATCAAGGCTGCTCCCGAGCCGTAGGCCGCCTGAAGGGCAGCCAAGCTCATCAGTTTGGTGCCGCCGGTCAGGTTGATCTGGACGGTTTTGCCCTGTGCCTGATGCTGGAGCAGGGCGGCGGTAATTTTGGCACGGGCATCGCCGATATGGTAAGGGTGCACTTCGACGGTTTTAAGGACGCTCAAATGCTGAAGGGCTTGGTCTTGCTGAATGGCTTTTTTGAGCTGTTTTGCCACGCTGCGGGTGGTGGCTGAGGCGACCAACTGCACTTCAGAATAGTGCGGCAGTTGCCACAAAGGCAGCAAGTTGGGAATAGGCTGTTCGCCGACAAGGGAGAGGAGCAGCATGGGCGGTTTATCCATCGTTATTCTCTGCCTTCTTTTCACTAAGAAATGCGGGGTTTAAGCCATCTTCCCTATCCCTTTTGGAGAAGGGTGTGCAGGTCAAGTCATCTCTCTGGAGCAACGGGATGAAGCGTTTCAGCATTTGCTACTCAACCAAATTCCACTTGGTGGCAACTTGCCGCAGCCCATTCATGACCTTCTCATCCATTTTGGACTGCAGTTTTCTCAAGGCCGTTAAGGTTTTTTCTTTCTTTTCTTTTGGCAGATGCTCAGCATGGTCTAAAGTATTGCGCACATTCTTAAGGTCAGTCCATAATTGACGGAGCAGTTCTCTTTCTGCCTCGTTCCATTCCCAAATGGTCAGCCCATGGCGGTTCAGATCGTTCACAGTAAACTTGCGTTGGGAGTCTTGAGGATGGGATTTATCAACTAGCGCAACCCCAGAAATGGCTTCTTCAAAGGGTTTGCGATCGTTCATGGCAAGCTTAATGGATTCACCCAACCGAAACGTCGTTGCATCAATCAACCATTCTCTGGCAAGAGAAACCGCTTGCATGAATTGACCTTTTTGATAGTACCACTCGATCAATTGATATTCTTTCTTTAAGGTTTCTTCATTGATCTCGCTAGTTTCGCATTCAAATTGACGAAAAGTATCAACGATTTTTTGCTTTAAAACATTGAACGGCGGTATATCCACCTCGATAATGGACTGGGCATCATTCAACGTTGCTTCAAGTTGGCTGACTTCTTGCATGAGGGTAAAGGGTTGACAGAGGCGCGCCGCTTGGGAAATGATCTCAAGTGTAGAAGCTGCTTTGGAGAGTGCCCCATTTTTTTCTTTGTGAGGATTCATCAGGATAGATAAAGAGCGAGCATTCCCGGTTTGTACGAATTGTTCTGTTGCGGCTAGCCAGTCGAGTAAACTCACAAAGGGAGTTAAGTCGAATACCGGCGAGCAGTTTTCACAACTATTTCGGGCTTCCCAAGCCCCATATAAAACGTTTTGCACCTTGACATTTTTTGCAGCCTTTAGATACGCTATCGCCAAGAAAGAAAGGAAAGGCAAGGAGCGGAAAGAATGGGTGATGTCAAAGACCAAGTTTTCATTTTCGTCAACTGCATCGGTTAAAGCCTTAAAAATCGTCCACAGATCGGATTCTGTATGACCCTCTGGGATCGGCAAAGGCTCATAGAGGACGTGAGCACCTTCGAGGCGCTGCCTTAATTCTTGCCAATTTTCATGTTCTCTCGCCGTTGGGGTCAAGCAGATCATCATTTTAGATGGCTTGATAAAGTGCGCCACAGCTTCCGGAAAAAATTTTGTCTCTATCTCCTGCCCTTTCCAGATGTAGCGGGTAGGCGAGTATTTACTGACACCCAGAAAACTAATGACCTTAAGGTTTTCCGTCATTTTGCGTCCATAAAAGAATTCTTCTAGGCTGTTTTTTGTATCTCCACCAGCACCCAACCAAAAGGCGCGATGGGTTTCAAGCCGTCTTTTTTGCCGCTGGTTGCCACGCGGCGCGAAGTGGGAAACGGATCGCCTGGTCTGCGTTTGCTCTGCCTACCGGCTTTATCTAACCGAAAATCTCTCACAATGGTTTCAAACAGTTGGGGGTCCACTTGCAAATGTGTCCAAAACGTTTTTCCATCCCAACCCGCACCCCATCCAACTTGGAGCAATGCTTGATTAGGAGCTAAAGAGGCGCTTAAGAGCTGACGGTAAAAGCCGCTGACTCGTTCAGCGCTGGGAGCAGGCGGGCGTATAGCTTCGAACCATTCTACTAACCGTTTTAGCCGAGCTTGACTATGCTTTTGAGCGCGTTGCAACAGTTCGTCGAGCCAATGTTTGCGGTCAGAAAAGCCAAGTTTGGCGGCTATTTCTGTAAAGAGAAATTCGTCAATCGTTAATGACCCCTGAAATTGCACATCGCCACCCAGTGCTTCGAGTCCGATGGGTGCTTGGACAGCTCTTTGGGTGAGCACTTGGGCTCTAAGTGCGACCAGTCCCTGGCCGGCTTTTTGAGGGCCATGCAGGTCTGAAACTTGGAGGGCGCGCAGCAGATCATGATTGGGGTCAGCTCCGAAGAGTTTTTTCTCCAACGGCTTGCCCGCCCAGCTCCGATCTCGCCCGATATCATCCCTGCTCAGGCGGGGGAGGCGGAGTTCTTTCCATCCGCTCCAGGCGAGTGCGGTGCGGAAGGCGCCCTTTAGAGAAGAGCCGGGAATATATGGACGATCGAAGGGGTCCTTGATAAATGCTTTGAGGCGGGCATCTTCTCTTTGAGAAGGCGGCTGACCGGGCAGGATATAACGGAAGAAGGTAGGATTTTTCAAGTCTGCTTCGGTCAATAAATTGCCCAGTAAAGGATAATGTCCTCTTGAATCGGGGCGTAGCTGCTCTGCTTTTGCTTGCAAAATGGCATCCTCATCAAGGATCCAGGTTTGTCCATTTGCTAGGATGAAGTTGAACCCTAGACGCCATTCTTCGCCACTGCCGATATGAACAGGACTCAGGGTTCTTAGGGCTAGTTGGTAGGTCGTCATGCTTCACCTCCGTAGCCAACCGCTACCGTTAAGCCGCAACGATAGACGGGATGTTGAATCGGGTACTCAATACCGAATGGATAGCGAGGACGGACATCAACCAAACGTCCATACGGCGCAGAACAATCAGAAGGAACTCCAAGCGTAGCCCCTTCTTGCACCAAGTTAATCAACCGGCGGCGTTGACCGCTCTTTTGCGAGGAGACCAACCAGCCTCCGACCGACTGTATCTTCCATGCTGCACGTTGATAGCGGAAAGCCTCCATCTCCTCTGAGCGGGGCAGGTAACGGCTAAGGGAGGTCCAGGCTTGCAACGGATCAGGAAAGGTGAGGTGTCCCAGGCGTGAAAATTCACCCTTGCCATACCCAACGCTTCTCTCAGCGCCTAAACCGGCCTCGCCTAAGTCGTAAAGTAAGGTAGCAAACCAGTCTTGATGAAATTGAGAAGGCTTCAGCCATTGTGCTCCAAACCACAGACCGCAATGCTTGGCAAAATGAACTGCCCCTACATGGAAGAGTGAACCTCGGTTTGAAGCCCGGTCGACGGTTACCCGCGGTCTTTTCTCAATTTGCCAGATTCTGTCCTCACTTCCTTGGCGGAACTGGGCTGGCAGTTTGTGGCGTTCCTGTTGCGTTAACCAAACCCTTCCCCCTTGAATTTTTACCGCTGTACTTTGAAGATCTGCTAGAGACTGTCCCTGAAGCAATTCCCGATATAACCTTTCGGACACAAATTGCACTCTTTTTAACTCTTTGGGACGGATTTGTGCTGAAAGCGGTTTTCCATCCGGGATGGCTGCAGCCAGCGGGATCGGAAAGAAAAGCACTTCTCCAGCAAAAGGATAGAGTGAGGTGATCAAAAAGGGCACATCCCTACTGAGAAAAGGGTGCACCCATGTTTCGACCGCTTGGGGATCCCGTAAAACAGCTAGGCGAGCGATCAGGGCTGCAAACAGGCTGTCCGATGACCAGAAGGAGCGAGTATTCTCCTGACCAAGCCCTTGATCACCAAAGTGAAAATGAGAGCCGTTCAGACTCCAGATTTCGAGCTCCATAATCGCCTCACGACACCACAATCTGTTGCTTGATCCAATTTAAGACTTGCTTAAATTCTTTAGAGATTTCCTGAATGCTTTTGAATGTCTTAGAATACTGGATGGGTTGGCTATAATCCGATCCGTTGCGGACGAACAGTTCAATATTCTCGAACTTAACCTTGCCGCTGCCGCGTGAACCTGAACCACCCAGGTAATCATCTTCAACCAATTGTAAGGCATCGGTTACAACTTTGAATCGCTCGAAGTCGGCTGGATCGTAGATGCCATAAACTAGCTCAACCGGTCCAAAAATTGCTCCAGCCGGCACCCGCTCGATGGTGCGGGGAGTGGCAGCAGACGTCACGCGATCGATGGCAACTTCGGTTTTGAGTTCGCCATAAAGCAAATCGGTGCGTGCCTCATCTAAGGCTTTGGCGCTCTGGTCGGTTAATTCCGCATCGCGGACGATCAGGCGGGTATGGTTCTCATAATCTTTTTCGGCTGGCGCCCCGAAGACGGTACAAATAGGACAGCCGCCATTCTTTGTAAATTCTGCTGGAGTTTGACAGGTGTGGATGCGCACCTGACCGATTGTTTGGTTTTGGGGTAAGCCGAGCAACTTCTCCAGTTGGGAGCGCATTTTGCCGCGCAAGCTTGAGCCCGGAATGTACGGTCGTTTGGTCAGCGGGTTGCGAATGACTGCTTTGTCCAAGCCACCAATTTCAAGATCGGTGTTGGAGCCGCCGATGTGTAAGCCGGTTAGAGCTTTGATCTCTGCTTTGAGAAATACCCGTCCGTAAAGTTTAATTTGAGCACTCATGATTTCCTCCTAAAAAATTTAGTTTTTTCCACCTTTTGCGCGGTGATAGGCTAGAATAGCTTCGAATAGGTTCATAAAGCGCTTGAAGCGTTCGGTTTGTTCTTCCGGTGTTGTCCCCTTAACGACCTCATCGATCGCTTCACTCAAGACTTCCTTCAAGCGTTGAACTTGAGGTATCCGTGCTGTCTGATAATCCATTTTAGGCTTGAGCATGACCAAGCGCCGCAGCGCCTTGGAATAGTCGCGCTCTTCGGGCTTTTTTACACTTTGTGCCTCCCAAAGGGCTTCGATTTTTCTGACCTCCGTGAAGATATTGCGGATTTGTCCGCGGGTCAATTGGTTTTTGACCAATTGCTCAGCGGTTTGGACTGCATACTCCACTAACTTTTCTCCAGTTGGGTCAGCAGTAATGATGGTTCGTACTTCACTCATAGTTTGCCTCCTTTAAGACTTATTGCGTAATTTTGTTCATAATGATTATTTGCCAGACGTAATTGATGGAGATAATTTGAAATCTCAGTAGTTGCAGTAGTATGATTCATAAACTTTTTTATTCTTCTGGATATTGCCTCATCTGAAAGAAATTCAAAAGCATACCAAGCAGCACAAAAGCGTTGATAATTTTTCGAAAGATAACAATAATTTTGTTGACGGTCCTTTGATCGATGGATGAACCCTATATGTTCGTTCAAATTTCGATACTTAATCTTCATCTCATTTTTATCGAAATTAGAAGCTCTCCAATCCATAAACCAAGCAATTTTTTGTAAACATTTTCGTGCTTCTTCAACCAAATCTTGGACATCCATTCCCCATCGCTCCCTTAGACGATATTTTTCTTGCTCATAAAGATAGTCCGTTATATAGGAGAATAAGATTGCAATTGGTACCTGGAAATCCTCGTCTTGATCTTGTTCTTCTTGACTTGGGGACCCGGGTGAAATGTCAGTAGAGAGAGACGATGTAAACTGAATAGAATTTGTCTCAGAATCGATTAACTCGTCAGTTGAAACCGAAGATATAAGAGTAGGGATATGATTTGGATAATCGTCTCGTAAATTTTCTTGATGAGCGGGACTTGGGTTTTTTATTAAACTTAAGGGTATCCGGTCAGACTCGGTGAGAATGGGCTCGTAGTCTTTAAGCCAGTAGCTTAAGAATCCATCAATAGCTCTTGGGGTGCAAATTAGATCGAAGATTGAACCATTTTGCAGAAAATAATTTTGGATTCTCTCAAGTTCGCTGTCGATGTTCTCTACAGCTCTTGACATTAATTTTATTTTTATGAGATCAAAAATTTCTTGGCAGCTCAATTTTGACAACTCAATCTGAATGCCTGAATGCTCACCAAGCGCATAAGGACGTGACGATAAAACTACTTGGACATTACTGGGTAACTGTTCTAGCCAAGTCTTTAAGTTAGGAGCAAAATGTTCCAAGTTAATGATCTCATCTAAACCATCTAAAAGAAGAATCCATCGTGTTCCCGGAATGAACCAATAGTTTTCGAGGTTTGCATCTCTTACTATATCTCCGGCTATGGCTCTTAGTACTTCCTTCTCGAAAACGTTAATTTGAGAAAAGGCTTTGCGAAGTTGTACCTTTATTGGTATGGGTTGCGATGGTAGAACCTCCAAGTCCGCAGAGACTGAGTTTATGGTTTCTATTTGCAAATTGCTTTCACCAAAATAATTTCGCAAGCCATCTAAGTTTACCCTACGTGATAATTCCCAAGCCAAAGCATTCATCACAGTGGTTTTACCCTGGCCTGCGGCACCCACAAGCACAATCAAATTATTTCCCTTTTCTACGTAGTCCAGAATCAATTCAAAGACATTTCTAGATTCATCTCTCAGAGGAAAAGCTTGAATTTGGTCATAGAATTGTTGAGATTCAAATTGGGCTCGCTCTATGATGCCTCTCCATTGTTCCTTCTTCAGATAACTGACTCTAGTGACAGGCAACAGGAATTGAACCTGATCAGGCGATACTTTTATGCTCGAGGAACCATACCGAATGAATACATCTCCCTTCTGAAAAATTCTTCCATCTGCAGAGACAAAGCCGCGCTTCAAAGAGAAAGGTCGGTCGTGGAAATTTGGCTCTATTTCTAGATAGGATACAAATTTCCCCTGATAAATTCCAAAAATCAACTTAAATTCAGGAAGGGGATCAATCCATTGTTTAGCTATGTCCATATATACCTTCTCGACACCATCAGCTTGCAATTCTGCAATTGTTGCTTCAGGGTGGTTCCAACCTCTGGGCTTTCTTCTTCCAGGGAATTGATCCCTTACGTCTATCACAATTCTTTGACTTGTGTTTTCATCTTTTCCCACCCCGAAGACTAGCCAGGTTGGTTTTCCTATGCGTCGCGCAGTATTTGCCAATGCAATGAGATGACGGCAAAACTTAAGTTGCTTTTCCTCATCATCCACTTTTAAGACCTCGCTCTTGAAGTCAATACGAGGTCCTTCAGTCCAGGACAAGAACCACTTGTCAAATAATCCGGGATTGAAATCTGGATGATTAATTTCGGACATCTCTTAACTATTTCTTTCTTGTTTCTAGCATCGCCCAGCGGGCGGCTGCACCCCAGATGTCTAGATTTTGGAACGGTTCAATTTCTTTGTGTAAAGCGGCAATTTTCTGTTTTAACTCTGGTTTGTTCTTTTGTCGTTCCTCCAATCGTTTCAATTGATAAGCGCCTAACCACATCCATCGTCCCCAAACAGGGCGCCCCTTTATTTGGATAGCTTCTTCCTCCATAATTGCTAAAGTTCTTAATACTTGGAGGATGCTCCTCGGCCCGGCTTGCGCCTCGTCTGTTTCTCCTTGCACCAATTCTTTCAGCGCGTCTTTGCGCTGGGATAGTTCTCGAAACGTTTTCCAATTCCAAGCTCGGTTGAGAAAACCAAACGCATTCTTGCCTGCCTTCTTAGCCAGTTCTTCGGCTTCAGCCGCGTCTTGAGCAGCTTCATAGATTGGATACTTTCCATCAATGAAGGCCATTCCTCCAGAGAGGTGCAGGCCGGCATGAGCGGTATAGCGGTAGAAATCCTCTACGATCTTTTGCGCTATGGCAGGCACTTTTTCCCAAGGGGCGATCAGGAATAAATCATCTCCACCGCTGTAAACCGTGTAAACCAAATCCTGCCATTCCGTTCGTTCGACAATTCGCTTAAGCCACCCCTCGAAAAACAGGCTAATTTGGAAACTAAGGGTTGCCATTCGGGATAACGAAAACGCCTGCCCTAAACCGTCTTTGAAAACTGTGCCAAGGTTATCCACATCCATGCGGAGAACACCAAGGCGTTCAAACCCACTGCTACACTTTTTCTGGAGCTCATCAAATGTCAAAGGAGGAACTCGATGAGGGGTGTAGCGTAACCAACGAACGGCTGTTTGAGTGGCTGAGGGCCATTGTCCTTGCGGTGGGTTCTCTAAAGCCCAAAGGACGAGCGTTTGCCCTTGTGTCACTTCTACGGTTTGACTTGGAGAGGACAGAAATTCGACATCCATCCCAAACCTTGCTAAGATCCCCAAGGCGGTTTGCGAAATGGTGTATACCGATTCGTCATCGCTAAATTTGAGCGCAAGAAAACGGGTGTTTGGCAGCTCCCGGCCGATTGTCTCAGCAAAGGAGCGACAAAGCGGACAAATCTTTGATTGAGCTTCCCATTCATCCCATTCTTGTGCTCCTCGCCTTTCATCACCACAAACAGAACAGGTTGCGTTTGGGTTTCCCCCAAATTCAGGGACTTCAAATATTTCTTGATAGAACACATCGGCTAATTCACCGTAGCGGCGATTTTTGGCGATTGAAAGCTTTTGGTTCAAGGTTTGCCAGGCTTCGCTTAATTTGCCAGCTTGAAAATGGTCTGCTGTCAATGGGATGGATTGAAGCACTAGAACGAGCTGGGTGTGATGCTGAGCTAACAAGTGTTTGGCAATTTCCGCTTGAATGGTTGGGATTTCTTTCTCAACGCTGGGCGGCGCGAGGAGATAAAAATGCCCTCCACCGGCGTAGATGACATTTGTATAAGGTAAGGCTAATCGCCGCAACACGAAACGCAGCACGGCTTCCGTAAGCAGTTGCAAATAGAAAGAGCGTCCGCGCAGCATCTTGGCTGCCCCTTTGGATGAGATGGTATAAATAAAATCCTGCACGCCAGAGATGTCGCCGCCGACCAGCAGGGCAACGGGGGCTTCGCTTTGTTCAGGGGTTTGCGCAATACGCTCCAAGGTCACATCGTCAAATTCCGCCAGACACGCAGCTAAGGCAGCCGTCATGCGGCTGTGATCGTATAGCGAGACATCCGGAATGGCTTTGAAATAGGCTGCGGGAATGCACCAGGTATACCGTTGCATCAAAGAGAGCATACTCTCGACATAGCTTTCCCAAGCCTGACTCTGTTCATACTGGCTTTTCAGTTGCTCGGCTTCTCGGCAAAAAGCGTTCCAAAGTTTTTCATAGGCTTGCCAGGCTTCTTGTTCCTTCAAGGGTTCAACAGCCGGGAAGATCACCGACTCTTCTAGGGCAAGGGGTTGAAGCGGAAAATAAAATCGATCCTGCCCTTTGTAGGGGTGTTCTTGTCCATCGGCGCGAATACCAATGAAGACCGGATGCAACTGTCGGGGGTGTGCTTTGCGGTCGCTGTCATCGCCCTCTTGCTTGCGCCTTTCCCCGGCTGCCAGATGGTCGGCTAATTGAATCACGTTTCCTCGCCCTTTCGGACGATGATGATAGGCAGCCAGCACTTTAAGCTCGTCCTTGATGGCAGCCGGAAGGTACTGGTCGACAAATCGGTAGGTGTGCAAGGCATGTTGGTAGCCAAAGTCGGCTTTGGTTTGTGGGTCTCGCCACTCTTCGCGAACTTCCACCCCAGCTCGTTGGGCAAATTTTCCAATGTCGTGTAGCAAACCGGCTAAAGCCGCTTTCCAAACCTCTTCTCGGATCATTCAACCTCCTTTCTGCTCCTGGAGGGCTCTCCTGAGGTGCTTTCCCCCTGCCCCCTGCTTCGCTCAGGAGAAGCGCTCGTTGATCATTTTGCTTGATTTCTTCTCGTTTGTCTTGCGGGATTCTCCCTATTTTCGGTAGGTGATCGCACAGACGAAACCTTTGGGGTGAACCCCTATCAGCAAATCGACTCAGGTTTTACGCTATCCGCTTTGTCCTTTGCCCTTCACCCCCTTTCTGTCTGTCCTTCTAGGGTGTAATAAATCTTCAACAGAGAGATCAAATGAACGCGCCCCACCTCTTCAACCTGATAGGTGTCTTTGGCTTTGCGGTAGGCGGCGCGCAGTTGTTGTTCCACGGTGCGCTTGGATTTACACAATCGCTGGGCGATTTCTTCGTCACTGAGCATTTCCTGTACCAATAGTGCCACAGCTTGGCGTTCGCTCTTGCTTAAGACATGCTCAATGAACACCTTGGCTTGCTGATATTCCTCGCGTAGCTTGCTCGAGCGCTGTCGCTGATACGCTTCAAACGGATCGTCCACGCGGGCTAAATCGAGCAGAATCGGTGAGACCGAAGACCACAAGGCGACCGGAATGCGCAGCAGATGCACCTCATCACCTACTTGAGGGTGCAAACGCTTGCTGGTCAGAAAATCGCCCCCGGAATAGAGGTGCCACAGGCAATCTTCTTCATTGAACAACAGTTGGGCAACCGCCATGCCGAAGATCGACGTCACCTTGCGTCCACCGGCGATGCACAGATGGACTTTCTCTTGCTGGAGCTTTGCCCGACGAACCAGGCGGAACAGCAGCTTGAAGGCAGCTAGGCTGGCCGGTTCACTTTCTACGTCTTGGTAAGGTTTGCCACTCGGATCGCAAATGGGGTGAAAGGTGAATTGGATGCCGGTGTATAGCGTTTCCTGAGCCGCCTGCTGCAGGATGCTCAAAGCGTTTTGAATTGGGGGATTGCTTGGCGCAACGGTGTGCACCACCTCGACCGAGCCAATGTGTTCCCCCTGGTTGCGCAGGATGTCGAGGGTTGCAGTCACGACCTGTGGTTCAGTGCCCAAGGTGGCGATGAGGGTGCTGGTTTTCGGTGCGCTAACCTCCAAGAGCTTCTCCCCGTCGGTTATTGACCGTAATTGTACTCTGGATTCGGCTCTCAAGCAAGGAGGAATCGGCTGCCGGCAACTTCCAATAAAGGGTTAACACTTTATCTACACTTTTCTTACCAACGCTCTCTATACTGGTCAATCAGAGATTATTTTATCGGTAAGGAGAGAGTTTGTTATGGAGACCAGCGTTGCATTGAAGCAATTTGCTAATCAGAAATATCTCAATTTGGAAACCTATCGTCGCAATGGGCAAGGGGTTCGCACCCCCGTCTGGTTTGTAGAACACGAAGGGAAGCTTTACGTGCGCACCGGCGCAAACTCGGGCAAGGCAAAGCGCATTCGCAACTTCCCGCAAGTGCAGATCGCACCGTGTAAAGCACAAGGCGAAGTCATCGGCGAGTGGGTGAAAGGCACTGCCCGGCGCGTCGACAGCCAGAAGGCTGAAGCCGTGAATCGTCTGTTTTCGCGCAAATACGGATTGCAAAAGGTGTTCTTCGATGTTGTTGGTCGTTTACAAAAATTCGAGACTGCAACCTATGAAATTCTCATAGAAAATCAGCCAACCCCTAACGAGAGCGGAGGCAACCATTCAGGGTAAGGATACCAGACGCTCTGCTGCGTTAGGGAGTTGAGAAGGAGGAGCTATGAATTTAGAAAAATACACGCAAAAATCACAAGAAGCAATTTTTTCTGCCCAAACCATTGCGCGCGACTACAACCATCAAGCCATTGAGCCGGCTCATCTTTTGCTGGCTTTATTGCGCCAAGAGGATAGCGTCGTTCCGGCGATTGTCACTCGCGTTGCCGGCAGTGTGCTTGCCCTGCGCGAGGAGGTGCAAAACGAATTGGAGAAGCGCCCGCGCGTCTATGGTGCTACGGGTGAAATCGGGCTGGCGCGCCCAACCGTGGACGCTTTGGAAGCTGCCGAACGGTACGCCAAAGGCATGCAAGATGAATATGTTTCTACCGAACATCTCTTGCTGGGCTTGACTGATAGCATCGAAGGAAAACGCTTAGCGCAGTATGGCTTGACCAAAGATGCCATCCTCAAAGCGCTGGCGGGGATTCGCGGCACGCAGCGCGTCACTTCGCCCACCCCAGAAGCCACCTATCAGGCTTTGGAAAAGTACGGGCGCGATCTGACCGCCTTAGCCCGTCAGGGCAAGCTGGACCCGGTTATCGGCCGGGATGAGGAGATTCGGCGCGTGATTCAAATCCTTTCGCGGCGTACCAAGAACAACCCGGCCCTGATCGGTGAGCCTGGCGTGGGAAAAACCGCCGTGGTGGAAGGATTGGCGCAGCGCATTGTCAAGGGCGATGTGCCGGAAGGCTTGAAGCGTAAACGCTTGGTGCAATTGGATATGGGGGCGCTGGTTGCCGGCGCAAAATATCGGGGTGAATTCGAAGAACGGCTCAAAGCTGTTTTGAAGGAGATTTCCGATTCAGCAGGCGAGGTGATTCTATTTGTCGATGAAATGCATACTGTGGTCGGTGCCGGCGCAGCCGAAGGCGCCATGGATGCCGGCAATATGCTGAAACCGATGCTGGCGCGCGGCGAACTGCACATGATCGGCGCCACCACCTTAGATGAATACCGCAAGCATGTCGAGAAGGACCCAGCTCTAGAGCGCCGCTTCCAACCGGTGCTGATCGATGAGCCCACGGTCGAAGAGACCATCAGCATCCTGCGGGGTTTGAAAGAGCGCTATGAGATTCATCACGGCGTGCGCATTACCGACCCGGCGGTGATCGCCGCAGCCACCCTCAGCCATCGGTATATCGCCGATCGACACCTGCCAGACAAGGCGATCGACCTGATCGATGAAGCCGCAGCGCGCTTGCGCACCGAAATCGACTCCAAGCCGCAAGCCTTAGACGATGTCGATCGTCAAATTCTGCAATTGGAAATCGAGCGCGAAGCCCTCAAGAAAGAGAAAGATCGCGCCTCCCTCGAACGCCTTGAGCGGATTGAGAAGGAATTGGCCGACTTGCGGGAACAATCGAACCAATTACACGCCCGTTGGCAGGCGGAAAAGGAAGCCATCACCCAATTGCAGGCGATCAAGGAACAGATTGAGCAAACCCGCTACGAAATCGAGCGCGCCGAACGACAGAATCAACTTGAAACCGTTGCTCGCCTGCGCTATGGCACCTTGCGAGAATTGGAACAGCGGCTTGCCGAGAGCGAGGCGCGCCTGAAGGAGCTGCAAAAGGACGGCGCCCTGCTCAAAGAAGAGGTGGACGCCGAAGAGATTGCTCAAGTGGTGGCACGCTGGACTGGTATTCCGGTTTCTCGCTTGCTGGAAGCCGAGACGCAAAAGCTAATCCACATGGAGGAACGCCTGCATGAGCGCGTGGTCGGACAAGATGACGCCGTGCGGGTGGTCGCCAACGCTGTGCGTCGCGCTCGCGCCGGCTTACAAGACCCCAACCGCCCCATTGGATCGTTCATCTTCCTTGGTCCTACCGGCGTGGGTAAGACGGAACTTGCGCGCGCCTTAGCCGAGTTCATGTTTGACGACGAACGGGCGATGATCCGCATTGATATGAGCGAGTATCAAGAGAAACACACCGTCTCGCGTTTGGTCGGCGCCCCACCAGGCTATGTGGGCTACGAAGAAGGCGGTCAACTGACCGAAGCGGTACGGCGTCGCCCGTATAGCGTGGTGCTGTTCGATGAAATCGAGAAAGCCCATAGCGAGGTCTTCAATGTGCTCTTGCAACTTTTGGATGATGGGCGTTTGACCGATGGCCACGGCCGCACGGTGGACTTCCGCAACACGCTGGTGATCATGACCAGCAACTTGGGCAACCAGTTGTGGGAAGGTGGACGGCGCGTGAGCCGCGATGAGATCACCCGCGTGCTTCAGATGCACTTCCGACCGGAGTTCTTGAACCGCATTGACGAAATCGTGCTCTTCCATCCGCTCACCCGTGAGCACCTCAACGGCATTGTGGATATTCAACTGCGGCGCATCTCTGCCCTGCTCCAGGAGCGCGGCTTCACCCTAGAAGTCACCGAGGCGGCGCGCGAGTACCTCGCCGAAGTAGGCTATGATCCCGATTTCGGTGCCCGCCCGCTCAAGCGCGCCATCCAACGCGAGTTGCAAGACCCCTTAGCGCTCAAAATCTTAGCTGGCGAGTTCAAGGAAGGGGATACCATCCGGGTCGATCGCGGCGAAGATGGCTTGATCTTCTCGGCTGCTATCCCGGTCATTGAAGGCGAAGTGGTCGAGTAAACCAGATTGTCAGACAGGATGGACAGGATGCTCAGGATGAACAGCTCTGCAGCCAATTCATCCTTGTATCCTGGCCATCCTGTTAAAATCTTACCCGAATCCGGTTTCACAATCGGATTTTGACTCGTTTATCTTCAAGTACAATAGAATTAGTCGGAAATAATCACTTTTTTACTGAAGAAAGGAGACCGCCACGATGTTAGTTGGAGAACGCATGTCCAAGCCCGTCATCACCATCACGCCCGACACCCCCTTGCAAGAGGCTTTGGCGCTGATGCGCAAGGAAAAGGTGCGCCGCTTTCCGGTTGTCGATAAACATGGCAAGTTGGTCGGCATTGTTTCGGAGAAGGATTTGCTCAACGCCTCGCCTTCGGATGCCACCACGCTGAGCATTTGGGAGGTCAATTATTGGCTGAGCAAGGTCAAAGTGGAAGAAATCATGACCAAAGAGGTCATTACTACCTGCGTGGATTGCCCGATTGAAGAGGCAGCCCGCATTATGGCAGACCGAAAAATTGGCGCATTGCCGGTCATGCAAGAGGACCGCTTGGTGGGCATTATTACCGAGACCGATTTGTTCAAAATCTTCCTCGAATTATTTGGGGCGCGCAAGGGCGGCATTCGGGCGACCATCTTGGTCAAGGACGAACCCGGCAAGCTCTCGGATGTGACGAACGCTATTCGCCAATTGGGCGGTAACATCATCGCCATTGGCACCTTCATGGGCGAAGACCCTTCTACAGGGATGGTGACCCTGAAAGTCGAGAACACCACCGTTGATGACTTAACCAAAGCGCTGACCCCAATCGTCGAGCGCATCGTCGATATCCGCAACGTCAGCGCGGCGTAGGAAAGTAGTGCCGCGGGGAATAAAAGTTATCTTGGGAGCAGACTCGGACTGCTCCCAAGTTTCGATATCCACCATCTTAGAAACCGGACTATCCCATGGTAAGCGAAGGTTGAGAGACAAAATAAGCTTGGCTTTCGAGTACACGATGATTTCACATTGAAACCATTGCTTGTGAGAGCAACATACACTCAAGTTTAGAATTAGGTAAAGCAATTAAGAGTTCGGACAAATATGTCGATAAGTGTAACTCTACGTGAGAGGGTGTTGAAAAATACTCCATTTTTGTACTGATTGATGGATTATCTCTCGGTTCGCTCATAGTTTGATTGGATTTAGAAAATGCGGTAATCTATTGGCATGGCCGAAGAACTCACCGTAACCACAGAACGTGTAGACGATATCCCGCTCTTGATTGCAGGGATGAACCGCATGGGGTTGGCTGAATTGACCGATGAACACTTCTCAGTGCATGGCAACTGGCAAGGGGTCAGCGCAGGTCATGTGCTGATCGGCTGGCT
>QEXX01000131.1 GCA_003130835.1 Anaerolineae bacterium | reverse complement strand
CTCAGCACACTGCTCAACCCAGCGGGTTTCGACAGGCGCTTCGACAAGCTCAGCACACTGCTCAACCCAGCGGGTTTCGACAGGCGCTTCGACAAGCTCAGCCCACTGCTCAACCCAGCGGCTTTGGGTACACGGCGCGCCTCAACTCAGCCGCCGAGCCGCGCCGCAGAAGATGCCGGCGCTCCGTATGTGGGCGAGGGGAGTTGGTTTTCCTTAATGGAACTGGCTAATGAAAGAACATCTGCAATGCCCACAGGGTCGCCATGCCCACCGCCAAGGTGAGCAGCACGTTCTTGGTGCGCCAGGCGATCAGGGTCGCTGCCAAAGCCGCCAGGATGCGTTCGTTGTAGAAGGAAAGATCGATCTGCCCATTGCGGATAAACACCTCCTGGGCGATGAGGGCAGAAAAGACAGCCGCCGGCACCAGACGCAGCCCGTCTCTCAGCCAAGCTGGAATCTCCCAGCGGCTGAAGAGCAGAATCATCGATAAGCGAGTGAGATAAGTCGCCGCTCCCCCCAGCAGGAGAATCCACCAAATCTTCATCTTTTCTCACCCAGCCAATAACCGCCCAAGATGCCCAACAAAGCTGCCAACAACAACCCCAGCTTATAGGGCAGGGCACTGCTGAGCACCCCTGTCAGGCTGGCGATGACTGCCGCAACCACCAACCCCCGATCTTTCAACGTGGGAACGATGATGGCGATGAAGGTCAGCGCCAAGGTGAAATCGAGCGACCAGTTTTGTGGCAGGTTAGCACCCAGAAAGACGCCCACCGCCGTGCTTGCCTGCCAAGTTGCCCATAAGGCAAGCCCAGCGCCGAGGAAAAAGCCCGGCGAATTGCGCGCCGGGTTGGGGCTGCGTTGAAAGTCAGCGATGACCACAGCATAGGCTTCGTCCGTCAGCAAATAGGCTAAGAGATATTTCCAGCCTGGGCGCAGCTTTTGGAGATACGGGGCAACCGATGCGCTGTATAAGAGGTGGCGCAAATTGACCACAAAGATGGTCAGAGCGGTTAGGAGCAAGGGTGTGGAGGCGTAGAGTTGGGTGGTGATGAACTGCGCCGAGCCGGCGAAGACGATCGCCGACATGGCTTGGGCAGCCACAGCCGGGATGCCGGCCGCCAAGGCTAACACACCGTAGATCATGCCAAACGGAGCAACGCCGATCAAGAGCGGGAATTCTGCCCGCACCCCCCGCCAAAATTCATCGGCTAGACGGGGCGAATGGCTTTGGGCGGTCATGGGCAGCGTCTAAAGCCTGCCTATTCGATTTTCAAAATTTTTAAGGTGATTTTGCCGTTCGGCGTTTGGGCTGTGACCACATCGCCAACTTTATGCCCCAGCAAGGCGCTGCCGATGGGCGATTCGTTGGAAATCTTCCCGTTGTGCGGATCGGCTTCCTTTGCTCCCACGATCAGGTACGTTTCGGGCGGATACGGGTCCTCCTGAACAGTGACGCGTGCGCCGACTTGCACCTCATCGAGCGGGTCGCCGTTGGTTTCAACGATCACGGCGTTTTTGAGCAGATATTCCAGCTCTTGGATGCGCCCTTCGAGGAAGGCTTGATCCTCTTTGGCTTTGTGGTAATCGGCGTTTTCCGAAAGGTCGCCCTGAGAAACGGCGTGGCGCAGCCGCTCAGCGATCTCCTTGCGGGCAACGGTGGTTAAGTATTGAAGTTCCTCCTTTAGCTTTGCAGCTCCTTCAGCCGTTAAAATTGGTGTCTCGCTCATCTCTCCATCACTCCGTTCAGATTGCCTAAATTATAACAAATCAGACCGACAATTCTTTCATCCAATAAAGAAATGCTGAAAGCGATCTCAAAAAGTGGGCAGACCGGGTCAAGATTTCTGGACATTATAGCCGTCTTTTGTCTTTTGTCAACAAAGCTTGGTGAGGAAGGCGGGCTTTTGCGAAGTCGGTGCCGTTCTTTGAAAGCGCCCTACGGGCGGCAAAGCCATGGCGCGATGGTCGGCAACGGAACGACCCCAAGCTAATGGGTTCTGGGCTGGACGCGCATCCAAACGCCGGGGCGGGGTTCGAGGGTGGCGCCCATGTGCGGGTGGATGCGCTCGAAGTGGACTGGCTCAAAGCGGAAGCGGCGCAGCAGGTAGGTTAAGACCAAGCGGGCTTCCTGTTGACCAAAGGCTGCCCCAATACAGGCACGCGGCCCACCGCCAAAAGGAACATAAGAGAAGGGCGGCGTTTGTCGGCCGCCCAAAAAGCGTTGTGGGCGAAACGCCTCGGCTGCCTCCCAGATGCGCTGATCGCGATGGGTGAGATAGATCGAGTAAAACATGCGCTCGCCAGCCGGGATCACCCCTTGCTCGAGTTCGAGCGCTTGCGCCACCCGCCGGTTGCCAATATGAATGGGAGGATATAGGCGCAAAGCCTCTTTGATGACTGCGTCGAGCAGCGGCGATTTGTCGTTTTGGGCGACTTCGAGGCTTAGCTCCTCCATCACGGATGGGTGTTTGCCGAGCAGGACGAAGACCCACGCCAGCAAGGCGGTAGAGGTGTCGTGACCGGCGATCAGCATGGTCAGCATCTGATCGCGGATGACTGCATCCGGATAATCGGCTTCGATCAGGGCTTGCAGCAGATCGGGATGTGGCGGCCCGGCGCGCCGTTTGGCAATTAAGCCGTATAAATAAGCGTCCAGTTGGCGCAGGGGGGCAGTGAAAGACGGGCGCGGCAGTTGGCGCCATAGGATCCACGCTCCGGGCGAGATGTAGGCGATGGCTTTGAGGATAGGCTGCCAAAGGTGGGGCAAATCTTTGCCGATGTCCTGGCTGAACAAGGCTTGGAAGATGATTAAAAGCGCAATCTTGCGGCTCTCCACCAAGAGGTCCACCACTTGGCCGGCTTGCCAGCCATCGCAAACGCGTTTGGCTTGGGCGACCATCATCTCGGCGTAGGCGGGCAATTGCGCCGGATGCAAGGCCGGCTCCATACATTTGCGGTAGGCTTCGTGTTCCTCCCCATCGACAACCAGCACGCCGCGCCACAGCAAGTCGGTCACCGGGTCGGTATTGCGCCAGAGCAATTTCTGACGCTGCGTGACCAGCACTGCCCGATTGGCTTGTGGCCCGAAGACGACATAGGGGTGAAAAGCCGGCAGGGGGATTTGGAAGAAATAACCCATTTCGTCCCCCATCACTTCGAGGGGGCCCAGCGGTGAGCCGCTCTTGAGCCAAGCTCGCAAGACCCGTAAGCCTAAGTCAGGCGCAGGTTGTTCGCTCATCGAAACCTTGCTGTGAGATTAGATTGCCCGTTAATCTTACCTTATCTTGGTGGATCGGAGGGGTGATTTGCTTGGTGTACATGCTATCCGAGAACGCAGCGGTTCGTTTCGGAGGGCCGACGTCCTCATCGGCAACTTTGCAGACGAGGAGGCCGGCGGCTCCGAAGATGTGACGGTAAGTCAGCTCAGCGGCGGAAACAAATCGCCATGGCGCTCCCGGTATTCATCCAAAATCAGCTTAGCCACCTCAAAGCCGGGCACGAGGGGGTGTAGCGTTAGGGCGGTGAGGGCTTTAGCATACGAGCCTTGTACAGCAGCTTCGATGGTCAGCCGCTCGTAGGCTTTCACCTGCTGCATCAGCCCTAAACAGTGCTGGGGGATGTCTCCGATGCTGAGAGGCTGAATCGCCCCGCCACTGACCAAAGCTGGGATTTCAACCACCTCGTCGGCCGCCATGCCTTGGATGGCGCCCTGATTGGGGATGTTGAGAATCATCTGGCGCAGGGCATGTCCGTTCAACGCCTCGATCAGATCGAGCGCCACGCCGGCGTACCCTTCGGAGGAGAGCGATTCGGCAAGGGCTGCATCGAGCTGTTCCAGATTGTGCGCCTGCCCACTTTCGTTGACCATATAGGTCTGGCCGCGCTGTTTGAGATAGGCTTGGTAGGCGCGTAACATGCCTTCGTAATCTTCGGCAGCCCGCAACGCGCGCAATTCGGCGAACAGGCTTTCGTTCCAAGCCGCCAACTGTTCTCCACGACTGATACCAGCCTTCAGGATGTTCTCCACCGCTTGGCGGGTATGGTAGTAATAATAGAGATACTCGTTGGGAATCATGCCCAGCGTGGTGATGAGGGTCGGGCTGAAGGGCAAGCCCGGCACATGGTCTGACTGTCGGATTAGCTCTAATAAGCGCGGCAAGTGATTCTCGCCCTGATACAGCACCCGCCGAATCCACCCGAGATGATTCAAGCCGAAATAATCGAGCAGCACCTCTTGCGGGGGCGCGTTCAGCAACGCGGCGAAGGCGCGGCGCATGGTGTGCGGGGCGTCGCAAATGCCCACACTGCGCTGCCAGCCGCCTACCCGAACGACGGCTTCTGCCAGCAAGCCGGCCGGATTGGCAAAGTTGATCAACCATGCCTGCGGACAAAGCTGAGCCATTTTTTGAACCACCTGCAGCAAGACCGGCAGGGTGCGCAGTGCCATGGCAAACCCGCCTGGGCCGGTCGTTTCTTGTCCCAAGACGCCGTGCTTCAGTGCCACCCGTTCATCAATCGCACGCCCCGCCATGCCGCCAACGCGAAAGGTGGTGATGACGTAATCCGCGCCTTGGAGCGCTTCTTCCAGGCTGGTGGTGCGTAGAAGATGAAAGCGCGGCGGGTTGGCAGCTTCGAGCGGCGCAGTCAGAGCGGCGATCAGGTCGAGCTGCGCGCCGTCGATATCCATCAAGGCTAGTTCAGAGAGCGCCAATCTGGACTGGCGTAGCAAAATGGCTTGTAAGATGAGCGGGGTGCGCAGTCCGCCCGCCCCTAAAATGGCGATTTTGATTCCCATGGGCTATCCTTGCATGGCTAAGAGATTTTCGACAAAAGGATGGAAGCGCACATAGCGGTAAGCTTCGGCGTATGCCACGCCGATGCGCTGACCGATTTCGGCAGCCTGTGCCCGCAGTGCCCAAGCTAAGGCTTGCAGGGGGTCTTCGATTGCCTCTCCTAACATTGCCTGTAAATCCAAGCCGGCGATGCGAGCCTGACGAATCACATCCTCGACCAGAAATTTCACCTGACTGCGATGTTCCCCAAGCGCAGCAATTTTGCGTTCGATGCTCTGGCTGATGTCCACAATTTTGTTGGCGTTGGGCAAGTGTTCACCATAAAAGTATTTTTCGACCACATAGTGCGGTTCTAAGCCCTGTTCGAGGTGTTCGGGGTGCATGAGCGGCAGGTTGGCGAAGTGAATGGCATCCGAGGCAGCCCAGGCGACGGCGCGATGGTCGGGATGGACCTCGTAAAGCGCAAAGGCATCTTCGGCAACTACAATGTCGGGCTTGGTTTGTCGAATCAGGCGGATGAATTGCTCCCGCAGCAGACCCGGCGGCAGGGTATCTACTTCCAAATCGGGATGACCGAGAAAGATGGGGGGTTCGGCGCCGAGCGTTTGGGCAGCGCGCTGCGCCTCCTGGCGGCGGATGGTGGCTAAGTCATCGGCCGTATGCTCAAATGACCCTCGCCGCCCATCGCTGGCAACGGCGATGATCACCTTGGCGCCTTCGGCGATTAGGTTGGCAAGCAGGCCGCCGGCAAAGAACTCGGCATCATCGGGGTGGGGAACTAGAGCAAGCACGGTTTTGGACATAAGACCTCCTACGGATGGATTATATCTGTAAGTGGCGGGTTTCGACAGGCGCTTCGACAAGCTCAGCACACTGCTCAACCCGCGCCTTCCTGTGGGTCGAGTAGGGCGTTAGCCCGTATCGAGACCTAAGCGGCGGGTTTCGACAGGCGCTTCGACAAGCTCAGCACACTGCTCAACCCGCGCCTTCCTGTGGGTCGAGTAGGGCGTTAGCCCGTACCGAGACCCAACCCAGCGGGTTTCGGTACGCTCGCTAGCGCTCGCTACATTTCGACAAACTCAATGCTAGCTCAACCCGCGCCTTCCTGTGGGTCGAGTAGGGCGTCAGCCCGTACCGAGACCCAACCCAGCGGGTTTCGACAGGCGCT
>QEXX01000130.1 GCA_003130835.1 Anaerolineae bacterium | reverse complement strand
TTAAGTCGGGGCGGGCGGACTTGAACCGCCGACCCCCGCGTCCCAAACGCGGTGCGCTACCGTACTGCGCCACACCCCGATCGGACCAGAGTATAATGCCGATACTGCCCAATCGTCAAGGATTTTGCGCTGGTGAATCGCTTTCCACCCTGCTATCACGCCCATCATGCCAATTACACCGAGGATCTTCCCTTCTACCTGGAATTGGCGCGCCGCTACGGGGAGCCAATTGTCGAGCTAGGCTGCGGCACCGGGCGGGTTTTGCATGCCCTTCAGAAGGCCGGCTACGACGTGGTGGGCTTCGATTATGAAATCGCAATGCTGCGCTTTTTACGGCGGCGCGGCGTTGCCAAGGTCTTTTGCGCCGATATGACCCGCTTTGCGCTTGCGCCGCTCTTTCGCCTGGCGTTGTTGCCCTGCAATACCTACTCCACCTTCACCTCGCCGCAGCGGCTGGCGCTCTTGGGCAATGTTGCCCAGTGTTTACACAAGGGCGGCGCTTTCGTGGTCAGTTTTCCCAACCCGGCTTTGCTACAATCCTTGCCGGCAAAAGTCGAATCTGAACTCGAAGAGATTTTCCTGCATCCCGAGACCTCCCATCCGGTGCAGGTTTTCACTACTTGGCAGCGCGACCAAGATGGGTTGGCGGTGACCTGGGCTTACGACCACCTTTTTCCGGATGGGAATGTGGAGCGCGTCGAATATCGGCAGAAGTATTCGCTGGAAGCCGTCAGCCGCTTCTTGGCTGAGATCGAGCAGAGCGGTTTCTCGATCCGGGCGACCTATGGCAGCTTTGACCAAAAACCGTTTGACCAGCGGTCACCGAACGTGATCGTCTTAGCCGAGAAAAACTGATTGGCGATTGCGAAAGCGAAGCGGCTATCCGTAAAGTATAATACGCTTGACCTAACCTTCCATGGCGCCGTCAGGATGGTCGAGTCTCTTATGCGAGGTCGCTGATGCTTCCTATTCGTGATACCATTCGCTCCCGTTCCTTCCCCATTGTCAATTATGCCGTGATCGGCTTGAACACGGCCGTCTTCCTGTTCGAGATCAGCCTGCCCGATCGCCTGCTGCAGCAACTGATTTCGATCTTCGGGATGGTGCCAGCCCGCCTGCCGCTCTTTGAGCCGTGGCGCTTTTTGTTTTCTCCCTTGGCGGTTCTGTCTTTGTTTACCCACATGTTCCTGCACGGGGGTTGGGTGCATTTTTTGAGCAACATGTGGATTTTGTTCATCTTTGGCGATAACGTTGAAGACCGTATGGGCTCTTTCCGCTATTTTGTCTTCTATATCCTCGGCGGATTGGCGGCGGCCCTTACACAGGCATTGGTCGATCCGACCAGCCGTGTGCCAGCTATCGGCGCCAGCGGGGCGATCGCAGCGGTGATGGGCGCTTACTTCTTGCTCTTCCCCAACGCTAAGGTGATCACCTTGATTCCTTTGTTTTTCGTCCCGTACTTTATCGAAATCAATGCGTTCTTCTTTTTGGGGTTATGGTTTGTCTCACAATTCTTTTCCGGTGTAGCGGCTTTACTCTCCCCGGCGCAGATGAGCATGGGGGGCATTGCTTGGTTCGCCCATATCGGTGGATTCGTCTTTGGGTTGCTAACCGTCAAGCTGTTCACCCCCCGCCGCCCGCTGCCGTATGAACGCTTTTATCTGGATGAATATTTTCCTTGGTAATCCCATCCGCGAGGTGAGACATGGACTTTACAATTTTATTTTTCCTCTTCTTGGTTATTTCCTCCTTACAGCCGGTCATCCGTCAGCGCATGCTGGAAGCCAGCCGGGCGCGCATGTTGCGCCAGTTGGAAGTCCAGCGCAATTCGCGCGCCATTGCCCTGATTCACCGCCAAGAACGCTTGTCCTTCTTGGGTTTCCCCCTTGCCCGTTACATTGACATCAACGACTCGGAGGAGGTTTTGCGGGCGATTAAGTTGACCGATCCGAACGTGCCAATTGACATCATCCTGCATACGCCTGGCGGGTTGGTCTTGGCGGCCGAGCAAATTGCCAAAGCCCTTTGTCGTCATCCTGCCAAAGTGACCGTCTTTGTGCCGCACTACGCTATGTCGGGCGGCACCATGATCGCCCTGGCGGCTGATGAAATCGTCATGGACGAGAACGCCGTGTTGGGGCCGGTGGACCCGCAAATCGGGCAACAGCCGGCTGCCTCGATCTTGGCTGTCTTGGAACAAAAGCCGATCGAGAAAATTAACGATGAAACCTTGATTTTAGCCGATGTCGCCCGCAAGGCGATGCGCCAGGTGAAAGACACCTTGCGGGAAATCTTGATGAGCCACACCAGCCCCGAACAAGCCGAAACGCTGGCTGAAATCCTTTCCAGCGGGCGTTGGACGCACGATTATCCTATCACGGTTGAAGAGGCGCGCGGTTTAGGCTTGCCCATCTCCACCGATGTCCCGAAAGAGGTTTACCAACTGATGAATATGTATCCGCAAGCTGGCATGGGTCGCCCAACGGTTGAATATATCCCGTTGCCTTACCCAACGCCTCGACCGCGTGCCAAAGAGCGCGAATGAAACCCTTGCGCCTGCCCGTTGGAAGAGCCGGCGTCCTCGCCTGCGCGACTGGACGGACATCCTCGCCCACCCGGCAGACGGATGGACATTTTCCTAAAATAAACCCAAACAGCATGCAAAAGGAGTGACCCATGAGCGAAAGTGACGCCGAAGAACAACTGGCAAGCCCGAGCGAAGAACAAGCCTCACAACCCAGTGCGGAAACCCCCCTTGCTGCCTCCGTGCCTTCTCTGCCGGCAAAAGAAGAAAGCCGCCTGCGCCGCTTCCTGCGCCAATTTGTGCGCTGGACGTTAGGGGTTTTGATCCTGTTGGGGATCGGTTTTGTCGCGGCTTTGCTCCTGTTCTATATGCCTTTGCGTCGCCAAGCAGATGCCCGCGCCGCCGAACTCAGCGCAGCCCAAGCCCGCATTGAAACACTGGAAGGTGAACTGGCTGCCAAAGCTCAAATGGAGAAGCTCTATCAAGAGGCTTTAGAACGGCTCAAGGGCGCCGATTTCCAAAACAACGTGCTAAACCTGCAGATGGAGATTGCCTCTGCCCGCATCTATCTGTACGAAAACAAAACCGACCTTGCCCGAACAGCCCTGCAAAACGCCCAATCCATCTTCAAAGCCTTGCAAAGCAACGCTAACGCGGCGCAGCGCACGGCTTTATCCGAAATGGAAACCCGCCTCAATTTAGCTCTCAGCGGTTTGGAAAAGGACACCTATGCCGCCCAATCGGATTTAGATGTGCTGGCGCGCAGTTTGAGCGAGTTTTCAGCTTCCTTGACGGCTAGCTCGCCCTGAAGCATACGCTGCCAAGGTGCGGGCTTTGTCGGGTAAACGGACGGGCTGGCGCGGATAGCCGGGAACGTGCACCCCTTTTAGCCACGGGGCGTGGATTGTTTCGTTGTCGAGTTGACGCAATTCTGGCACCCAACGGCGAATGTAGTCTCCCTGAGGGTCAAATTTGCGGCTTTGCAAAAGCGGGTTAAAGATGCGAAAATAAGGCGCAGCGTCGGTGCCGGTGCCGGCTGTCCACTGCCATCCGCCGTTGTTGGCAGCCAGATCGCCATCGATGAGGGTTTCCATAAACCAAGCTTCCCCCCAACGCCAGTCGATCAGCATATCCTTCACCAGATAGGATGCCACGATCATGCGGGCGCGGTTGTGCATCCAGCCCGTCTGGCGCAGTTGGCGCATGGCAGCGTCCACAACGGGGAGGCCGGTCAAGCCCTCTTTCCAGCGTTGGAAGGCAGTTTCATCGTTTTGCCAAGCGATGTTCTCAAAAGCGCGGTTAAATGCCTTCTGTCGCACGTAGGGGAAGTGAAACAAGATTTGAATGTAAAACTCGCGCCAAATTAATTCATTCAACCAGGTTTCAGCCGATTTGCTCATGCCCGGCGGTGAGTTGCGCAGGGCTTCAACCGCTGCAGATACCGCCTGACGCATCCCGACCATCCCAAAGCGCAAATAAGGCGAAAGCTGAGATGTGCCATCTAAATCCAGACGGTTGCGTTGTTCGCCATAGGCAAAGATGCCGCGCTGTGCGCCGCTTTGGGAAGGAAGTGAGGTTGGATGGGTGAAATCCTCAAGGCGCAGAAGGGCTTCTTCTTCTCCAGCCGGGAAGTGCGGGTCGGGCTGGTAGGACGGCAAGGGTTCGCTCGAGAGACCCGGCGGCATAGGAATGCGTTCGGGGGCCGGCAGAAGCTTTAAGTCGCCGAGCTTTGCCTTCCAAGCTTTGGAGTAGGGCGTGTAAACGGTGTAAGGTTTGCCATCCGCTTTGAGCAGGCTGGCGGGGTGATGGACGGTTTGATAGGCAATCAGGCGCAGGGGCAGTTCGGCTTGGAGGCGTTGATCGCGGCGGCGTGCATAGGGTGTGAAGTCTTCTTCGGCGATGACTAGCGCTGCGCCGCTCTCTGCCAACACCTGGCTTAAGACGCTTCGGGGCTCACCACGGCGCAGAATCAGGGACGCACCGCGCTGACGCAGACTTTGATCTAAGGCGTGCAAGCCGCCAAAGAGGAAGTTCTGTCGTTTGGGAGCGGAGCGGGCAAGCAGAAGGGGATCAAGAATGAAGAGCGGAATGACTTCTCCTTCCTGAAGAGCCGCCCAGAGCGCGCCGTTATCGCTCAGCCTCAGGTCGCGTCGAATCCACCAAATTGCTCTCATGCGCTCTCTGTTTGAAGCTGAATTTCCCCCGCATTTATGCCACAACCTTCTCGGCGGCCGATTGCAACCACTGCACTACGGGCTTGAGGGGTTCTATATTTAACCAAGCCAACGCTTCGGCGTATGCCAACAAAAACGACGCTAGAATGCCTTCGGGCAGACGGTGTTGGTAGATTAAGCCGCGCAGCCACTCCAGTTCGGGCTCAATCGTCTGCACATCGCCGATGGCTAAAGCCGAGTGCAATACATCGCCAAAGTCTTCGATGGCGGTGCTGAGATATTCCTCCGGCAAATGGTATGGCTGCAACGCTTCGCTCAGTCGAGCTTCAATTTGCGGGCGCGAATGGCGGAAAAGCTCTGCCGTTTGCGCATAGGTTTGCAGCACTGGCAGAGGCGGGGGCAAGGGCGGTCGCTGGCTGAGCAGGCGTTCGACATTGTGTACGGCTTGGTCGAAGCTATTCCCTAGATAATGGGCTGGGATTAAGTCCACCAATTGGGGTAAATGATTGAAAATACGCCCTCCATAGGCGATTTGAACCTTTAGGGGATGCAAAGAGAGAATCACTTCTAGCAGGGGTGCAACCGTGGTCAAGCGTTGGGAGCTCAGCACCACCAACTGGGGCTTGATTTTGCCGACCGTCTCATCGAATTTAGCGATCGGCACATTGGCGCCGAGATCCACCACGCTAAAGCCGCGCCGTCGCAGGAATAAATTCAACATCAAGATCGGTAGCAAATGTTGTTCTTTGGGCGGGTTGCCGAGCAGGATCACCTCCGAACGGGTGGGCGGTGGGCAGGCAGCGATGAGCGAGTTAAGCCGTCGTTGGACGAGCGCAGAAGCGAAGTGCTCCTGCTGGACGGAAATCTCATTCTCGTACCATCGTTCTCCCACCTGGGTCATGGCGTATTGTAAAACCTCGCTGACCACTGTTTCCAGGGGGAAGAGGGCAAAGGCTTGATTGAGCAGTAACTCGGCTTTTTTTTCGTCAAACCCCAGACAGGCATTCAACCATTCTTGACGGATGCTCTGCAAGGTGCCGGGCGTGGTCATTTGCTGCGGTTGGGCAGGCTCGGTGACCTCGAGGGGATCATTCCCTTGCGCGATCTGGTTGCGGTACAATTCCACGGCGCGGGCAATGGAAAGCCCTTCTTCTTGCCGCGCCATCAACCACTTAATCATTTCGATATCGCGTTGGGAATACAGGCGATGTCCCCCGGCCGAACGTTGGGGCTTGGGTAAGCCATAGCGGCGTTCCCATGCCCGCAAGGTGTCTGGGCGAATGCCGGTTTCCTTGAGCACTACTTTAAGGTTGAAAGCTGGAGCTGTGCTGAGAGGGGTCATGGAGTAACCGCCGTTTGCAAGTTTTGAGGAGCTGCCCTTGTCTGGAGTAAGAAGCCGTTTTCGCGCAGGATGCGCTCAGTGGTGAGGCGCGCCGAAAGCAAAACAATCGGTAAACCGGTGCCTGGATGGGTGGAAGCGCCCACAAAATACAGGTTGCGATAGCGTTTGTGTCGGTTTTGAGGGCGCAGATAGCCCACCTGCCAAAAGTTGTGGCTGAGGCCAAAGGCGGCGCCTTTGTCAAGATGATAGCGTTGCTTCCAATCTTGTGCCGTGTAAACCACTTCAAACTTAATGTGCTCGGACAAGTCTGCGGCATCCATCTCTTTAGCCAGGCGGCTGAAGACCGTCTGACGCGCTTTTTGTACCAATTGATCCCAATCCTGTGGGCGACTCTCATCCAAATGTCCAACCGGGACTAAGATAAAAAGCGTCTCCTGACCGGGTGGGGCTGCTGCTGCATCTACCCGTGTAGGGGCATGAACGTAAAAGGAGGGTGTGTCGGGTAAGGTGTGATCTTTGAAAATGCGGTCAAAAGAGGCTTTATAGTCGCCGCTTAAGAAGACGTTATGCAAGGCGATTTGCGGATAGGGTTTATCCACACCCCAATAGAACATAATGGTCGAGCAGGTGTAGAGCATCTGATCGAATTTGCGCGCCTCGCTTGCATCGGGCAACAGCTCTTTGTAGATATACGGCAAATCGGCGTTGCCGATATACAGGTCGGCGCTTAATGTACGCCCGTCTTTGAGGTGCACACGCTCGACTTTCCCGTTGGCGGTTTCGATGCGGGTTACTTCGGTGTTATAGAGAAATTGAGCCCCCAGCTTCTCGGCAATGGCCGTGAGCGCTTGGATGGCGGCATACATCCCGCCGATGGGATACCAAACCCCTTCGGCAAGCTCAGTATATTGCAACAAGGAGTAAGTCGCTGGGGCGTCATAGGGGCTTAGGCCGAGGTACATATTCTGGAAAGTAAAAGCTGCTTTCAGACGGGGGTCCTTAAAATATCGACCGACATTGTCATAGTGCTTAACCAATGCCTTTAGCTGAAAGAGCAGCGGTAGGTTGGCAGGCGAGAAATATTCCAATAAGCTGTAAAAGTTGCGCCCCACGAACTTTTCGAGCGAAACCTTATAGTGCTTGCTCCCTTCGGCGATATAGTGCAAAAAGCCAGTGAAAGCGGTCTTCTCGACCTTTTCCAATTGGGTTTGCATGGCTCCCAGATTGGAAGTCAAAGCAATTTGCAGTCCGTCTTCAAAGTGCACTTTATAGGTGGGGTCGATGCGGCGCAAATCCAGGTGGTCACTCATACGCTCGCCGAGGGATGCAAAGGTCTCTTCCCAAACTTCAGGCATGAGGAAGAGGGTGGGTCCGATGTCAAAGCGATGACCGTCACGGATAAATTGACCACAGCGGCCGCCGGGTTGGGCATTTTTCTCGACCACAGTGACCTGAAAACCAGCCTTGGCTAAGCGCGCGGCGGTTGCAATGCCACCAATGCCTGCACCAATGATTAAGACCGTGGGTTTCATGAACGCTCCTTATGAATGCTTCAAGCTGCTTCTTGAGGTGATCTGGCTCGGAATGTCTTGGGGCGAGATGGTGTCGGGATAGCGGAGTTCGGGCAGCAATGCTCAAGACATCCGAGCCAATGCTAATTATAGCAAAAATCTATAAACTGTCAAGATAACTTCCATATTTTTTCCTGATTTTTATTGACAAATTCGACTATTCGTGTAAAATAAAGGAGAAAAACTTGAGGATTTGGGAAGATGATGCACGCAAACTGGGAGGAACAACTGCTCTCGATGGCGTTTCAGGACAATCCTACTTCCCCACCCGTGCATGCTTTTGTGGGGGAAAACGCCGAACGATTAGATCAAGCCTATCGTCACTCAACTGCTATCACAGCTCACTATAGCAAGTCCTTCTACTTTGCTTCGGCTTTCTTACCTGCCCCAAAGCGGCGCGCTGTGCGTGCCCTGTATGCCTTCTGCCGCACGGTGGACGATCTTGTGGATGTCCGCGTGGATCACAGCGATCCCCGCCAAGCCCTCCAGGTTTGGCGTCACCTCCTTTATCATCCTTCCGCAGAACCGCAGGATCTGGTGGCATTGGCGTGGATCGATACCTTACAGCGCTATGCTATCCCGCGCTGCTATGCCCTACAGTTGATCGATGGGGTAGCCCGCGATATGGAGCAATCTCGTTATGAGACCTTTGACCAATTAGCCACCTACTGCTACTCGGTGGCTTCTACGGTGGGATTGATGAGCATGCATATTATCGGCTACGCAAGCCAAGAAGCCATCCCCTATGCCATAAAGTTAGGCGTTGCCCTGCAGTTGACCAACATCTTGCGCGATGTCGGCGAGGATTACCGCAACGGACGCATCTATTTACCCCGACAGGAGCTTGAATCGTTTGGCTTGGATGAAAGCCATCTCTTTGCCGGGCAGGTTACCGAGCGGTGGCGGCAATTTATGCGCTTTCAAATTGCCCGCGCTCGCCAGCTATATGCAGAAGCCTGGCCGGGCATTCGCCTGCTTGACAAGGACGGGCGTTTTGCCATCGCTGTGGCTTTAGATGTCTATCGGGCTATTTTGGATCGCATCGAAAGCCAGGACTACGACGTCTTTCATCGGCGGGCAAGCCTCTCCGCCTTGCAAAAAATCCAGCGCTTGCCGAGCATCTGGGGGCAGTTGCTCTTCACGGCTACCTCAAGCCATCGCTAAGCCGCTTGCTTGCCAAGCAGGAGTTCAAGAATCGTTTACGGGCGAAGCAGCTTAAACCTGCTTTGCGCATGTCCTACGTTGAAACGGCGCACTCAAGCACCAAAGCGGTTAGACCCATCCTCGCGATTGAGACCCTGAGCGATCGTTTCAGCCGTTCTAACGGATCGAAGGGGGGATACCCTACTCGTTCACGTTTCCGAAACCACGATTTGATACCGACCCCAAATCTTTGACGCGCACGGCGCAGGCTCTGGCACTGGCTTGTTTCGCTGTAACACTGCGCTCAATCTTCTCAGAATCGGGGAAAAAGCGGGTATGATTGCGGGGAGAGAAAGCGATGTCTTTTTCTCGGAGAGGACTGGGAACCCTCCTCTCCAGCGGAACGTTATACAAGAGAAAACCTTTTCTTCTGTCAGAAAGCCCATGCTTTTGTTCAATCTGACGAGATGGAAAGAGGAAATAGAAGGAGACCGAAAATGAAATTCCCTCATCTGCTTAGCTGGCTGATCCTGCCCTGCATGGTTCTAACAACGGCTTGTATCCCGAGCGCTGTGACAACCCCAAGCGGTGGTGAACCCCCCCAGGCTCAGCTGCCGCCTGCAACGGCGCCCCTTTCCAACCCAGCCGTCGAAACGGCTCGGCAAGCCTTAGCCCAAAAATTGGGCGTGGCGGCTGAACAATTAGAAGTGTTTGCCGTGGAAACGCGTCAATTCCCCAATCGTTGTCTCGGCTTGCCACAAGAGGGCGAAGCCTGCGCTGAAGCGATTGTGTCAGGCTATCAGGGGGTGATCTTGGAAGAAGGGATGCAGTACGAATTTCGGGTGAACGAAGATGGCACGATTCTGCGCTTTTTACCCGGGGCGGCTCTCTCTGCCCAACAAATGCTGGCGTCCCAGTTGGGCATTCCTCCGCAAGACGTTCTTATCCTTGGCTATGAAAATGTCGATTGGCCAGACGCTTGTCTGGGTATCCCAACCACCGGCTTGCTGTGCGCACAGGTGATTACGCCCGGTTTTCGGGTGTTGCTCGAAGCGCAGGGGAAGCGTTACGTGTTCCATACCAATCTGAGCGGCAGCGATGTGCGTTTAGCCTTCCAGCCCAATCTGGAAGGCGGCCAGACTCTATTAGAATGGCAAGGGGAGGACAGCGGGATTTGCCAAACCCTCCTGCTCAGCGAGGAAGCGCTTTCTTATGGTATCTGCGAACAGCCCCTAACCTCCGTCCCTTTGGTTGGGCGAGGGCTGCGCCAAGACCTCGAGCGGTTCATGCAAACCTATGCGCCTTTTGAAGCGCAAACAGAGGCTGGGTTGATTCGCTTTCAAGGGCGCGGCGCGGTTACAGCTACGCCGGCCGAGCAGCGCATGATAGCCGAATGGGCGCGCCAACAATGGGTGGAAACCGAACCGCAAGCGACGCCATCTTCGTCTGTTGCGATTGCTTTGCACCGCGAAGGGGGGCTGAGCGGCTTGTGCGAAGACCTGCTGATATACCGCAGCGGAATAGCAGAAATTAGCTCTTGTCTGCCGACGCGCCAACTCGGTGTGCAGAAGGTTTATCTGACCGCCGCTCAGATGCAGGAGCTTTTTCGCTGGTTCGATAGCCTCCTGCCGTTTGAAAGCAGTGAAGGCGATAGCCAAATCCCAGATGGGTTGAGCCTGCGCCTTGTCTTTAACGGGAAAGGGCAACAGCAGGCTGATGCGGCCGTGCGGCAGCAGATGGCTCAATTTGCGCAAGCCATTGCCGATCAAGCGGCTCAAATTCAAGACCAGACGGTGCTCGAAGCCGCCAAGCAAGCCCTGCTGGAGTACCTGAATGCGCTCAAGGCCGCCGATTACCAAGCCGTAGTCAAGCGCTATGGAGGCAGTTATGACGTGCTGGCAGACATGAATCCAGACCTTTCGCCGCAGGACACGCTTGCCTTATGGACAAGAGCTTGCCAGCAAAATGGTTTTGTCTGCAATCTGACGGTGAAACATTGGGTGCATGCCGCCCAGCTTTCGGCGGATCAAATTCGCCTTACGGTTGAACTACAAAACCCCGATGGAACGTTGTTTGTTTTGGGGCCTTGTTGTGGAGCGGAAGTGCAGGACTTTCCTCCGCTCACTCAATTTGACTTCATCGTCCAACGCAGCGGCGCTCACTATCTGGTGCTGAGCCTGCCGGTTTTTGTCCCCTAGGAGAGACAGCAGATGATTGAAGATAAAAGCGGAAACGGATAAAATCAAACCAAAGCAGGATGATCCGCAGTGGATATTCAAACAAATTGGAGGTCAAGCATGGCAAACATTCTCACGGTTAAGATCGAAAAGCCTGAAGAGGTTAATTTCATTCTGGGACAAAGTCATTTTATCAAGACGGTGGAGGATATCCACGAAGCGTTGGTGAGCACGGTGCCGGGCATCCGCTTTGGGCTGGCGTTTTGTGAAGCTTCGGGCAAGTGCCTGGTGCGCTGGAGCGGCACCGATGCAGCGATGATTGAGTTAGCCCATAAGAATGCGCTTGCCATTGGCGCTGGGCATTCCTTCATTCTATTCTTAGGGGAAGGTTATTTCCCGATTAATGTCTTGAATACGATCAAACTGATTCCCGAAGTGTGCCGCATCTTCTGCGCTACAGCGAATCCGGTCGAGGTGCTGGTGGCAGAGACGGAACAGGGACGAGGTATTCTCGGTGTGGTGGACGGCTTTCCGCCCAAAGGGATTGAGGGCGAAGAGGACATCGCCTGGCGCAAAGAGTTCCTGCGCAGGATCGGCTATAAGTTCTAGGGCAAAGGCAGAACACAGGCTAGGACGCCGAGCGGCCTTTGAGCCATGTCGTCACCGCCCGCCAGATCGGACAGCGGTCAGCCACCGCCGTAAAGCACAGCAAAGCGCCGAGTGCCATCCACACCCAACCGTTGCTCAGGGTGAAGCCCAGCCCAATCAAGCCGATGCCGGCTACCAATCGGACGGTGCGTTCAAGCGGGCTGAGGAGAAGGGGAGCGGAGACTTGCCCGGTTAGGGCGGCTTCGAAGAGGCGGCGGATGCCGCCATCGCTTTGGGCGCCGCTTTGGCGAGCGACCTCGCGTCCCTGATGGAAAGCCACCAATGTGGGGATGCCATAGATGCGCATAGCCGAAAGAACTTCTGGCGATTGATCGGCATCGATGCGCAGCAGGTCAACCCGCCCTTCAAACGCTTTCTCGACTCGTTTTAAGGCAGGCTCCATTGCCCGGCAAGGCATACACCACCCCGCCCAAAAGTCGACTACCAATGGGCGGGGATGGTTCTTGATCGTCTCTTCAAAGCGTTTTTGATCCATTTCAGGAATGGTTGGTGCGGAACTTCAACAGCGAGTACAGCGGGCACCAGCCGATCAACCCGGTGAGCAGAGGGACAAATCCCAAGAATTTCAACACAACGCCAAGCGTGCCGCCAACCACACCGCTCCATCCCAAATAGAGTAGGACAACTCCCAACACGACGCGAGCAATGCGATCCCAAGTGGCTTCATTGACCCAAGTCATCGAACACCTCCATAAAGAATAATCGTAGAATAACTGTTCTGCGCTTTTTCGTATAGAGCGCAGTGCGTTTGCATTCTGATTATTTAGATGAGCTTTCCCAAAAAACGTTACACAAGTTAGAAAAAGAGATGTTCGAGCAGGATGCGCAAACCAATGGCAACCAAAAGAAGACCGCCAAAAATTTCCATCCGTTTTCCAAAGCGTTCCCCAAAATAACAGCCACAAAATAGACCGATGCCAGAGAGCAAAAATGCCACCAAGCCGATCACCAACGAAGGCACAAAGACCGGCGCTCTGAGGATTGCCATGCTCAAACCAACTGCCAGCGCATCGAGGCTGGTTGCCACCGAGAGCAGAACCATCAAGCCACCACGCGTCGGATCCTGGTTGTAGCTCTCCTGCTCTTGATGCAATCCGCCCCAAATCATCCTCCCCCCCACATAACCGAGCAGGGCGAAGGCAATCCAGTGGTCAAAATGGCGAATCAGCGGCTCAACGGTTGTGCCCCCCAACCACCCCAAGAGGGTCATCCCAGCTTGGAAAACGCCGAAGTGAAAGGCGAGACGCAACTTTGACCGCGTGCTGTAAGAGAGTTGGCTTGTTCCCACCCCAAGCGAAACCGCAAAGGCATCCATGGCTAAACCTAGCGCAATGAAGAGGGATTCGGCGATCAACGAATAAACCTATTCCGAGGGGTGGATGAATCGCTGCCTGGCAGGGATGATCGAGATCATTATACCGCATCTCATATCCCTGCCGCAGCGCCCTCGAGATGGGCTTGTCCCCTGTGGATAGAGCGAAGCCGTAAGCGGGATGCTCGTTTAGGCTTGCGTTTGTATCTCAAGCTTGCACAGGGCGTGCAGCCGATTCTTTGACTTCCATGGGGGTAGTTGCGCGGATAAAACCAGCGAACATCAGTAAAACCCCCAGCAACTCGCTGAGGTATAAGGCGCCGGGTATGCCTAAGCGGCTAAACGTCCCCCCGAAGGCTGGTGCCATGGCGCCAACGGCAATCAGCAGGTTGCCAAGCGTGCGGTGCAGTAGGATGCGCTTGCGCCAGAATAACCAAGCCGAGTAGGCTGCTCCACCCACTAAGGTCAGTGTTCCATATAGATTGAATATGGGAGTCAAGCTGCGCACACCTGCCGTGACGATGGCATGGCCGCTTAATTCACTGCCCGTATGCGCCGAGGTGGTGAGGAGCGAGGGATCGAGTTGGGCAGTGAACACGCGCACTGCCCCATAACTCGATCCAAGGAGGAGTAGGATGAAGGTAATCCGTGCCCATTTTGTCTTAGCTAATAGAAAAACCGTACCTTGTCCCAACCAAGCGGCAACTAGAATGGCGCCGAACAGATACCACAGCCGATAGACCCAGGGATTCCATCCCCAGGCGCTATAGTAGCCCTCACAAAATCCACCGATGCCGTAGAAGATCAAACCAATGCCCCACAAAAGCAAATGGGTGCCTTTGCGCTGCACATACCTGCGAAAGACAACGATGGCAAACAGGAAGCTAACCAAGGAAGCAAGAAAGGGAAGCCAACCGATCCAAGTCATTCTGTCTGTCTCCTCAAGATAGATGAAGAATCAACCGATCCAGCCCAGCACAACCCCCACTGCCACTCCCAATAGAATGAACATCACCAGGACAATGATGGCGATCAGGATGGGGATGAGTTTCTCCAAAAGCGGAGGATATCGGCGAGGGGAGGCTTGTCTTGTTTTGGGCATGCTCGTCTATCCTATTGAGTGGGCATTATAGGAACTCAACGACAATTTGACCAGATAACTTTATATAGATTTTCAAATTTGCTGGGGGTGATTTTATCTAATACTTTTGGATGGGTCATCCGTAGATAGAAAAGAACTTGAACAAAAGGAGTGATCAATGACCGATCAAGCTGAAAGTCCAAACGTTGCTAGTGAAGAACCAGGACAAACCCAACCTCAAGAAAGCGAAAACCTCTCGGTCCCGAGCAGTTCTATCACCGAGGGGCTTTCCCCTACCCAAGTAGGACCAGGCGATGAACGCACCTGGGGGATATTGGCACATCTGAGTGTGCTGGTCAATTTGGTGACCGGCTTTGGGGGACCAATTGCAGCCCTGATCATTTATTTGGTCTATCGCAATCGCTCGCGGTTTGTCGCTTATCATGCTTTGCAGTCGCTGATCTTCCAATTGATCGGCTGGTACGGCGGGGGAACGTTGATCGGTGTCATGTGGGCGATCGTTGGGGTTCTATCAGCGCTGATCATCGGTGTTGTGTTGATCCCCTTTGCCCTAGTCCTTACGTTGATCTTTGGGCTTCTGCCGCTTGGCACGCTGATTTATGGTTGTTATGGTGCCTATCAAGTCAGTCAGGGCAAAGATTTTCGTTATTGGCTGGTTGGTGATTGGGTGCGCGGTACCTTGACTGGGGTATAGGGAGAGAAATCAGCCTCTCTTGGAGTGGTATCAGATTTAGGTTGTCCCGAGCCAGGGTTGTGTTTGGGAAGGCATCATGATTCATCACTATCGATAGGAGCGGTGGGAATCGTTCTCTGCATCTTGGTCTCTCACAGGGAGGGTGCGACTCCGCCGTCCTGCCGCAGGGTGGACGTCCTCGTCCGCCGAGTTTCGCAGGCGGGGACGCTGGTGCTGCGAATCAGAGAAGGCGCGGGTGTCGGCGGCTCTGGTCTGGTCTAGATTTTCAAGGGACTCAAAAGCCCCAACATCGCACGCGGTAACGCCCCAAAGGTGCCGCTGATCGCCATGCCACGCCGACGATTCGACAGATAGCCGCCGATCAGCCGCTGGCGAAGAGAGTATAATACCCTTAAGGCATCCACGGCGAGTACGTCGTTGTGAAGCAAGCTGTTCGAAAATCATCAGGGGCAAGCGTTTACAGCAGTTCACCATGACGCCGGCGTGCGATTGGGCTTTGGCGCTCGTGGGTTGTGGCGTTGAAGAGGTATCCTATCTTATTGGAGGTCTTATGGACAAGAAAACTGTTGGAATCATTGCTACCATTGGGACAGCTTTGCTTTGTGGTTGCCCGGGTATCTTTCTCTGTCTCTTTGGGGTGATTTCGGCCTTCGGCGGCGGCACTTTCGAACTCGGCGAAGGAAGTGGCAACATTCCCCCTTCGGTCGGAATCTTGATTCTCTGCCTTGGACTGCTGTTGATTGTCGTTCCGGTGGCAGTTGGATTTTTCACCTTACGCAAGAAACCTCAAGCGCTGGGGAGTGATGAACCTCTCCCCCCTCCTAACTAAAAACTAAGCTTTTCGACAGGCTTCGATAATTTCCGCAGCGATGTCGTAGCGGTGAAAGGCGGGCATGAGGTAAATCCCGCTTGCCCAGGCGCGCATTTGCTCGATCAGTTCCAAAGCGACTTGCACCCCTGCGCGGGGTGCGTCCTCGCCGGCCTTCCGAATGCGCTCTAGCGTTTCCTCGTGAATCTGAATGCCGGGTACTTCGTTGTGTAAGAAAAGCGCATGGCGGTAACTATAGAGGGGTAACACGCCGGCTAGGATGGGCGTTTTCAGCTCTCCATATTGCTCTTGGTAATGCCTTAAGAATGCTTCGGCCTGCTCGGGCAGAAAGACCGGCTGGGTGAGGATAAAATCTGCCCCGGCTTCTAGCTTGCGACGCAAATTCTTGGCTTCTTGTCGAATGTCGGTGGGGGTGAGGTTGAGAGCACAGCCGACAAAAAATTGGGTTGGTTGTCCCAGTTCTCCCCCGGCTTGATCCAACCCGACGTTCAGATGTTGCTTAATGAGCTTGATCAATCCGGAAGGGACAAGGTCATAGTTATCCATGGCATCAGGATAATCGCCGATGGAGGTAGGATCACCCATCACGACAAACACATTGCGGATGCCCAAAGCATGGGCAGCTAACAAGTCGCCCTGCACACGCAGCAAGTTGCGACCGCGCGTTGGAAAGTGCAACGTGGTTTCAATATCGAAAGTGCGTTGGAGCAGTTCGCAAACCGCCCAAGGGCTCATGCGCATGCGTGCCATCGGGCTATCGGCGATGTTAATCACATCAGCGCCGGCTTCGCTGAGCAAGCTCGCTCCAGCCAACAGCTTGTGGGTGGAAAGGCCGCGCGGTGGGTCCATCTCAACGCTGATCACAAACTTGCCTTCTGCTAGCTTCTTTGCCAAGCGCGAGGGCGCTTCCATTTCTACATGAGTGTCTTCAACCTCGACCGGCAGGGATAATTCGCTCACCGACGGGGCGCATCCCACCGTTTGACCGTCTAAAGCTGCCCGCATGGCGGCGATGTGCTCTGGGGTGGTGCCGCAACAACCGCCTACCAGGCGTGCCCCAACCTCACAAAACGCCAAGGCGTACTCACCGAAATAGGCGGCATTGGCGGGATACATAATCCGTCCTCCGACCTGCTCCGGCCAACCGGCGTTGGGCATTGCCGAAAGGGGCGGCAATGCCTTGTGGCTTGTCAGCAGGGTTTGCCCTATCTGACGCAGGATGCGCCAAACTTGGGCTGGACCCCCAGAGCAATTCACCCCGATGACATCTGCCCCTGTCTCGAACAGTTGCCGCGCTACCTGGGCAGGGGTATCGCCGAGCAGGGTGACATCGTCGCGGGTGAAGGTCATAGAAGCAATGACCAGCACATCGCTCAATTGCCTAACAGCCTCAATGGCCACACGGATCTCCAATAAGTCGCTAAAGGTTTCCAGCAGGATTGCATCCACGCCGGCCTCGAGCAGCGCTTCGATTTGTTCGCAAAAGGCTTGGCGGGCTTGTTCAGGTTGGACGCGCCCGTAGGGTGCCAGACGAATGCCGAGAGGCCCGACATCGCCGAGCACAAAAATCCGCTTAGCAGCCGAGCGAGCCGCTTGGTGGGCGATTTCCACTCCTTGTTGATTGATACGCCGCAGCTCTTTTTCCAAACCGTGTAAGCTAAGTTTATAGCGGTTGGCACCAAAGGTGTTGGTTTGAATGACATCGCTGCCTGCGCGCAGGTAATCAAGGTGAATCTGAGCTACCAAATCGGGTTGGGTGAGGTTTAGGGCATCAAAACATTCGTCAAAGCTTACCCCGCGCGCATGCAGTTGCGTTCCCATGGCGCCGTCGGAGAGCAGCGGCTGCCCGGAAGAGTATAGATATTCTTTCAAATCCGTGACCGACTCCATAGCTCACCCTCTCATCAGTTGTTCAACCCGGCTTCCACCGACCGTGTAATATTTGGCTTGCGCATGATGCACGATAATGGCGGCTGTGGATTGTTCGGGGACAAGTTGAAAGGCAGGCGTCAAGCTCATGCCCAATTCTCGCTCAACGGGGAGCAGATCGAACACTTTGCGGTGATCTTCCAAGTCTGGGATGGCGGGATACCCCCAAGAATATCGTTTGCCTTGTCCTTCGGGCAAGCCCAATTCACGGCGAATATGCCGATGTAAGTACTCTGCGGCTGCTTCGGCGGTTTGCACCGCTAAGCCGTGTACGAAATAAGCCTCGGTATAGTTGCCCTCTGCTTGTAAGCGGTCGAAGTACTCGGTAGCCTCATGCCCAACCGTGACCACCTGGAAGGCAACGACATCGAGCAGTCCGCTGGAACGTGGCGCAAAGTAATCTGACAAGCAGAGAAACTCCTCAGCTTCTTGCCGCGGAAAGTTAAAGCGCATTAACTCCAGCCAGTCTTCAGGACGCTCGCTCAACGAATTCGGATCATACACAATCAGGTCATTGCCTTCCGATTGGCACGGCCAATAGCCATACGCACCTTGGGGTTTGAGCCACCCTTGTTGCAGGGCTTGCCGTTGCATGGCTTCGAGGCGGCGCTCAAAGTCGCTGCGCAGGCGTTCCCATTCTTCACCATGGGCGTTTTTTGCGCCCCAAGAGAGGCGGAAGAGATCGTTCTTGAACAAGCATTGAAAGACCGCTTGCAAGGGCATCTCGCGCACCAGGCGAGTGCCCCAACGCACCCCTGAGGGCAGTTGTAAAGGTTGGGGGCGGACCGCAGAGCGTTGTTGGCCGCCAGAACTCGGTTCAGACGGCAAGGGTCGGGCAAGCTCTCGTTGGGCATCTTGACGGACTTTTTCGAGCAGGGCTTGTCGTGTTTCGGGCTGCATGAGTCGATCCATGACGGCTAGACCTTCAAAGGCATCTTTGCAGTAAAAGACGCCCGGCTCATACAGGCTTTGATCTTCGGTGAATAAAATCCGCCACCCAAAGCGCCGGTTGATCGCTGCCCCGCCAATCAACACCGGGAATTTTAGCCCGCGCCGATGCAGTTCGTTAACGATCAGAGGCATTTGTTTAGAGGTGCTGACCAGCAAAGCGCTTAGCCCGATGGCATCCGCTTGTTGTTCAACCGCTGTGGTAATGATCGTTTCGGCTGGCACTTGTTTGCCGAGGTCGATTACCGTGTAACCGTTGTTGGATAAGATCGTTTTGACCAGATTTTTACCGATGTCGTGCACGTCGCCATAGACCGTGGCGAGCACAAGTTTGCCTTTGGAGGTGCCTTCTTGCCTTTCTAGGTAAGTTTCGAGGTGAGCCACTGCCTTTTTCATCACTTCGGCGGATTGCAGGACGAAGGGCAAAATTAATTCGCCGGCGCCGAATTTGTCGCCCACCTCTTTCATGGCGGGCAAGAGCACCGTATTGAGGATGTGAACCGCAATTTCGTGTTGCTTGCGCCTTGTATTCCCCGCGCCCCCATCTTCGGGTCCTGAGGGAGAGGAGAGGGTAGTATTCCCCTCTCCCTTAGGGAGAGGGGTTAGGGGTGAGGGAGCTTCCTGCATGGCACGTTGAATGATCTCATCAATATCCGCCTCTACTCCCTCTTTATGCCGATGGACAATCCTCCAATATAGGCGCTCTGGCGGGCTTAGCGTGGCTAACAGCGTGGCAGTCTGATCTGTATCCGCTTGACGAACCTGATTGCCTTGCGCTGCAAAGTACTCAATGAAGCGGGCAAGGGCATCCTCCCGGCGAGCAAAGATTAAGTCTTCCGCTAACTCGCGCTCGGTCGGATGAATCTCGGCATAGGGTGTGATGTGGGCGGGATTGACAATCGCCATATCTAGACCCTTCTGCACCGCATGATACAGCATCACACTGTTCAAAACCGGGCGGGCGTTGGCAGCTAAACCAAAGGACAAGTTGCTGACCCCTAGAGAAGTCAATACCCCGGGCAGGTGCTCTTTGATCAAGCGAATTCCTTCTAAGGTCTCGATCGCCGAGAAACGGTATTCTTCATCGCCAGTGGCAAGTGTAAAGGTCAGCGCGTCAAAGACCAGCGCCTCAGGGGCTAAACCGATTTCATCCACTGCCAATTGGTAAATGCGCTCTGCAACCTGCAGCTTGCGCTGAGCGGTTTTTGCCATGCCCTGCTCATCGATGGTCAGGCAAAGTACGGCGGCGTTGTAATCCTTTGCCAGTTGAAACACGCGCCGCGCTTTGGCTTCGCCGCCTTCCAGGTGAGTTGAGTTGAGCAAACAGCGTCCCGGAGCGGTTTGCAGGGCGACTTCCATCACTTCGGGTTCAGTGGTGTCGATGACCAGCGGCACATCCACCCCGGCCGCTAAACGTTTGACCACTTTGCGCATGGTTTCAGCTTCATCGGCGCGCTCTGTCAAAGCTACCGAAATGTCTAGCGCATGGGCACCTCCATCCACCTGTTGCCGGGCCAAATCCAGAATGGCATCATAATTTTCTTCCAGCAGAAGGCGTTTAAATTGGCGTGAGCCTTGGGCATTGCAGCGCTCCCCAATCAGTAAAGGAGGCGGTTGCTGGTGCATCTCCACTGCCCGCACCGCTGAAGCTAGGTGGGGCGGGAAGGCAGCCCTTTGAAAGGTTCGGGATTGAGGCGTGAGATAGCCTTTTTCGCGTAATCCCTGCACCAAGCGTTGCAAGTGCTCAGGGGTTGTGCCGCAACACCCTCCCACGACGCGAATGCCGTAGCGTTCAACGAAACCGAGCATTTCTTGGGCAAAGGGTTGTGGTTCGAGCGGATAAACCGCTTCGCCATCTACATTCAAGGGCAAACCGGCGTTCGGCAAGCAGGAGACTGGCAAGGGGGCATGTTTACCCAGAAATTCAATCGGCTGGCGCATATGTTCGGGCCCGGTGGAGCAGTTTAAGCCGATCACATCGATGTCCATGCCACATAGGATCGTCAGGGCTGCGCCGATATCCGTGCCGAGTAGCATCCGTCCGTTGGTATCCAAGGTGACCTGAGCTTGAATCGGCAGTTGCACGCCAAGCTGGCGGCAAGCTTGGCGCAAGCCTAAGATGGCAGCTTTGACTTCCAAAATATCTTGGGAGGTCTCAATCAACAATATATCCACGCCTCCTTCAATCAGCCCGATGGCTTGCTGGTAAAAAACATCCACCAATTCATCAAAGCTGATGTTGGAGAGGTCGGGATCGTCAGCAGAGGGCAATTTTCCGGAGGGCCCAATCGAGCCAGCCACGAAGCGGGGTTGGTTAGGGGTGCTGTATTCATCTGCCAGACGCCTTGCCAGAGAGGCCGCAGCGCGGTTGATTTCGATCACCCGCTCTGCTAGGCCATATTCGCCCAGCGTAATGCGGTTTGAACGAAAGGTGTTTGTCTCAATGGCATCCACCCCCACTTCTAAAAAGGAACGATGCACTGCTTCAACGGCGGCCGGATAGGTGAGAGCCAGGAAATCGTTACAGCCAAAGGTCTTTTCACCGCCAAAATGCTGGGCGGTTAATTTCATTTTTTGGAGATTGGTGCCCATAGCGCCATCGTACACCAGGACGCGTTGGGAGATAGCCTTTAGAAAGGGATGACTCAAACGGGAAACTTTCATTCGAATATGTCAACCTGCTTTGTCGAATTTTTGCGAAAGTTTAACACTCCTGAAGGTGAGTGTCAACCGAAGCGGACGACTCACTTGGTTTATCAACGTTTCCAGCTTGCTTTTGAAAAATCTATTGACAAAGGACTTGCTTTATATCATGACTTTTTGTACAATACAGTATAGAAGACATAGCGAACGACCCGCTTAGAAGATCGTCGCTTAACCGGTCAGACAACACATTTTGGGAGGAGGGAGCCCCTGTGGATATCATCAAGGTATCGGGCAAATCCCGCACCGCTGCTGTGGCGGGTGCAATCGCCGGGGTGGTGCGGGAGCACCAACATGCCGAAGTGCAGGCGATTGGCGCCAGCGCTATCAATCAAGCCGTTAAGGCAATTGCACTTGCCAAGAACTACTTGACGGAAGATGGCTACAACATTGTCATCATCCCGGAATTCGTGGATGTGGAGATCGACGGTAAAGTTCGCACCGCCATCCGCTTTGTTGTAGAACCGCGCTGACCCAATCTAATTTTGGGCATCTGAGGGGGAATGTCATCCTTTTGGTCAACAGCCGTTTGCAGTGCTGCGGTTTAACGCGCTGCGCGGGAAATGTTTTGCTGAGGCTGCCTTTCTTCGGTAAAATAAGGCTGTGAAAGATCGCCCTCAGTGGTGGCTTGGTTTTGCATTGCTCTGCCTCGGCTGGGCCGCTTGTCTCCCCACTTCATCCTTTCAACCGACCCTTAACCCAACTCGGATGCCTGTGGGCAACGCAACCATTGAAGTTCAGGCGACTACTCCCTTAATTTCTTTGTCAGCCCCCATGCCCACGGTCAGCTTGCCCGCAGAGCCTTCTCCGACCTCCCAGTCCACTTCGACTGCTTGTTCAAAGGCAGGGACGATGGTCGTAGGAGCCCTGGAGAGCGAGCGGCTACGCCATGCGATGGATTATCGGGTTTATTTGCCCCCTTGCTATGCTGATGACCCCGATCGGCGCTATCCTGTCCTGTTTCTCATTCATGGCCAGAGTTATACCGATGACCAGTGGGATCGTTTGGGCGCCGATGAAGCCGCCGAGCACTTCATCCTCAAAGGAGAAATCGCTCCCTTTTTGATTGTTATGCCGCGCGATCGGCTATGGGAGCAGCCCAGCGAGGATCCCTTTGGTGAAGTGTTGGTCAACGAGCTGATTCCGCTCATCGATCGTTCCTATCGAACCATCCCGCAACGTTTCGGGCGAGCGGTTGGCGGCTTGTCCCGTGGCGCCGGTTGGGCAGTGCATTTGGGCTTAAAAGATTGGCAGTTCTTTGGTGCTATTGGCGCCCATTCTTTAGCCATCTTTGAGAGCGATGCCCCGAAGATCGAGCGATGGTTAGACCAGATTCCGCCAGCAGCCTTACCCCGCATCTTTTTGGATATCGGCGATCGCGACCGGCCGCCAATTCTCCAATCGGCAATTTGGTTCGAACAACTGCTCACCCGCAAGCGGATCCCGCATGAATGGTATCTCTATACAGGCTATCATCACGAGGCATACTGGCAAGCGCATGTTGAACAGTACATTCGCTGGTATGCTGCCCCTTGGTCAGGAACTGAATTTGATATAATTGAGCCATGAGCCTAACACGAGAACAAGTTGACCACATTGCCCGTTTAGCCCGCCTGAATCTGAGTGACGAGGAACGAGAACGATACCGCGAGCAGCTTTCAGCCATTTTAGACCACTTTCAACGCCTGCAAGAACTCGATACGGAGGCTGTGCCGCCCACGTTTCGAGCGGTCGAGTCCCAGCGCGCTCCGCGTCCCGATCAGGTGCAAGACTCGCTGCCGCGCGCCGAGTTGCTTTCCAACGCTCCAGAGGTAGAGCAAAACCAATTCCGAGTCCCACCAATTTTAGATTGACCCGCTATTCCAACGATGAGTGACTTAACCAGCCTCAATCTTCACCGCGCCATTCAAGGCTTACGACAGGGCGAATTTTCCTGCCGCGAACTCATTCAAGCCTACCTTGAGCGGATTCAGCTTTTGGATTTAGACCTAAATGCGTATTTATTTACCGATCCAGAAGGCGCCCTCAAACAAGCAGAAGCTGCGGACCAACGCCTGGCAGAGTGGCGCAAGTTTCCTCAAACCGAACTACCTCCTTTATTGGGAATCCCGTTAGCGGTTAAGGATATTCTCTGTGTCAAAGGCATGCCTTGCACGTGCGGTTCGAAAATCCTCGAAGGCTTTGTGCCGCCCTACCATGCAACGGCGGTGGAACGCTTACTGGCGGCCGGTGCGATTATCCTGGGTAAGACCAATACCGATGAATTTGCCATGGGTTCCTCCACCGAAAACTCTGCCTATGGGGTGACCCGCAATCCTTGGAATCGCGAGCGGGTGCCGGGTGGATCGAGCGGCGGGAGTGCTGCCGCCGTGGCGGCCCGTCTTGCGCCGGTGGCGCTGGGCACAGATACGGGCGGCAGTGTGCGACAACCAGCCTCTTTCTGTGGGGTGAGTGGACTCAAACCCACCTATGGACGGGTCTCGCGCTATGGGCTGGTAGCTTATGGCTCTTCGTTAGATGTGGTTGGCGTATTTGGCAGAGAAATGCAAGAGATTGCCTTGATCTATGAATTGATGGCCGGCGTAGACCCACGCGATGCAACCACGGTCGACTTGCCGGTGCCCCACATTGACTTGAATCAAAACATCGAGCTAAGCAACCTGCGGATCGGTGTGCCGAAAGAGTACTTTTTGCCCGGCATGCAACCTCAAGTGGAGCAAGCTATCCGAGAGGCCATCCGTCATTTGCAGGCATTGGGAGCGCAAGTTGAGGAAATCAGTTTGCCCCACACCGAATATGCCTTGCCGGTCTATTATCTGATTGCTCCAGCCGAGGCTTCCGCTAACCTAGCCCGCTATGATGGCATTCGTTACGGGCCGCGTCTCAGCGCCGCAACGATGTGGGACATTTTCTACCGCACACGCGGCGAAAAGTTCGGAGCAGAAGTCAAGCGGCGCATTATGCTGGGCACCTACGCCCTTTCGGCTGGTTATTATGATGCCTATTATGGGAAAGCGCAGAAAGTCCGCACCTTGATCAAACAGGATTTCGAGCGCGCCTTTCAAACCGTGGATGTGATTGCCGCCCCGATAGCGCCGACCACGGCTTTTCCGATTGGCGAGCATACCGATGACCCGTTAGCAATGTACTTAGAGGATGTCTTTACCTTGCCAGCCAACCTAGCCGGCGTGCCGGGCTTGGCTTTCCCGGTCGGCTTCGATCAGCAAGGTTTGCCCATTGGGATGCAGTTGATGGGTAGTTATTTTCAAGAAGAGTTGCTTTTCCGCATTGCCCATGCATATCAGCTAACCACGGACTGGCATTTGCGGACTCCCTAGAAAGCTTGAGGGTATAATACAATTAATCTTAGGTGGAGAAGAAACAGAAAATGGAGAAACAAACGTTGAAGATCGTCATCCCAATGGCGGGTTTAGGCACGCGCTTGCGTCCGCTTACCTACAGCAAGCCCAAGCAATTGGTCACTTTAGCCGGCAAAGCCGTCTTAGACCATGTCCTCGACACCCTCGCGAATCTCCCAGAATGCTACGAAATAGAGCTGATTAACATTGTCGGCTATTTAGGGGAACAAATCGAAGCTCATATTGCGAAGCATTATCCTCATTTACGTTCTCATTATGTGGTTCAAGAAGACCCGCGTGGGCAATCCCATGCCATCTATTTAGCCCGCCAGTTTTTAGATGGCCCGATGCTGGTTATCTTTGCCGATACCCTCATTCAAACCGACCTTTCCTGCTTGCTCGACAATCACGAAGAAGCCATTGCCTGGGTAAAGCCGGTGCCAGACCCGCGCCGTTTTGGGGTGGCTGAAGTCGGCAAAGATGGCTATGTGCGCCGCCTGATCGAAAAACCTCAAGACTTGAGCAACAATTTGGTGGTGGTAGGCTTTTACTATTTCAAAGAGGCGCAGCGTTTGATCGAAGCCATTGAGGAACAAATGCGCCGCGGTATTGCCATCAACGGAGAATACTTCCTCGCCGATGCCATCAATATCCTGCTCGAACGGGGCTTGAAGATGACCACTCGCACGGTGGATGTCTGGCTGGATGCCGGCACGCCCGAAGCCCTGCTCGAGTCCAATCGTTATCTCTTAGAAAACGGAGCGGATAACAGCCAAGAAGCTATGAAACGCTCCGATGTGGTCATTATCCCGCCGGTCTTCATCCATCCAACCGCTGAAGTGAAATACTCGGTCATCGGACCTCATACCTCGTTGGCAGAAGGATGCAAAGTGTATAGCAGCATTATTCGCGAATCGATTCTGGCTGAAAAAGCAGAGGTCACCGATGTAGTCTTGGAGAACTCGTTGGTCGGGCGAAAGGCTCAGATCAAACGCCGTCCGGGCGTCGTTAATGCTGGCGATCAAACCAGTGTTTCTTTCTAGAGCATAAAGTTATCATGGAGATCGTTGAGTGTCGCTCTGAATACGAATACGCCGAGAAGCCCATTGCTTTCTGGTGGCAAGATCGGCGTTTGGAAATTCAGGAGATTCTCGATCAATGGCGAGTCCCGGGAGGTAAATGCTTCCTGGTTCGGACACAAGATAACCAAATCTTTCAACTTTTCTACGGGGAGCTGTTTGACGAATGGCGAATCCATCAACCTTAAACCCTGCTTTTCCATCCATCCCATCGGTTCCAGTTGTCCCCTCGAAAGGAGAAGCTGTGGACAAAAAATATCTCTCAGAGCGGGTGGTAACCCTCAAACCCTCCGGCATCCGCAAATTCTTTGATATTGTGGCAACCATGCAAGACGTGATCTCGCTCGGCATTGGGGAGCCAGATTTTGCCACGCCTGAACGGATCGTTCAAGCAGGCATTCGCTCGTTGGAGAATGGAGAAACCCATTACACCTCCAATATGGGGCGTTTTGCTTTGCGACAAGCCCTGTCTGAACATCTCTATCAACGCTATCAGGTGACCTATGACCCTGCCACTGAACTTCTCATCACCGTTGGTGTCTCCGAAGCCTTGTATTTGGCGATGACGGCTTTGTTGAATCCGGGTGAAGAGGTCGTCATTCCCACTCCTTGCTTTGTTGCCTATCAAGCTGAGGTCATCTTAGCCGGTGGTGTTCCGATTGAGGTGCCGGTACGAGCAGAAGATGGTTTTCAAGTTGACCCCGAACGCCTAGAACGAGCCATTACGCCGCGCACCAAAGCCATCTTGCTTGGCTTTCCCAACAACCCAACCGGCGCAGTTGCCACCCGAGACATCTTGCTGGAAATTGCGGCTATTGCCGAGCGGCATGATCTCATTGTCGTCTCCGACGAACTTTATGACCAATTGGTGTACGGTGTGCCGCATATCTGCTTTGCCTCTTTGCCGGGCATGTACCCGCGTACCATCCTACTGGGGGGCTTTTCAAAAAATTACGCCATGACCGGCTGGCGTATCGGTTATGCGGCTGCCCCGGCGCCTATCTTGCGCGGCTTGCTGCGGGTGCATCAGTACACTATTATGTCGGCGCCGACGGTTGCCCAAGATGCTGCGCTGGAGGCCTTGCGCAGTGGGCAAGAAGAGGTCGAGAAGATGCGCGCAGAGTACAACCGTCGCCGCTTGTTGATTGTCAACGGTCTCAATCGGTTAGGCTTGCCCACGGTGGAGCCCAGAGGGGCTTTTTATGCTTTCCCCAGCATTAAGGCGACAGGCATGGATGAGGAAACCTTTGCCCACAAGCTCCTAGAGGAGGAACGGGTGGCGGTTGTGCCGGGCAACGCCTTTGGCGCCGGCGGTGAAGGCTTTGTGCGTTGCTCGTATGCAACAGCCTACGAAAAAATCGAGGAAGCCCTTAAGAGAATGGAGAGGTTTATGCAACGGTATGGCTGAGTTTGATTGGACAGAAAAATATGAAGCTGTTATTGGTGTTGAAGTTCATGCGGAACTAGCTACCCGCTCGAAGATGTTCTGTTCCTGTGCGGTGGTGGATGCCACCACCGCCGAGCCGAACATCGCCGTCTGCCCGGTGTGCGCAGGCATGCCGGGCGTTTTACCGGTGGTCAACCAAGCTGCGGTGGAACTAGGGGTGCGTTTGGCGCTGGCTTTGGAATGCGAGATTTTGCCCAGCAGTATCTTTGCCCGCAAGAACTACTTTTACCCTGACCTGCCAAAGGGGTATCAGATTTCTCAATATGAGCAGCCTCTGGCGCGTAATGGCAGGCTGACTATTCTCACTTCGCAAGGAGAGAAGACGGTTCGCATTCGCCGCGTCCATTTAGAGGAGGATACGGGCAAACTGACCCACGTGACCAAAGATGGCGAAAACTATTCGCTGATCGACCTAAATCGCGCCGGCGTCCCCTTACTGGAAATCGTCACCGAGCCAGACCTGCACAGCGCCGAAGACGTGCGCGCCTATGCAATGGCGTTGCGCAATCTCTTGCGCTATTGCGAGGTGAACTCTGGGGATATGCAAAAAGGAGTCATGCGCATCGAACCCAATGTCTCTGTGCGCAAGCGCGGCAGCCAGCAATTGGGCACCCGCACAGAGATCAAAAACTTGAACAGCTTTCGCGCGTTAGAACGGTCGGTCGCGTATGAGATCGAACGCCAGGTCAAGTTGCTCCAAGCCGGTCAGGAGGTCATCCAAGAAACGCGCGGCTGGGACGAAGCGCAGGGCAAAACAGTTTCCCAGCGTTCAAAAGAAGAAGCCCATGATTATCGCTACTTTCCCGAACCGGATTTACCGCCCCTGGTAATCGACCCAGCTTGGTTGGAGGAGATTCGTCTCCATTTGCCTGAACTACCGGTGAATCGTTGGCGGCGTTTTCAAAGCCAATATGGCTTGAGCGCCTACGATGCGGAGGTGCTGACCAATGAGCGCATCGTGGCAGACTATTTCGAGCAGGCTGTTTCTCAGGCACCGCATCTATCTCCAAAAACCATTGCCAATTGGATTTGCGGTGAGGTCTTCGGCTTAATGAACCAAGCCGGCACGGAGTTTGACCCCTATCTGCTGCCGGTTGACTCTTTGGTGGAACTGTTGAGCGTTTTGGAAGAAGGCGCTATCAATCAACCAACGGCAAAAGCGATTTTGGCGGAATTGTTTGGCAGTGACAAACGAGCCAGGCAGCTCATCCAAGAGAAAGGCTTGCAACAGGTCTCTGATGTGAATCAAATTCGTCAGATGGTTGCGCAAGTGCTTCAGGAGAACCCCGAACAAGTTCAAACCTATCTGAATGGCAAAGAAACCCTGCAACAATGGTTTTTCGGTCAGGTGATGCGCTTAGCCGCAGGAAAAGCAAATCCTAAAGTCGTCCAACAGGTGTTGCAAGAGCATCTGGATCATTTGAAAACCAGCGCAAAAAGATGAGTTAAAGGCCGCAGGGGCGGATGTCCTCGAAAGGTGCACCTCGTGGGTGGGGGACGCCCATGCCTAGAGCAAGGTGAGGAAGCGATGTCGCAGGGCGGACGTCCTCGTCCGCCGAATCTCGTGAGCGAAGACGCCCACGCTCCGCCAGCGTAATCATGCGTTTTAGCCCTTTGCGCATCCGCACAAGCTAAATTGTGAATGTGAAATATGTCACTATAAAAGTCGGTAAAATCTGTCACTTGACGTTTTTGATTGCATCGAATAAAGTACAAGTGTCGTCATCTTCATGAAAAAAGGTGTGATTGTGCCAAAAGGCTGCTTAAAAGGCGTCAATTTCTGATTGCGATTGAAAACGGGCATGTTTCCGACCTGCCCGTTTATCATTATCATAACCATCTTGTTGAGAGGAGAGAGTTTCTATGGCAGAACAAATTAATGCGTTTCAGATGGCGCAAGCCCAGTTTGACGGTGTGGCTAAACTCTTGCGACTGGATCCAGCCATTGCCGAAATTCTGCGCTGGCCGATGCGGGAATTTTCTTTCCGTATCCCGGTGCGCATGGACGATGGTTCCATCCGCGTTTTTCAAGGTTTCCGCGTCCAACACAACGACGCGCGGGGTCCAAACAAAGGCGGCATTCGCTTCCATCCATCCGAGACCTTAGATACGGTGCGCGCCTTAGCGACCTGGATGACTTGGAAATGTGCAGTAGCGGATATCCCCCTCGGCGGTGGAAAAGGAGGCGTGGTGGTTGACCCGGCGACCCTTTCCACCGCTGAAAAAGAGCGCCTGTGTCGCGGTTGGGTGCAAGCCATGTGGCGCAACCTCGGCCCACGCATCGATGTTCCCGCCCCGGATGTTGGCACCACACCCCAGATGATGGGCTGGATGATGGATGAGTATTCCAAATTGGTGGGACAATATACCCCCGGCGTGTTCACCGGCAAGCCTTTGGGCGGCGGCGGTTCTGAGGGTCGCACGGAAGCCACCGGTTATGGTGTCATCTACTGCGTGCGCGAAGCCATGAAGCACCTGAAGATGGAGCCGAGCAAGTGCGTGGCTGCCATTCAGGGCTTTGGCAATGTTGCCCAATATGCTGCTATCGGGTTTGTGGAGATTCTGGGCGGTAAGGTGGCGTGTGTCTCTTGTTGGGATCGCAAAGATAAGACTTCCTACACCTATAGCCACAAGGATGGGGTCAATCCGCGCTTCCTGCTGAGCATCACCGACCAATATGGGACGATTGATAAGGACAAAGCGGTTGCGGCCGGTTATACGGTGGAGGATGGCGAGGCTTGGATCACCAAAGAAGCCGATGTTTTGATCCCAGCCGCTCTTGAGGGGCAGGTCAATGCCGAGACAGTTAAGAAGATTTCCAGCCGCGTGCGCATTGTGGCTGAAGGCGCAAATGGCCCCTGCACACCCGAAGCCGATGAATTCTTCAAGCAGAACAACATCTTTGACATCCCTGACTTTCTGTGCAACGCTGGCGGTGTAACCACTTCCTATTTTGAGAGCGTCCAAAACGATATGAACTTCTACTGGACGAAGGAAGAGGTCTTGCAGAAATTAGATACCAAACTCACCCAAGCCTTCCACGCTGTTTTGGAGATGAGCGAAAAAGAAAAAGTCTATATGCGCGATGCCGCCTACATGGTTGCTATTGACCGAGTCGTCAAGGCAATGCAATTGCGCGGTTGGGTGTAAGCCTCCGTTTCGCCTTAAGAAGTCGACAGCAGGTCGAAGTCCCTCGACCTGCTGTTTGTTTTTGACCAATCCACAACTGTCTTTCCTTGCTGCTAATCGCTGTGCATATCGTTGCTGCAATCAAGCTGTTTCTCTGTTGAAAAAGCCTCTAGTCATTTTCTCCTTCAGACTCCCCCTTTTCAGACTCGCCAGAGGTCTTTTTGCCCTCTCCTCCAAAGGTAGCAATGAGACCCTGAATAAAGGCTTGTTTTTCTTGTGCCGAAAGGCGTGCCTCAGGGTGAAGCGGAAGATAAATCGGCAACGGCATTTCACCCTCTTGAACCAGCTTCGCAGCCTCGTCACCTTCGTTTTCCCGCTTTGTCCCCCATTCGGAGATATTAAAGGCGGCGCGGCCTTCTTCTACGTCGCGTTGGATCAACCACGAAAGCGGAGCGATGTTGGAATACCACGGCCAGACCGTTTCGTTGCTATGGCAATCTGCACAAGCACGATAGAAATATGCCCGCGTTTGCGGACTATCCCAATTTGGCTCGGCGATCACCGGGGGATTGGTGTGATTGCGGCCGTAGGGGACGAGTTGGAGCAAGAGAAAGACTACCAGCACAACACTGATCAACGCAATGAGAACCTTTTTGAACAATTTCTACCTCTAAGTTGTTTTTGGTAAGTATTATACCATTTGCGCGAGATGATGATCTTGAACCATTGTTCTCTCTCAAAAAAAGCCTTCTCCTCGAATAGCCTACTTAAACGGGTCCTATGCTACAATATAATTAACTCTATGGAGGTATTCACAAAAACAAGGAAGAAAAAGGTGGTTTAAATCTTTTTGTAAGGAGGTACTATGCCAGAAACAGTCAGTTGTGCCAGAGTGTCAGGTTCGGTTGTTGGAGAACCTGAACCAGCATCCCAACCTTCATTATCTCCATCAATATCTAACCAAAAGGAGGTAAAAATGACAGTTCGTGTGGGTCAGAAAGCACCAGACTTTACCGCGCCGGCTTATTATCGGGGTGAATTCACAACCGTCAAATTGTCGGATTTTGCCGGCAAGTGGGTGTTATTGTGTTTTTATCCTGGTGACTTTACCTTCGTCTGAGCAACGGAAGTAGCGGCGGTCGCCGCTCAATATACTGTCTTGCAAAAATTGGGGGTTGAAGTGATCTCGGTCAGCGTGGATAGTCATTTCGTGCATAAAATGTGGAACGACCATGAACTGGTCAAAATGGTTAAGGGAGGGGTTCCTTTCCACATGGCATCCGATCAAGCAGGAAATGTCGGCCGAGCTTATGGGGTTTGGGATGAAAATCAGGGAATAGAACTGCGCGGTCGGTTCATCATTGACCCCGATGGCGTTATTCAGGCTATGGAAGTGCTCACTCCGCCGGTGGGACGCAAGTTGGCAGAGACGATTCGGCAAATTCAAGCATTTCAACATGTCCGTGCCACGGGAGGAAAAGAAGTGACTCCAGCCGGTTGGGAACCGGGTAAACCTACTCTCAAACCAGGCCCTGATTTGGTAGGTAAAGTGTGGGAAGTCTGGCAACCACATATGGAATAGAATGTTAGATTTCTTGATTGTATTTGAGGTAGAGAGTAGGTCATCGGTTGCCGTGACCTACTCTTAACTATCAACCACAAGAAGGCACACGCGGCTATAACCTGCACTCCGCCTTCACCGAGCGCAATTTCCGCATCATCGACCAACTCGAAGAAATTGCTAAGCAGAAAGGGAAAACGGTGCTGCAAATTGCTCTGGCATGGGTGATGCATCAGCCAACCATCACTAGTCCCATCGTTGGGGCGAATACAGTCGAGCAATTGAAGGAGATCCTCGGTGCGCTTGAAGTCAAATTGACTGCAGAGGAATTGAGCCGGTTAGATCAAATCAGTCGTTGGTCAGAGGAGGGATGACGGGCGAGCGTGGAGCATCGATGCTCATGAAATGGAGCAACTGACTAAGACAGCTATCCTTTCATATAGCGCATGGTTGCTTGCCATTCGGCACTGGAAGCCTCGTTCACTCGATGAGCGATCGCGACTCTGTAGGTAAGTGAGCAGATGAGACGAATTCTGAGACGCATAGGTTGGGTTATTGGCATCCTATTTCTCCTGGTGCTGGTCTTGGAAATTGGCGTGCGGGTTTATGTGGAGTCGCCGTTGCAAACCGACTTCTACGGCTCACTGCCTCGCGAAGCCGTCGCCGCTGCGCAAGCACAGGTCGGGGTGCAAACGGTCAGCGGGCCGGGTTGGGTGCATTTGGGCTGGATCGCCGACCCGGAAAAGGAAACATACCGCATCGAACTCAAGACCCTGCAAGGTTGGCAAGAAATCGGTCAAGCCAAATATGGCTCGTTCCTACATCGCGGGTTGGGGGGCAGCTACCGGGTGTGGTGTGTCCCAAAGGACAAGACACCGCCTGTGTTGCTCGGCGAAGTGACCGCCCGACCGACCTTTGAGCCTTCTCCGGTCTTCGTGCCGAGCATCCGCGGGGAGTGGCAAAAGCTGTTCCAACCCCAACAATACGGCTCGTATATCAACGATCACACCCTCTATCAAGACGCCAAGGGCGACTGGCGGTTGATCGGCATCACCTCGTTGACGGAGGGGGATTTCAATCAGGAGAAATACTTCGCCGTCGGGGTGAGCCGCGACTTCCCGCCCGCTTCAGGCATGACAGAACAGGCGCCCATCGCCGATTTCGGCGAGTTGGCTTGGGCGCCGCATGTGATCTTCAGCGAAGGGCAGTATCACCTCTTCTGGTCTCCCCACAAACTACACCAAATGACCTCTAAAGATGGCATCCTTTGGGAAAACCATCAGATTACCCTCACCGCCCCGTATCACAAGTTCTTTCGCGATGGGATGGTGTTGCAAGTTGCCCCGAAGCAGTGGTTGCTTTACACCACGGCGCGCGGTTGGTACTTTTCTCAGATTGACGTGTATCAATCGTTTGACCTAACCTACTGGCAATACATTCGCACTGCCCTGCGCAGCAGTTGGGGTAGTGAACGCAATTCTCCCTTTGCTTCCATGGAATCACCCTTTGTCGTGCGCTATCAAAATCATTATTATCTCTCGCTCACCTATAATAACGACTCGTTTTTCTGGCACGGTATCTTGCTGATGTTCAAAATCTGGCTGAATCGCCCGAGTTACAACGATACGCTGGTTTTCCATGCCGATAACCCGTACGATTTTGGTGTTTACCGCGGCGCGGCGCGTTCTCCTACCTTGTTGACGCGCTTAGAAGTTCATGCGCCGGAATGGGTGTATAACCCAGCTAACGGACAATGGTATCTCACTACCGCCGGGTGGCCTTGGGCTGCAACATTGACCTCCGGTGAGGTGGCGGTTGCTCCGTTGGAGTGGGTGAGGAAGCCCTAATCTGTTCCGAATAGGGTTTGCGCTAAGGCTTGTGTTTTAACTGCCACAGCCGCTGGCGTTTTTCCACCTCGCACAGCGCACCGAGCGGACAGCCTTCACACCCGTCTTGACAGAACTCAACTGCTTCGACCCGCCCTTGACGCTCCAAATGTTCGAGCATCATCTGGATTAAGGCAGGGGTGGTGTTCAAGCGCGTGGCTAATCTCTCAACGCTTAGGGTTTGTGAGCCTTCCATCTCAATCAGCAAACGGTCGAGCATCTTACCAACCCCAGCCTTTCGCCAGCCAAAAAACAAGACTGCTGACACCGATGGAGAGGGCTAACATCAAGGCGATGTTCACCAACGCCCAGCGCCATGAACCGGCTTCTTGCTTGATGGCCGCTAACGTGGCAGCGCAGGGGATGAACAGCATGGTGGCTGTCAGGAAGCTCAGCGCCACAGCCGGGGAGTAGGTAGCCACCAGGATTTGAGAAAGCCCGCCCTCCTCACTGCTGCCGAATACCACGCTGAGGGTGGCAATGGCATTCTCTTTGGCGAGGAAGCTGGTCAGCAAGGCGACCGTGAGCCGCCAATCGAAACCCATCCAACGCCCGATCGGTTCGACCAGCTTGCCGAACATCGCCAAGAAGCTGTTTTCCAATTCACCGCCCGGCAGAGTAGAGAGCAGCCAAATCAACATCGAAAACCCCAGAATTACCGTGCCGGCTTTCTTGAGGAAAGCTAAGGTGCGCTGCCAGACCAATAAAGCAATCGTGCGCCAGTTGGGAATATGATAGAGAGGCATTTCCATAATGAACGCCGAGCGTTTGCCCTTGAAGAGCAGTCCGTTTAGCATTACCCCACTGAGCACCAACATCGCTAATGACAGCAGGGCTAAACCCCACGAGACTAGTGTGGCAGATTGTCCGAAGAAAGCTCCGGCTAAAAAGGCAACCACTGCCATGCGTGCTGTACAGGGGATGAAGGGGGCGATCAGGATGGTCACCAAACGTGCCGACCACGAATCGATCACCCGCGTGCCCATCACCGCCGGCACATTGCAACCGAAACCCAAGAAGAGGGGCAAAAAGGATTTGCCGTGCAAGCCCATCAGGTGCATGAAGTTATCCATGACATAGGCGGCGCGCGCCATGTAGCCGACATCTTCCAACAGCCCAAAGGCAGCAAAGAAGATCGCCAAAATGGGGACAAAGGTGATTACCGAACCAACGCCGCCGATGATGCCATCGACAACCAAGCTCTGCAACCAAGGCGGGGCAGAGGCAAGCCCAGCGGCGGCAAGCGTTGCCAAGCCTTCCACGACGTGGGTCTCTAGCCAGGCTTGCAATGGCGATCCCAGCGTAAAGGTTACCCAGAACACTGCTCCCAGAATCAGGGCTAAAATCGCAAAACCAAGGACTGGATGGGTTGCCCAACGGTCGAGACGCTCGGTCAGGCTGATCTGTCCAACCGGGGGACGGGCAACCGCGGCGCGCATCACGCGGTTGATCCACTCATACCGCCCGGAAGCTACAGCCAGCAGCGCATCGTCGTGGGCGCGTAAGAGGTCGTGTACCGCCTCCCAGCGTTCTGGAGGCAGCGTTTCTTGCATGAGGCGGGTGAGTTCGGCATCACCCTCGAGCAGTTTTAACGCTGTCCACTCAAGCGGGTAAGGAGGCGGAACGTAACCGCAAATCAAATTTTGGATGTCTTTCAAGGCTTGCTGATGGTCGGCGCGAATCTCCGGCAAACGGGGCATCAGCACCCGCTCACCTTTCAGGACTTGATCGACCACCTGCAGAAGCTCGCGCACCCCTTGCGCACGGGTTGCCACCAGAGGGACGACCGGAACGCCCAAAGCAGCTTGGAGAATATCGACATCGATGCGATAGCCCTCCATTTCAGCGACATCCATCATGTTCAATGCCACCACCAGGGGGGTGGGCAAACTAATCAATTCAGCCACCAAATACAAACTGCGTTCCAAGTTAGCTGCGCTGACCACGGCAATCACCAAATCCGGCTGCTCGCGCAGGATAAATTCGCGGGCAATCAGCTCTTCGGGGGAATTTGCCGTCAGACTGTAGGTGCCGGGCAAGTCAATTAGGCGCAGCGAGCGCCCGTTGTCATGAAAAGTCCCTTCGCGTCGTTCAATCGTCTTGCCGGGCCAATTGCCCACATGTTGATTCAACCCGGTTAAGAGGTTGAAGAGGGTTGATTTCCCCATATTGGGTTGGCCTGCCAAGGCGATTAAGGGAAGCCTGCCCTGGCTTCTCAGCTCGGTTTTTTGGACTGCAACGTCGGCAGGATGACAATCGTTCATGATGGACTCCGTTGGACGAGGATGCGGTTTGCCTCATGTCGCCCCAAAGCAACCCGAGTGCCGCGCACTTCGACAATCAGCGGCCCCCAGCCGTAATTCTGAATCATCAAGATTGAAACCCCCGGCGTGAAACCCAGCGAAGTTATGCGCCCTTTCATACCCCAGCCCCCACGCAACTCGACAAAAGTAGCTTGCTGCCCGCTCTCCAATTCGCTCAAGGGCAGGAGTTGCTCAGAGGGATTCTCGTTCTGCGGAGCGGATTCTCTGGAAAGCCTTGATCTTCGGGTCTCGTGAGGCATGATTTTTACCTATGCTAATCTCTAATATTAGTATATTCTAATTTCATGCTTTATGATAGAATAAGAACAGGGTCTTGTCAACCCTGATGAATGTCATCATTGGTTTGGGAAAAAATGTCAACCAAACTCACCCCTACGATTGAAGACTATCTGAGCCTTTTGTTGGTTTTGGAGCGAGACGGAGAGCCCGTGGTAGGCGCCCGCCTGGCGGAGCTGCTTGGCGTCACCCCGCCCACGGTTACCAACACGTTAAAACGCATGACCCGCGACGGCTTGGTTACCATGGACGAAAAAAGCGGCCCGCGCCTGACCGAACAAGGCCGCGCGGCAGCGCGATCGGTCATGCGGCGTCACATGCTCACCGAATGGCTGCTGATACGCATGCTAGATTGGTCAAAAACCCACTCTCAGGCGCACTCCATCGAACACACGGTTTCTGCCGAGCTGGAAGAAGCCTTGCAAAACAACCTCGAAAACCCCCAACTTTGCCCGCATGGCAACCCGTTGCCGGGCTTTGAGCATGTGGTTGCCCATTGGCAACCCTTGCTCGACTTTAAGGTCGGCGATAGGCTGCTCATCCGCCGCGTCCATGAGCTGGCGGAACAGGACCCCGATCTGCTGGCTTTTTTGGAAGCCCATCAACTTATGCCCGGCAAGGCGGCTCAAATTACCGAAATCTTGCCTTTTAATCAGACCATTACGCTCCTGGTCGAAGGGCAAACGGTTACTTTGGGGTTCTGTGTGGCACGCTACATCTTTGCCGAACCGCACTAATTCGAGCCTCAAAATCGCTTGACCTTTTTTCCTTGTTTCGTACAATTAAGTTAAATCCCCTCATTCAGGAGGGTGAGCGATTGGTCTTTCCTCTTGGACGATGAGAAGTGCACACCAAGGTTCGCGGCTGAGCGCTTTGCTGAGGCTAGCGCTGCTTTGGTGCGTCTTCGGGCTGATGCTTTCCTTACCCAGGGCAGCTCAAAGCCAAACCCTGATTCCAATCTGCCAAATTCAAGGGACGGGCTTCTATTCCAATTGGCAAGGTCAGTTTGTCTATGTGCAGGGCATCGTGACGGCCGATTTCGACCAGAGGCGTGGCTTGATCGCTCTCCAACAAACCAATTGCGACTTAGACCCCAGAACCTCCGACGCGCTGTGGGTTTTCCTTAGCCCAAGGGCAGAGGTTGTGCGTCAGGGGGACTTGATTCAGGTGGCGGGTACGGTGCGCGAAGCGTTTGGGCGTACCCAATTGGATAGCAGTGCTTACCAAATTACCCTGCTCTCGTCCGATAATCTACTTCCGGAGGCCGAAGAGCTCCTCCCGCCCCAAAAAGACACTGATTCTCAGCGCTATTTCGAAGCCCGTGAGGGGATGTTGGTGCGCGTTGTCTCTGCCAACGTGATCGGGCCGACCGATTCGTATGACACGACTTGGTTGATGCCTGCGTCCTTAGAAGTGACGCGCTTGTTTTACAACGATGTGCGTGGCACCGGTGGGGTCTTTGGCGTGGATGAAGGCGGGGATTATGCCCTAAACCCGGCTCTCAAAGTGGGCGATCAAGTTCAAAATATTGTGGGTGTCCTTAATGAAGCTTATGAAGCCTACCGCATAGATCTGTTGGAGCAGCCAAGCATCTTAGAGTCGCCCTTTTGGGGAGTGCCTCAAGCTCCTGCGCTCACAGCACCCAACGCCTTTCGCATGGCAACCTTTAACCTCGCCAACCTTTTCGACGCTGAAGATGACCCGAACGTTAACGATACCATCCTTTCCAAGCCTGAATATCAACGCCGCTTGCGCAAGCGCGCCCTGGTCTTGCAGGAAGTGCTCGGCGAAGCGGATCTGGTCGCCCTTCAAGAAGCCGAAAACGAACAGGTCTTACGGGATTTGCTCGCCCACTCGGTTCTGCGTGCTCCGTACGAATTCATTTGGGAAGACTCGGCCGATCTGCGTGGGCTGGATATCGCCTTGCTTTACCGCGCCGATCGCTTTCGCGTCACCGATGTACGCCAGGAACAGGGTTGTACCGATTTGGTGGATGGCTTAGGCCCGGATGGCAATCAAAACGTCCGTTACCCGCAAAACCTTTTGACTTGCGACCGCGATGGCGATGGCAGCTTGGATGGTAACCGCCTGTTTTTACGGCCTCCTTTGGTGGTCAAGCTGGAGCTTGAGGCGCATTTGGAAGGCATGAAAGCCCTGCAGGTGATTGTGATCGTCAGCCATTGGAAATCCAAAGTAGAAGATACCCCTCGGGAGCTTTATACCTTACCCCGCCGCATCCAAGAAGCTGAGTTCACGGCTGATCTCGTGCGACGCCTTCGACTGGAATTCCCCGACACCCCCTTGCTTCTCGCCGGTGATCTCAACGACTTTCCGACCTCCATCCCTGTGCAAAAATTGCTCGCTACGGGGCTGATGGATTTGACCCAAGCCGTCGATGCGCAACAACGCTATTCTTACGTTTATCGGGGTATTTCGCAAAATATCGATTATCTCTTTTTGGAGCCCGGCAAAGGCTTGCAGGCAGACCAAATTACCCCCTTGCACCTAAACGCCGATTATCCCTATGTCTGGACAAGCCGCGACGACACGCCCATTCGTGCTTCCGACCATGACCTATGGGTAGCGCGCTTGTATTTTCCTATTCGCACCTATTTACCGCTGATCTCCTGCACCGACCGCTAGGAAGTAGGGATCGCCTCGCCGTCGAACTTGCGGATGACCATCACGACCTTGCCCTGCACTTCCACATTTTCGGGGCGGTCAATGATGATCGGTTTGTAAGCTGGATTGGCTGGCTGCAGACGCACGCGCCCGTTTTCTTTGTAGAAATATTTCAGCGTAGTCTCCTCAACATCTTTCAGCCACACGGCGACCATTTCGCCATTGTGCACCTCTTTGACCGGCCGCATGATGACAATGTCGCCATCGTTGATCATGGCGTCGATCATCGAGTCTCCACGCACTTCAAGGGCAAACAGGTCGTTGGCTTGATCGCGTTTGGAGAACAAACTGCTGGCAACCGCAACCGCGTGTTCGGGGTCGAAGCGGGCAAAATCGGAACCTGGCAGGGGCAGGGGTTCACCGGCTTGGATGCGCCCAAGAATGGGAATTTGCAAAAGCTCATCGGCAAGGGCTTGGGCTTTTTGGCGCATGGTGCCATAGAGATTCATGCCCAACTCGGCTGGGCTGCGCAGCAAACGAATGCCGCGCGAGATGCCGCCATCCCGCTCGATGATACCCCATTCTTCTAATTGATCGAGGTAGCGGTTGACCATCGAGGTAGAGGTAATGCCCGTGCGGACACAAATTTCTCGAATCGAGGGAGGATAGCCGAGGTCGGTTAAGAATTCATGCAAGACCGTCACGATGCGCCGATGACGTTCTTGCATTTGCTGATTTTTGCGTCTTGCCATCATGCTGGTTTCTCCTTAGAAACGAAACCCAATCATCCGAGAAGGAGAGGCAGGGCCGCTCCTGTTCTGGATTTGTAGATTATTTGTGCTATTAATATAACACGAACAATCGTTCTATGTCAAGGTTTTTAACCAAAATCGGTGGTTGTGGGCGGAGAGACGCGTCTATTCCGAAGGGTGTCCCAAGATATCTCTCAAGATGACTCTTGCACCCTTCCCCATCAGCCGAAGAGGCGCTTTGGTGAGATCGACATTGGTATATTTTTGGCTGTGCTGTGCACGGTTGGCACCTAAAGCCGCCTTTTACTAACGTCTCAAGCATGGCAGGGATGCAGGTGGTTGCACTTTCTCTTCTTCGGAGTCGCAGTCGTCCGCGCCTGCGGAACTGGGCGGACGAGGACGTCCACCCTGCAGGTGGATCGTTGATCTTGAAGGAGCGCGTGATGCCAAAACCGCTTTTGGCAGCCAGGCATGGGTCAGGATAAGAAGGAACACAAGAACCAATACATAACTGACGTTACGCAGTTCATTCGTGCCGCGACATTCATGTCGCCTGAAACCACGAGATAAATCTCGCGCTACCGGGTAAGGTGAGTACATAATTTTTGTGTACGTCCCAACGCAAAGGCACACCCCGCCAAATCCCTCGCGGGTCAATTTTGTTCAAACTTCAACCCCCCAAGGCTGCCTTTAGGGTTAAAATACCTTACAAACTTTCCATGACGAGGGAGCTATGCCTGAGGCAATTTTTCAATTTCCGCGTGGTTTCTTATGGGGCACGGCGACGTCCTCTCATCAGGTTGAAGGCAATAACTTGCTTAATTCCTGGCATTGGTGGGAAGAGCAAGGTCATATTGTTCACGGGCATCAATGCGGTTTAGCCTGCGATTGGTGGGGTGGCCGCTGGCGCGAAGATTTCGACCGCGCCGCCGAGGGCAACCAAAATGCCCATCGCTTATCCATCGAATGGAGCCGCATCCAACCCACCCCTGATAAGTGGGACGAGGAAGCGATCGAACACTACCGGGAGATGATGCGCGGCTTAGCCGAACGCAATATGACTCCGTTGGTCACCTTGCATCACTTCTCTGAACCGATGTGGTTCTTGGAAGAAGGCGCGTGGGAAAACGATCATTCGGTGGAGCGATTTACTCGATATACCAAAAAGGTTGTTGAGGCGTTAAAGGAGTACGTTAACTATTGGGTCACCTTTAACGAGCCAAATTTATACCTGATCTTTGGTTATGTTCAAGGCCTTTGGCCACCCGGCAAGAGCAGCTTTGAGGCTGCCGTCAAAAGCGCTGTCAATCTCTTGCGCGCTCATGCCAGCGCTTATCGCACCCTCCATGCTGTTCAACCCACGGCGCGGGTCGGGATGGCACACCACTACCAAGACTTGTTGCCCGCCAAGGAATGGTCACCGCTTGACCGCTGGACGACCCGCACCCTTCATCAAGCTCTTAATGAGCTGATCACCCAGCCTCTAGCCAATGGCAAGCTGAGCGTCTTGATTTTTCGGCGTAACGTGCCAGAAGCCAAAGGCACGCAAGATTTCTTCGGTTTGAACTATTACACGCGTTCGCGAGTGGCCTTTGACCTGACCAAAGCCTCCGAAGTGTTTGCGCGGCGCTTCTTTCCCGAAGGGGCGGATGTCAGCGAAGGAGCGTTTATCGCCAACGAACCGCTGGGCTTTTTCCGCGCTATCCAGTGGGCGCAACGCGCCAACCTTCCGATCATCATCACCGAGAACGGCGTCAACGACTCCGAAGACCGGCTGCGCCCGCGCTATCTTGCCGGGCACCTGCATCAGCTTTGGAGGGCGGTTAACTTCAATATCCCCCTCAAGGGGTATTTCCATTGGTCATTGGTGGATAACTTTGAGTGGGAGCGGGGATGGACGCAGCGCTTTGGCTTGTGGGCGTTGGATGAGAAGACTCAGCAACGCACGCGCCGCCCCAGTGCCAATCTGTACGCTGAAATTTGCCGCCAAAATGGGCTTTCGGCGCAGATGGTTGCCACGTATGCGCCAGAAATCTTATCCCAAATCTTTCCCGAAGGATGAACCCAGTTTTGCCAGACCCGACTTCCTCTTCACCACAATTGGTCTGCCGAGCGGTGCTGCCGTTGGATACGCCCCGCGTGCTCGAACTGACGCGTCAGATTTGGAATGGGCAGGATTACATCCCTTTTGTCTGGCAAGATTGGCTGGCAGATGCAGCGGGGTTTTTAGCCGTGGCGGAATACGGCGAGCGCCTGGCTGGCTTGGGCAAGCTAACTCGCTTGGCGGAGGATGAATGGTGGTTGGAGGGGCTACGGGTACATCCCGAGTTTGAAGGGCGCGGTTTTGCCACCCACATCCATCGATACCTTATGGAACGCTGGCGAGCCTTAGGCAAGGGTGTAGTGCGTTTAGCCACCGCTTCCAAGCGTATCGCCGTCCATCGCATTTGTGAGAAGCTGGGCTTTCACAAGGTAGCTGAGTTTGGCGCTTATGATAGGCAAGCCCAAGCTGAAGGGCAGGCGTCTGATTTTTGCTTGATCTGGGAAGAGGAATTGGCAGAGGCTTTTGCCTTTGCCAGTCAAAGCCCCCTTTTGCCGTTGTGTTTTGAGCTGGTCGATTTGGGTTGGCAGTGGGCAAAGCCACGCCTGGCTTATCTGCAGCGCTATGTGGCCGCCTCCCAAGCCTATTGGTGGCGGGGGCGAACGGCTTTGGTGTGTGTCGAAGAGGATGACGAAGATGAGGGGAAAAGCTTGATGATTCGCTGGGTTGCCTGTGAGCCGCAGGAACTCGAAGGACTTTTGGCGGATTTTGCCAACTTAGCTGCCCAAAACGGCTACCGAAAAGCCGCCTGGATCGCCCCTCTGCAAGCGCCAATTTTAGAGGCTTTAGCCAAAGCCGGCTACCAGCCTGCGTGGGATTTTTCGCTGTATATCTTTGAATACGCCGAGTAGG
>QEXX01000129.1 GCA_003130835.1 Anaerolineae bacterium | reverse complement strand
ATGACGGACGACGCCACTTCCGAGTTGTTCAGGAGATGAATAGCCTGACGCTTGGCTCGGTGATGGCGACCATCATGTTGGCAGGGACGCTGTACCTGACCTACCGTGAGCTCTCGCGCGCTTTGTTCCTCTCCTTTGCTGGGCTTGCATACGGCGCAATTATCCTTGCTCATTCCCTGCACCGCCTATACTTTCGCTTTCTTGCCCCGTCTGCCAATGGGCAGACCCATCGCGTGTTAATTTTAGGAGCCGGTCCGGTCGGGAGGCGGGTTGCAAAAGAAATCAGCCAGATACACAACCCTAACCTAGAGTTGGTCGGCTTTTTGGATGATGATCCCAAAAAACAGCAGAATCCTGAGGTGCTGGGCGGGCTGGCAATCGCACGGGAGATCATCCAAAGCAAACACATTGACGATGTCATCTTTGCTTTACCCTCTCGGGTGGCGGCGAAAATCTCCCTCTTAGTTGCCGAATTGCATGAATTGCCAGTGCGGGTATGGGTTGTGCCGGATTATTACACCTTAGCACTCCACCAGGCGCGGGTGGAAGAGTTGGCCGGTGTGCCCTTGATCGACTTGCGCGCTCCGGCGCTCAATGACACCCAACGTCTTTTCAAACGGGCATTTGATATCGTGATTACTCTCTTCTTGATGCCTTTCTTGCTGCCTGTGATGGGCTTGATCGCGCTGGCGATTAAATTAGATTCGCCTGGGCCAATCCTTTTTCGTCAATTGCGCGTGGGCGAGAACGGCAAGCTGTTTGAGATGCTCAAATTTCGCTCCATGGTTGCCCATGCTGACCAAATGCGCCATGTGATCGAAGAATTGGATGAAAACGGACGTATCCATCAGCGCAAGAATAAGCCCGATCCGCGCGTGACGCGGGTCGGGCGTTTTATCCGCCGCACCAGTTTGGACGAACTGCCACAGTTTTTCAATGTCCTCAAAGGGGAGATGAGTTTGGTCGGTCCGCGCCCCGAAATGCCGCACTTAGTGGAGCAATATGAGCTCTGGCAGCGCAAGCGCTTTACCGTGCCGCAGGGCATTACCGGCTGGTGGCAGGTGAACGGGCGCAGCGACAAACCCATGCACGAACACACCGAAGAGGATTTGTACTACGTGCAGAATTATTCCCTGTGGTTGGACTTTTATATCTTACTTAAGACGGTGTTTGTGGTGCTAAGGGGGAGAGGGGCGTATTAGTACACGCGGTAAATGATCAGCGTCGCGTAGTTGCGTAGGTTATGGTTAGTGTTCGGTAGACAAGATGTTTCGAGTTCATATCTACTCGATAACGATCACCGCTAGAACACCTTTGACTTTGCTTTATTATGACTTCAACCATACAACCTAGATCTAATTCTAAATCGATAGCAGCCTGGTTGATTTTGACGGTGGCTGCCTTGAATGGTTTGGTGTACCTGTTTCTTGTTCCCCCGTGGCAGCACTATGATGAGCCGGGGCACTTCGAGTATGTGTGGTTATTTAGTCGTCTGGAGCATGTTCCAACACCGGACGATGTAGACTATGCGTTTCGCCGTGAACTATCTGCATCGATGGTTGAGCATGATTTCTTTCGTGATATGGGATGGACCCCTAACTTAATAGACTTGGATCAAGCAGCTTGGATTGGTATCAGTCAAACGGATGATCAACCGTTGTACTATTTTCTGGCTTCCTTGCCTTTGCGATTAGTTTCCAATGTGGATGTTACGGTACAACTGTACTTGGCTCGAATGGTTTCATGGGGTCTTTTTATTTTTACCGTATGGGTTGGTAAAAAAGCATCCGAAGAATGGTTTGGAAAGCAGCATGATCTTGCAATACTGATACCACTTTTTTTAGCAACTCTGCCGGGATTTGTTGACTTGATGACAGCGGTCAACAATGATGTTGGAGCAATTGCATTCGCATCCATATTTTTTTGGATGGCTGGCAGTCTGATTGTGGGAAAGTTGAGTTTTTGGCGCTTACTGCTCTTCATCCTTTCTGTTGTATTGTGTTATTTTACGAAAGCAACAGCTTGGATTGTGATTCCTCTTACTCCGCTTGCATTGATTTTGGCTGTTCCGTTACGCAAACGCCTTGAATGGACGCGCTTTGCTCTGATTGGTATTCTTATGGTTGCTGGAATAACCTTGGCTTTTGATCGGCAGAAGAAAACCCCGTTGTTTTTTTATTCCAACTCTTTAGTAGGCTTGCGGAGTGAGTTTGCATCAGCACCGGTAGGGAGGCGAATCTTTGTTATAGAGCAGGGGAGCTCCCTTCGTCAGGCTATACCGCTGGATGACCTGAAGAAACTCCGAGGCAAAGCGGTTACGGTAGGGGCATGGATGTGGGCAAAAGAGAACAGCCAAGGGAACTTTTTGGAACTGATAATCGATGGAAAATCCGTTGGTGAGAAAAAGGAAATATCCCTCACCACTCAACCCCAATTTTTTCGACGATATTATCTGATCCCTTCCGAAGCCCAGCAGGGTTGGCTAGTACTTTCAACTGATAATCTAATTGAAGGCACTCAGCTTTATATTGACGGAATCGTTATGGCAGAGGGATTGTATATTTCGTCAGAAACCCCTCATTATGCCAATGCTCAAGCTTCTGCAGGTTCATGGCAGGGAAACTCATTTCGAAACCTAGTCCGTAATGGCTCGGCAGAAGTCACCGTTCCGGTCCTAAGTGATCTCTCCAGCCGGTGGCTTTCGAAGGGCAGAATTAATCCCGTATATTTTTGGAGCATCGTGGATATTAAAGGGGTGGGGTGGTTTTATGCGCAATCTCTACAATCAATCTTTCGCACTTTTTGGGGTCAATTTGGATGGGCACATGTACCCTTGGTAGGAAAATGGAGCTATGATGTCCTATTTGGGCTTACCATCCTTGTATTTTGTGGTATAGTTTTATCTATACTACAACAGATCAAGGGAAAATGGAGGCTACTTACTTTCTTTACGATCAGTATACTAATTCAGCTTTCTTTTGTTTTATTGCGAGGTGAGCTTAACTGGGATGATAAATTATTACTTCCAGTAGCTCGTTATTTTCTTCCTGCTATATTGCCATTAAGTTCAGCTCTCTGCACAGGAATCGACCGTATTTTAATAATATTAAGCAATGAAAAAAGGTTCTCACCCTTTAGGATATGGTTATTTGTTAACCTATTGTTGATGCTTACTATTTTAGCTTGGTTCAGTATCTATGAGTTTTATTATGGAGGAATATAGACATGAATCAAAAATCAAAGCTTACATTATGGGGAATACTCTTGACATGTTTTATGGTGATACTAGGTAATGTTTATTTTGCAAGAGGTCAAACTCCTCAATATGAGTTATATCTACCGTTAGTGATCAAAGATCGAGGGCAAACGATTTTCGGAGTTGAAGTTTCAGATATCAGTGAAGCAATTGCTAATCGTGCACAAGATGCTAATGTTACTTGGATCAGAATTAATGGGTTATTGTGGTCAGATGTTCAACCTACTGAGAACGGTGGATATCAATGGCAGAATGTTTCAAAAATGGAAGGTTACCTAATTAATGCTGCGAGAAGTAAATTACAGACTATCCTGATCATTCGCTCGACTCCTACTTGGGCGCAGAAAGTTGAGGGATCCTATTGTGGTCCAATCAAGCAGGAAAAACTATCTGAATTTGCACATTTTATGTATCAGGTTGTAAAGAGGTATAGTGCATATCCTTACAATGTTTTGTATTATGAACTCTGGAATGAGCCCGATATAGCGCACAATTTGGTGCCAAATGATAGCATTTTTGGATGTTGGGGCGATAACAATAGACCTGATTATGGGGGAAGTTACTATGCTGAAATGTTAAAGGTCGTTTATCCTGCAGTCAAAGAAGCCAACCCAAATGCTCAAGTTGTTTTAGGGGGGTTGTTGCTTGATTGTGATCCACGAAATGTAGGTCCGGGTTACTGTTCAAGCGAAAGCGCACGAAGAGCTCCTCGTTTCATCGAAGGTGTCCTGCAAAATAACGGTGCAAATTATTTTGACTTTATTAGTTTCCATGGTTACCCACAATATTATGCTTCTTATAGTCCAATTCAGGCGGAAATTGAATTCCCTACATGGAGGGCGAGTGGAGGTGTAGTTGCAGGAAAAGTTGACTACCTAAGAAGCCTCACGAATAAGCCTTTGTTGCATACTGAAGGAGGGCTAATTTATAATAAGAACGATTATATTATTGATCCAAATGATGAATTTCAAAGAGCAAAAGCAGATTATGTTGTTTGGTTATATGCTCGTAATATTTCATTAAACATTAAGAGTACAATTTGGTTCACTATGAATTGGTCTGGTTTTCGTAATGGTGAAATGTTGGATAAACAACTTAATCCGCTTCCCGCTTATCATTCTTTGTCTTTTATGACAGAGGCGCTCAATGACTATAAATACAATCAAACTATCCTTCCTGGGTCAGGTACTTATGGTTTTGAGTTTGTTAAGGGAAACTCTAAAATTTGGATTGTATTCTCTCCAGATAAAGACTCCCGTACCATTTCGTTACCGAGTGGATTTATCTCTGCCAGAGACCCGATTGGGAATACAGTCTCTCCTAGTGGAGGATCTATAATTATCTCGCGTCCAACATACCTATTCTTAGGGCAATAAAATTATGAAGTGTTCTCTGAACTACTTATTTTCTTAACCCCACTACTATGTCTGTTAGTTACTTGGATGTTGATGACCGAGTCATCAACATCCACTTTTTTT
>QEXX01000128.1 GCA_003130835.1 Anaerolineae bacterium | reverse complement strand
GGCACACACCCATCCAGCCGTGTATAAAGAAAATCGGAATAGCAACGTGCAAAGTGAAAATCACGCCGGGATTTACACCACCCTTTCTCAATGGCATGTTCCACTAAACCAGGCGAGGCTTCATCCCAAGTTTCGCCAATGGTCAAACCATTCGAAATACTGCGCACATCCTTGACTCGCTCAGCCGCCCAATAGTTGCCAGCGGTTTCCAATACCCAGGCTTCGTTTGGATCCGCAATAATGAAGGAATTATGATAATAGGTGGGATGCTCAAAGCCGCAATTCCCTCCTTGACCAAATTGTTCCAATAACTCAACAATGACCAGCAATGCTTGATAAGCTGTTTGGGCTCGCTCTAGGGCAAGACGGATAAAGTCCATCCCAATCAATCCCGGCTGCTTCTGAAGCGGTTCCTTTGTAAATACCGCCTCATTTCCAATCGCCACACCAAACTCATTCACACCCATCTCACAGCCCCAAATCCAAAATGGCTTTGCCAGAAAGACCTCGTATGTTTCTTCAACCTGTGGGATCTCGATATAAGTACACTTGACTTTGCTGTGAGGGGGATGTTGTTGACGAGGAATATGGACTAAAACATGCGCTTCATTGGGTTCTCGATCACTATTCTTGGCTAGGATAACCGAACCATCTGCCGTCGCCTTTCCAACTGCAACCATCGTATCGCACATCGCTTTATCCTCTCTATTATCCAATCCAATCCTTCTAAGTTTTAATTATAATTCCTGCTAGTCACACTGTCAGGCATAACTGAATCAGATGAAGATAATGCTCAATGCCAAGGGCTGGCAAATCTTTGAACCGCAGACAACGTTATCTGGTTATAATAGACCTGTGAACGAGAAAATTTCTTCAGGCTTCCGAAAAATTGCCATTGCGCCTCATCCGAGCTTGCCGGAGGCAAACAAAGAGGCCTATAAAATTGCCCAGTTTCTCAAACAGCAGGGCCAGGAATCGTTGATGGCAATGCTGTATGAAGAGAAACTAGTTCAAAGCATTGAAAAGCACGAAATCGATTTATTGATTGTTCTGGGGGGTGATGGCACGATGCTGCGCGCTGGCCATATTTGCGGGCCGTATGATCTTCCGATTCTAGGCATCAATGCCGGCCGTTTTGGATTCCTAATGGAGATTCGCTTGAACGAGTGGAAACAGTACCTGCCCCGTCTTTTAAAGGGTGATTTCTGGTTAGAAAAACGTATGATGCTCTATTGCTCTCATAAACGCAATGGTCTTGAATTAAGCACACACCATGTGCTTAACGAGGTTGTTGTCGGGCGTGGCAAAGCTGTACGGCCGGTGCACTTGGAAACCCATGTCGATGGACGCTATCTGACCACCTACGTTGCCGATGCCCTGATTGCTGCCACGGCCACGGGTTCAACCGCTTACGCCCTGGCGGCTGGTGGTCCGATCTTGCCTCCTGAACTACGGAATATCCTTCTTGTCGCTGTAGCCCCCCACCTCTCGATTGACCGTGGAATTGTCTTAGCAGAAGGATCGTCGGTGCGAGTGATCGTCCACACCGATCATGATGCCCTGCTTTGTATTGACGGGCAATCCCCCATTCCATTAATAGACGAGGACCAAGTAGATGTGTGCGCAGCAGAGCATAATGCCTGCTTTGTGCGTTTTCAAGACCCCGGCTACTTCTATCGAAATCTAACCCCACACATGAACCGCAACCCTGCCACTGGAATACCACGATGAACGAACAACCCCCAGCTCTCACTTGTACTTATCACCCAAATATCGAGACAAGTCTGCGGTGCAGCACCTGCGAAAAACCAATTTGTCCGAAATGTGCCATTCTCACCCCAACAGGCTACCGTTGTAAAGATTGCGTGCGCGGTCAGCAAAAGGTCTTTGAAACTGCGCTTTGGTATGATTACCTTTCAACTAGCTTTATCGCTGTCGTGTTATCCTTTATCGGGAGTCAATTCATCCCGCGTTTATGGTTCTTCGCCATTATCTTATCACCGATCGCCGGAACAATCATCGCCGAAATCTGCCGAGCAGTCGTTCAAAAGAGGCGCTCAAGACGACTCTACCAAACCATCGCCTTCGCCACCGCCTTTGGATCTTTGCCTTACTTGCTCTTGACCCTTATTGCCAGCATTAACGCTCTTGCCGCAGGAAGCTTTGCTAGCTTGATCAGCTTTGCCTTGCAAGCTCTTTACTCTTTTTTGGTCACCTCCTCGGTGTATTACCGCCTATCTGGCATTCAACTTAGGATTTAGATCGAGCCAAGCGTATGCTCGAAGAATTGCGCATTTCCAACTTTGCCATTATTGAAGAACTCAACCTACGTTTTGAGCCAGGCTTGGTCATCTTGACCGGCGAAACCGGGGCAGGCAAATCGATTCTAGTGGATGCCCTAGAAGCGCTGATCGGTGGAAAAGCCGACACGACCACAATCCGGAGCGGAGCAGACAAAGCGATCATCGAAGGGGATTTTCTGATCCCCACACGATTACGCAATCCGCTACTCGAGATTCTGCGGCGCGAGGAGCTCGACGAAGACAGTGAACACATTTCGCTCGGCCGCGAAATCCGTCTCAACGGACGCCATGTTGCACGGGTAAACGGAAGGGTTGTCAACCTTGCCATCCTAAAGGAGATCGGTGAGTACCTGGTCGATATTCACGGGCAATCCGAACACTTGTCTCTGCTCAAGGTCAATCAACATCTGCGATTGTTAGACAATTACGCCAAGAACGATGATTTGCGGGCAGAGTATCAAAAGCTTTATCATCAACTGATGGAAGTTCGCCGCGAACGCAATCATCTGCGCCAGATTGAACAAGAAGCCGCCCGCCGCCTGGACATGCTTCAATATCAAATCTCCGAAATTGAAAATGCCCATTTAAAACCGCATGAAGAAGAAGCATTACTTGCAGAACGCAATCGCTTAGCGAACGCCGAGAACCTTGCTACGCTGATCCAACAATCGCTCCTCCTCCTAGACGAAGGCTCTCCAGAACATGCCTCAATTCTCGAACAGATGGGAGAAGTCGTTCACCACCTAAGTAACTTAGTTCGTTTCGACTCATCCCAAGGGCAATTGCTTGAAACCGCCGAAGGGATTTTTGATCAGATCAATGATCTGGTGCGCACTCTGCGCAGTTACGGAGAGGAGATCGAATATAACCCGAAACGCCTGGACTTCATCGAAGAGCGGCTTAATCTTATCCAATCTCTCAAGCGCAAATACGGCAACACCTTAGAAGCGATCCTATCCTATGTCCAAGATGCTCGCCGTGAACTCGAAGAAATCAACTCTGCTTCTGATCGCCTAGAGGCCTTAACGCGTGCAGAACTCGACTTGCTTGAAGCGCTGAAAGAAGCTGCCCTGAAATTATCTGCCAACCGTCGTCAGCACAGTTACACCTTAGCCCAAGCCATCGAAAGGGAATTGGCACAACTCAACATGGAGAAAGCTCGCTTCCAAGTACAAATCACCCATTGCGCTGCTCAAGATGGGCTTACCCTAGAAGATGGGCAAAAAGTTTCCTTTGCATTAAACGGAATCGATCATGTGGAATTCTTAATTGCTCCTAACCCAGGTGAAGGGTTCAAGCCTCTCGTCAAAATTGCCTCCGGGGGGGAAACCTCGCGGTTGATGTTGGCTCTAAAGGGCGTTTTGGCTGCTGCCGATGATGTACCTTGCCTGATCTTTGATGAAATCGATCAGGGAATTGGCGGACGGGTTGGCACAATCGTCGGTGAAAAATTATGGCACTTAGCCCGTCGGCATCAAGTTTTCTGCGTTACGCACCTGCCACAATTGGCAGCGTTTGGCGACCAGCACTTGCTGGTTCGGAAAAAAATCGTTGGCGATCGAACCGTCACCGAGGTCCAAACCCTCAGCGGTGAACAAAGGGTGGAAGAGTTAGCGCAAATGATGGGCAATCTTAACGCCGCGACGCTGCAATCGGCACGCGAATTGCTCCAGTTAGTACGTCAGAAAGTGACGCACGCCTCCCCCTCTTGAGCTAGTCATGAGCACCGTTCCGAATATCCTTCGTCAGCGACGCAGACGAAAAGAAGCCCACAAACGCAATCCATTTCCTCTTCTCGGCTGGATCACAGCAACCTGGATCAGCTTACTAGTCACCTTCTCAATCTTTGGATTTGGATGGATTACTGCTGATCTCCTGAGTGATCTGCCTTCAATAGAAAAGATTGAACTACTACTCGACAGCCAAAATGGCACCTTGAAGGTTTCGACCCGATTCCTTGACCGAGAAGCAAAAACGGTCATCGCCAGCCTGGAGAACCCAGCCATCGAACGACTGTGGCTCAACCCACCGAACTCGTCTGCCGAACTTCCCTCGCTTAGCCTTGATTCTCCTCTCGCTCGCACCCTGATAGCCACCTTTGAACCCGATTTCACCCCAAATTCAAACCCAAAACTGCAACACTTTACCCATCTGCAACTCAATACCATCTCCCAACAGCTTGCTCATGATTTGCTACTATGGAACGAGCCAGAGGGTTGGCGCAAAACGATGCGGGCGAAGATTTTAGCTGCCCAACTCGATCAAAAATATGGAAAACTGCAAACCTTACTTTGGTTCTTAAACACTGCCAAATTTGGGCCTTTGGTTTACGGAGCTGAAACCGCCGCCAAGCTCTATTTCAACAAGTCGGCTGCAGAATTAGATATTCTGGAAGCCGCAGCGTTGGTCTCAGTTCTTGATAGCCCAGGCATTCACCCCTTGAATGCTCCTGAAGTTGTCCGCAAGCGGACAGGGGATATCCTTGTGCGCCTTTGGAAAAGCGGCTGGATCAAGCCAGAAGAAATCGACTCGTTAAATTTGGAGAGACTAAAATTTGCCCCCTCGGCCATAGACTTGAACAGAAACCAACCGACCTACGTCGAACTCATTCTTCAGCAACTCTCCAAACTTTACCCCATCGAGGTGCTCGAGCGCGGCGGCTGGGAGATTGTTACCACCATCGATCTTGATCTGCAACATAATCTTGAATGTACGCTCAAAATCCAAATGTCTCGTCTGACGGCGGGAGAAGCTGCCCTACCGTCTCCATCGACCGACTGCCCGGCTGCCCTCCTCTTGCCGGGTGTCCCTTTTGTTTCCCAACCTTCTATCTCCCCACTCCAAGCGCAATCGCTTATCCTTGACTCCAAGACCAATGAAATCCTGGCGATTGCAAGCTTGGCTCAAAGCAAAGACGAGCAACACCCCTTTCGATATCACTCTCTAGAAAAACACGTTGGCGGCACGCTGCTCTCCCCGTTTGTCTATTTGGCAGCTTTCTCTCGGGGGGTACAACCAGCAACGCTCCAATGGGATATTCCACCCAACTCAGAAGAAACGCTTGGCAACCTAGATGGCAAGTTTCATGGGCCAACTCGTGCTCGGATTGCACTCGCCAATGATTATTTTGCACCTGCTCTCTCCTTATTTAATCAAATCGGTGCCCAAACGGTTTTGAACGTCGTTCGTCAAGTCGGCGCTGCGCCCGAAATTCCCAACTCGACTTCGGCAATTAGCATAAGCCCCCAGCAGTTTTTCTTCTCCAGTAAGGTATCCATTCTCGAAATCGCTCAAGCCTATCAAGTCTTAGCCAATCAAGGGGTTCTTTCGGGGTGGAACACAGCTCAAGAGACTCCACAGGTCACTCCAATCCTTGTTCGACAAGTGCGCGAGCGTAATGGACACACTTTTTTTGATCTCGACAACGATCCTCGTCTTATCCAGAAGAAACCGGTCATTAGCCCGGAGCTAGCCTACCTTCTAACCCATATCTTGTCAGACGAGTCTGCCCGCTGGCAAACCCTTGGGCATCCCAATCCCTTTGAAATCGGCCGGCGCAGCGCAGCAAAATTAGGGCGCACCTTCCATGCCAATCAATTTTGGGTAATTGGCTATACCCCTCAACGCCTCATCGCGGTCTGGCTGGGCAACGAAGAAAACCAGACCATTACCCTCAAGCCATCCACTGTGATGAATATCTGGCATGCGCTGATGCAATATAGTTCACAAGGGCTTCCCTCACAGGATTGGATAGCCCCACCTAACCTAACCAGGTTAAGCGTGTGCGATCCATCCGGAATGTTGCCCGACGCAGATTGTCCATCCATCGTCAGTGAAATCTTTATCGCCGGATTCGAGCCCCGCCAAGCCGATCAGCTCTTTCAGACCTATCTGATTAACGAGCAAACCGGTCGCTTGGCAACCGTCTTTACCCCGCTCGAACTGGTCAAAGAGCAACGCTACCTGATCATCCCACCCGAAGCGCAGTCTTGGGCGTTGGCAGAGGGTATCCCCCTGCCCCCCAAGGAATATGATCGCATCCAAGCACCCTTGCACCCCTCAGATCAGGCTCAAATCACCATTCCGCAGATGTTTTCCTACGTACGTGGAGAGGTGGAGATCATCGGTACAGCAACCGGGCAAGACTTTCAGTATTACCGACTACAGTTAGGGGAAGGATTGTTTCCCCGCCGCTGGATTCAAATCGGGACAGATACATCCACTGCGGTCAAAGCGGGCAGACTGGGAGTGTGGAATACCCAAGGATTAAGCGGTTTATACACGCTCCAGTTGCAAGTCATTGGCAAAGAAAATCGCGTCGAAACCGCCCTTGTCCAAGTGACCGTTGACAATACCCCGCCCAGTGTCAACATCATCTTTCCTCAAACGGGAAACACGTACCCGATAAAAGACTTTCCCACCATGACCTTTCAAATTCAAGGATCAGATGATTTGGGCATCCAGAGGATTGAACTCTTCCTAGACGGGAAAAAGTTGCATACGTTTATTCAACCACCCTACGCTTTTCCTTGGCAAACGCGCCTGGGCTCTCATCGTCTATCGGTGGTTATTTACGATTTAGCGGGGAATCGCTCGCAGGCTGAGGCTATGTTCAGCCTAACCCAGTAATAGATGATCACTAAACCTCTGACCTCGGCTGGTGATTACCCAAAACTTGCTGGGGGTGGGTAGGTGTTGAGCAGTTTGAGGGTGGAAGCGGTAATCCATAGTCTGGCTACTCCCCAGAGCAAGCGG
>QEXX01000127.1 GCA_003130835.1 Anaerolineae bacterium | reverse complement strand
GGAGATGGTGATGCCGGGCGACAATGTGAACTTGGAAGTGGAGTTGATTGTGCCGGTGGCGTTGGAGCAAGGTTCGAAGTTTGCCATCCGTGAAGGCGGCCTGACGGTCGGCGCCGGCGTGATCACCAAAATCTTGGACTAAGAAGGAGAGCATCTCAAACGAGATGAATTAATCAGCTATGGCATCGAAGAAAGACATTCGCCCCGTTATTACGATGGCGTGCACAGAGTGCAAGGAACGCAACTATACAACGCAGAAAAACCGCCGCAACGATCCCGGGCGGATCGAATTGAAAAAGTTTTGCCCTCGCTGCCGGCGGCACACTTTACATCGCGAGACGAAATAGTCCAATTGCGCCGGGGCGAGGCGATGTTGCCCATCGCATGCTCGTCCCGGTGACGCACACAGGCCAGTAGCTCAATTTGGTAGAGCTCTCGTCTCCAAAACGAGCGGTTGTGGGTTCGAGTCCTGCCTGGCCTGCCTTGCAAGAAACAACGCCGTCTCTCCAGGCGGCGTTTTGTCCGTAAATACTTGACCTGGAGGTCAATGTGGCAAAAGCAGAAAAAAGTCTTGAGCGTCGCCAACCAAATGCGATTGTGCGTTACTTCCGTGAGACGAGTGGCGAGCTCAAAAAAGTAAACTGGCCAACGCGGCGCGAGGCTATCAATCTGACCGCCATCGTTTTGGCTGTGACGTTTGGGATGAGCCTTATCATGGGCTTCCTAGACTTGATCTTCTCGCGTCTATTTGCGTTGATCTTTCAAATTGGTGGCTAAGGACTTGGTTGGATAAATAGAAAGACTGTAACCATGTTGGAAACAAACGACCAGGACATCCAGCAACAATCCGATATCGAGGCTAAACAGGCCTCTTTGTCCGATTCATCGGTAGAGCCATCACCTTCGACAACCACGCCGAGTGGTGGAGAAGGTGAACAGACCGAATCGGATGGGCGCGCCTGGTATGTTGTCCATTGCTACTCAGGTTATGAGAATAAAGTGCGCCATAACCTAGAGCAACGGATCGAAAGCATGGGCATGAAGGATAAAATTTTCGATGTGGTGGTGCCGACCGAAGAGGAAATCGAGGTGCGCGAGGGAAAACGCAAGACCATTGAACGGCGCGTTTTTCCGGGGTATATCTTAGTCAATATGATTCTAACGGAAGAGTCCTGGTATGTCGTCCGCAATACGCCGGGGGTCACCGGTTTTGTCGGTATGGGAAACCAACCCACCCCCCTCCGTCCAGAGGAGGTGGCGCAAATCCTCAAGCGCATGGAAGCTGAAGCACCGCGCATCAAAGTGACGTTTCGACCCGGCGAACGGGTGCGCATTATCGATGGGCCGTTCAACGACTTTCGTGGCACCGTTTCGGAGATCGATATGGAACGCGCCAAAGTGCGTGTCTTGGTCAACTTTTTCGGCCGCGAAACACCGGTCGAATTAGACTTTTTACAAGTGGAGAAAGCATAAGGAGAAAGCGAGGCAAAGCCTCGTTTGGTGGGAGGGTGTTCCCCTTCACCCGCTAATACCACATAGGAGAAAGGAACTGTGGCAAAGAAACTTAAGACAATCGTTCGATTACAAATCGTGGCCGGCAAAGCCAACCCAGCTCCACCCATTGGGCCTGCCTTAGCCGGACATGGCATCAACTTGATGGCATTTTGTAAGGAATATAATGCTCGCACCGCCAATCGGGCTGGCGAGATTATTCCCGCCGAAATCAGCATCTACACCGATGGCTCGTTTACCTTTGTGCTCAAGACCCCACCCGCCTCGGTTTTGCTCAAGAAGGCTGCTGGAATTGAGAAAGGTTCCAAAAATGCCCCACGCGAAAAAGTGGGCAAAGTGACTCGAGCCCAGATTCGCGAGATCGCTGAGCTTAAAATGCCCGATCTGAACTCGCTCGACATTGAAGGAGCGATGAAACAGATCGAAGGGACAGCCCGCAACATGGGCATCCAGATTGTAGATTAAGAGAACGTGGGAGGGTTTTCCAGCCCGCTAGCACCACAAAGGAGAACAAAATGGCAAAACATGGGAAAAAATATCGCGCTGCAGCGGAAAAAATCAACCGTCAGCAAGCCTATTCTCCTCAAGAAGCTCTAGAGCTTGTCAAGGAGACCTCTTACACAAATTTTGATGCTACCGTAGAAGTACACATGCGCCTGGGCGTCGACCCCCGTCATGCCGATCAACAAGTGCGCGATGTGGTTGTCTTACCTCACGGCTTGGGTAAAACCGTACGAGTCTTGGTGTTTGCTCAAGGTGAAGGCGCCGCCCTCGCCCGCGAAGCCGGAGCGGATTACGTGGTCGACGATGATGAGACCATTGCCAAAATCCAAGCTGGCTGGACAGATTTTGACATTGCCATCGCCACCCAAGAAATGATGGGGAAGGTTGGCCGTTTGGGTAAGGTCTTAGGGCCGCGTGGCTTAATGCCTAGCCCCAAAACCGGAACGGTTGTCATGCCAGCCGATATCCCCCGTGTAGTCAAGGAAGCCAAAGCTGGTCGGGTCGAATTTCGGGTTGATAAAACTGCCAATCTGCATGTGCCGATCGGAAAGGTTTCCTTTGAGAGCGGCAAACTTTATGATAATATGGCAGCCTTAATGGAAGCGGTTCGCAAAGCTAAACCGGCTGCCACTAAAGGAACGTACATCAAGCGCGTGACCCTAAGCTCTACCATGGGGCCGGGCATCAAAGTCGACCCCATTCAGGCGCAAGCCATGGTCGTGCGCGAGTAAAAGGTAATTACAGCACAAAGCTGTTGGTTCTTCGCCAAAGACAGCAGGTGCCGCTAACGGCTTAATTTCCTGCCCAGGTGAAGAGACTTCTCGAAAGTTAACCCTCTTTGGGGAGAAGAATCTTTGCCTGTCGATTGGCGAGGCAAAGATTTTTATTTAGAAAGGAGGTAAATTTCCTTTGGCAATCTCAAAAGAACGCAAAAATGAGGTGGTTGCTCTACTTAAAGAATGGGCTGCGCGCAGTGAAGCGATGTACGTCACCCAGTTCACCGGCTTGAACATGAAGCAAATTGATGATCTACGTCATCGCATTCGTCAAACCGGTGGTGAATTTCACGTTGTTAAGAATACTCTCGCTCGCATCGCCTTCAAAGAAGCCGGCTTTCCCCTGGACGAGAACCTTTTCAGCGGCTCGACAGCCATCGCTTTTGCCTTTCAAGACCCCCCTGCCCTTGCAAAAGCTTTGTACGAGTTCAATCGCACCAATCAAGCCCTGGTAGTCAAGGGGGGCTACTTAAAACAACAGCTTATTTCAGCACAAAACGTCCAAGCCCTATCGGAACTGCCGCCTTTGCCTATCGTGCGAGGTCAATTGCTCGGCACGATTCTGGCTCCAGCCAGCCAATTGGCAAGAATGCTTGCCGAACCAGGGCGACAAATTGCCGCTGTGCTCAAAGCCTATTCTGAAAAGGATAGCCAACCTGAGCCGACTCCTGCATGAGTAAAACCATGCTGAAAGGAACGCAAAACCTAGCTAACAAGAACGGTAAAGCTAAGAAAAGAGATTAATTCTATACAAAAGGAGAACGAAAATGGCAGATTTAGACAAATTAGTCGAAGAACTCAGCAGCTTGAGCGTGTTGGAAGCCGCAGAGTTAGTCAAAAAACTGGAAGAGAAATGGGGCGTTTCTGCAGCCGCTCCGGTCGCAGTAGCAGCCGTTGGGCCAGCTACCGCTGCAGCCGCACCTGCTCCTGAAGAAGAAGAGAAAACCGAATTTGATGTCATCATCAAAGATGCCGGTCCGAAGAAGATTGAAGTGATTAAGACCATCCGCCAGCTCACCAATCTTGGCTTGAAAGAAGCCAAAGATGTCGCCGAAACACCTGGCTCCAAGGTGCTTGAGGCTGTCAGCAAGGAAGCTGCCAACGACGCCAAAGCCAAATTGGAAGCGGCCGGTGCCGTGGTTGAAATCAAGTAGGGTTGCTTATCCTAAATGCGCCTGAGCCGTAGGTCGACATGCCGTTTCGATCTACGGCTTTTTTCTAAAGACACCTCCTGATCAGCATACGGTGAGGGTGGATTATAATAATGCTACCAAACATTGCAACTCATCTCGATTCGAGGCAAATATGAAAATTCGTTGGACTCAGATTTGCGTTTCAATTGCCCTTGTGTTTTCTCTTGTAGGCTGCTCATCCAAGGAAGCCGCCCAAACCCAAGACCATGCTGATCCCGTGCAACGGGGCAAAGCCCTTTATGAAATGAATATGATCGGCGATAACAAAGCTCCCGGCTGCATCGTCTGCCATTCACTGGAGCCGGGTAAGAATCTAGTTGGACCCAGTTTAGCCGGAATAGCTACCTATGCGCAATCTGCTGTTGCAGGAATGACGGCGGCTGACTTTCTGCGCCAAGCCATTGTCGAACCCGACAAACACCTGATGGAAGGCTACCCGGCCGGGGTAATGTATCAAAATTACGGCAAAGACTTACCTGAAGAAGACATCAATGCGTTAGTTGCATTTTTGTTAACCCTGAAGTAAATCCCTTTCATAAGGAGACGATGATGGATTTGAAAGCCCAAGCCGCTGCCGCTGCCCTAGAGTACATTCAAAATGGCATGGCCATTGGATTAGGTACCGGTTCGACGACCAGTTATTTTGTCGATTTGCTCGGTGAGAAACTCAAGCAAGGTGAATTAAAGGATATCTGCGGGGTACCCACTTCTGAGAAGACTGCTTCACGCGCTAGGGCATTGAAAATCCCCTTGGTGAGTTTGGATGATGTCTCCGAATTAGATGTCGTGGTTGACGGCGCAGATGAAGTTGACCCTCAGCTAAACTTAATCAAAGGCTTGGGGCGCGCCTTACTGCGCGAAAAAATTGTCGAGAGTCATACCAGCCGCTTCATCGTTGTCGTTGATGAATCAAAATTGGTGCCAAAACTTGGCAAAAAAGGCCCCTTGCCGGTCGAAATCATCCCCTATGCTGCCAAAGCTCACGTTCGCTGGCTGAACACGCTTGGATGCCGCGCAGAATTGTGGCTTGAGGCAGATGGCACGCCAGCCACCACTGATAACGGAAATTATCTAGCCAAATGTTGGTTTGAGGACGGCATCGAGGACGCCTACCAACTGGCAGAAAAATTGGCTTGGCGGGCAGGTATTGTCGAACATGGATTATTTCTCGGCATGGCAAGCTTGGTCATTGTTGCCGGACAAGCAGGAATCCAAAAACTTGAGGCGAAGCGATGAAAGTACGCATTGCGCCTTCTATTCTCTCTGCCAATTTCCTCCGCCTTGGCGATGAGGTACGTCAAGCAGTTGAAGCCGGCGTTGACCTCATCCATGTCGATGTTATGGATGGTCACTTCGTCCCCAATATCACCGTCGGCCCACTGGTCGTTAAGGCGCTAAAACCGCTTGCCCAAGAACTAGGCTTTGAGCTTGACGTTCACTTAATGATTGATAATCCAGAGCTTTTCATCGATGACTTCATTCGCGCCGGTGCTGATCTGCTCACCGTTCATGTTGAAGCCAGCACCCATCTTCATCGTCTTGTCCAACAAATTCACAGCGGGGGAATCAAAGCCGGGGTAACCTTGAACCCCGCTACCTCGCTGACAACCCTTGAAGAAATCCTGCCCGAAGTCGATCTGGTGTTGGTCATGTCGGTCAATCCGGGGTTTGGCGGTCAATCCTACATCCCCACCAGCACGGCCAAAATTGCCCGTCTCAAACAAATGTTAATCGAGCGTGACTTATCCCATATCGAAATCGAAGTAGATGGAGGCATTGCTCCCGCCACGGTCGAAGAAGCAGTAAGAGCTGGGGCGACCATCCTTGTTGCCGGTTCAGCGGTGTTCAACTCCAAAGCCACAATTTCTGATAATATTAAGGCATTGGAGAATGCGATTGCCCAAGCGGTGACCTAGAAAGGTAGAAAAATGAGCGCCAGGGTCTTAGTGATTGAAGACGATGAACAGATCTTAAAATTCCTCAAACGAGGCTTAGCCTACGAAGGCTATGAAGTCGATACCGCTACGGATGGGCCGAGCGGCTTAGCCATCGCTCGGGATCATCCACCCAATGTAGTTGTCTTGGACCTAATGCTTCCAGGTATGGACGGTCTAGAGGTCTGTCGCCGTTTGCGAGCAGGCGGCTCGGTGCCGATTCTGATTTTGACGGCAAAGGATACTGTCACCGACCGAATTCAAGGGTTAGACATGGGCGCTGATGACTACATGGTTAAGCCCTTCGAGCTAGATGAATTGCTTGCCCGCATTCGAGCCTTGCTGCGGCGAGCGCAGCCAGCCCAACCGCAAATCCTTCGCTTTGCCGATCTGACCCTCGACACTGGTGCTCGGCAAGCCAAACGGGGAGATCGCGTCATCTCTCTTACCGCCAAAGAGTACGAACTCCTTGAACTGTTCATGCGCAATCCCCGTCAAGTCTTGGATCGGGATACGATTTTTGATCGCGTTTGGGGATACGACTTCGGCGGCGCCAGTAATATCATCGAAGTTTATGTCCGCTACCTGCGACAAAAACTGGAGGAAGGTGGTGAACCGCGCTTAATTCACACCGTGCGCGGCATGGGATACGTCTTACGCGAATCAAACTAGCTTGCTCAGACTACTTTCTCCTCAGGTATCCCCTCCTTTCTTATTATGGAAAAGTAATGACCTTACGCGCCCGTTTGGCTCTTTTGTACACCGCCATTGTTGTCGGAATCGTTCTGCTCTTTGGTGTGGCCGTTTATCTTTCGGTCAGCCTTAGCTTAACCAACGAAATTGAGCAAAACTTGCGCAATTCAGCAGCGCGGGTGTTGCCCCTTGTGTATGTCAGCGATCAAGGCGAACTTTCGGTTAACGTAACCCCTGAGATCGAATTTGCGGCAGATACCTTCATTCAAGTTTGGGATCGGGAAAACAAATTATGCGCAAACTCTGCGAACGTCCGTAATCTAACCCAACCTCTGGATGCTGCTTCTCTGAACGCCAGCAAACCCATATCCAATGATGTCTTGCTAAAAACCGAGGCTGATGAGATCTATCTGCGTGTCCTGACAGTCCCTTTGGTTTTAGGAGACCGCCCAATTGGAGCAATTCAAGTTGGGGCTAGTCTTGCCATCGTTGATGCAACCCAAAAGTCGCTGGTGATCGTCCTGATCGCCGGAAGTCTCATCTCGATTCTGATCGCCGGCTTAGCAAGCTGGATCAGCACCAGCCAGGCTTTAGCTCCCCTTGAAGATGTGACAGAGACCGCCCTACAAATTACCCGCGCCGATGATCTATCAAGACGCATCCCTTACACTGGTCCGCCCAATGACGAAATTGGGCGTCTCATTCATGCCTTTAATCAAACCCTTGGGCGACTTGAAAATCTATTTAATACCCAACGACGCTTTCTCGCCGATGTAGGTCATGAATTACGCACTCCCTTGACGGTCATCAAGGGGAATATCGATCTGATGCGGATGATGAAAGAGCTAGACGAAGAGTCGATGGAGAGCATAGAGAGTGAAGTCGAGCGCATGACTCGTTTGGTCGGCGACCTATTGCTCCTCTCCCAAGCCGAATCAGGAAAGTTACCCTTGCATTTACAGATGGTCGAGTTAGACACCCTCGTGATTGAGGTGCTAGGACAAATGCGCGTCATCGCCAAAGATAAGGTGACCTTGGAATTGGGCGAAATGGACCAGGTTCAAGTGTATGCCGATAAGGACAAACTCAAACAAGTCTTCGTGAATCTGATTCAAAATGCCATTCATTACACCCCAAATGGAGGAAAGGTAGTGGTCTCACTCCAGAAAAGTGATCACCAGGCGATTGTAAGCGTATCGGACAACGGCCCCGGCATTTCTCCGCAGGATTTACCGTATATCTTTGAACGGTTTTATCGCGGCGAAAAATCTCGTACCCGCTCCAAGGACGGCAAAGGCTTTGGCTTAGGGTTATCCATTGCCTATTGGATCGTCAAGAATCACGAAGGTTCCATCGAAGTGGAATCCAAACTCGGTGAAGGGACAACCTTTCGCGTTTATTTACCGCTATCGAGCGATCGCGCCGACGCCGAACCAACTACCCCGCTACCATAACATCCTTTGAACGCCTTTCCACCCGCTCCTTACAGCCTAGCGATTTCATGAATTGGGATTGACAGAGGGGACAAAACGCTTATAATATCTTACAGCAAACTTGTATATACATCTGTACAGGATAGGGTATGCTTCGCCCAGGGCCCCTTCCAAAACATTATCAACTCAGTCAAATCTTACGCCAGCGCATTTTAAAGGGAGAATTTTTGCCTGGGGCAAAAATTCCCGGCGAATGGCAGTTGTGTCAAGAGTTTAAGGTGAGTCGCGGCACCGTGCGAAAAGCCATCGACACCTTGTTGCATGAGGGATTACTGCGTACAGAACAAGGTCAAGGTACGTATGTGGTCGAAGATCCCTGGCGCAGTCGCCCGTTTTTATTCCTTAGCAATTTTAACGATGACATCAGCCGTCAAAATCAGACCCCGCGCACAACCCTGATTGAGAAACGAATTTTACCCGCCCCCACCAAGGTAGCCCATCGCTTATCGCTTGCTAAAGGGGAAGAGACGATTTATATTGCGCGCTTGCGCTGGGCAAATCATCAGCCTGTGGTTTATGAACAACGCTACCTTGCAAAGCGCCTCTGTCCAACATTGATTGAAGAGGACTTAGAAAACCAATCCATTCATGAATTATTGGTAAAAAAGTATCGTATTCCTCTGATCAGAGCCATCCATTCCATCGAAGCTCATGTGCTCAACGAGGCAGAAGCCACGTTGCTCAACACCCAAGCGGGTAAAGCCGCCTTTTATATCGAGCGATTAACCTATACCCTGCTGGATGGTAAAGAAACAGCGGCCGTGTTTTATCTAGCCATTCACCTAGGAAATGAGTACGCTTTTCGCATTCAGCATGTTATCAATCGGCAAGATGAACAAACCCTTGCCGCGATCTCAACCAATGGAGGTGACCTATTGCTCAATTAAGCTTCCGTTTTTCGCTTAACCCAACAGCATCCCAATTCACCCATCAATAAGGAGGTAGCCATGAAAATCAAACTCTCTTCTTTGTTCGTCGCCCTTACCATCCTCAGCCTGATTTTGGCAGGTTGCGCCTCGCAACCCACCCCTACCCCAGCGGTTGAGCAACCAGCCCAGCCACAAGCCCCTGAGGTGACTGAAGCTCCAGCCATGACAGAAGCGCCGCTAGAAACCGAAGCGCCCCAAGCTACCGAAGCTCCAGCGGAAGAACCTGCTGCTCCCTCTGGTGAACCAATTAAGATCGGGTTCTTCTCACCGACCACCGGTTTTGCAGCCGCAGATGGCACCAGTGCATTGCAGTCTGCCCAACTTGCCGTCAAGATCGTCAACGAACGCGGGGGTGTTTTGGGGCGCCCGTTAGAGCTTGTCTATTATGACGATGCTGCCAAACCCGATCAGGCTTCGGCGATCGCCCGGAAATTGATCGAGCAAGATAAAGTGGTCGCCGCCATTTCTGGCTCTTACTCTGGCGCAACCCGAGCAGCCGCCCCCATCTTCCAGGAAGCCGGCATTCCGATGCTCTCAGCCTACGCTATTCACCCTGAAATCACCAAAACCGGAAATATGATTTATCGCATCGGCACCCTGGCAACCACCCAAGGGCGGGTTGGTGCAGAATTGGTTGGCAAGGTGATGAACCTCAAAAAGGTGGCTATTCTTACCATCGATAACGACTTTGGCATTTCTCTGACTGAGGGCTTCAAACAGCACGCAGCAGAGATCGGTTTAGAAATTGTGCTCGAGGAAAAGTATCCGCTCGGCGAAACTGAATTCCGTCCAATCATCGGCAAAATCAAAGCTTCCGGTGCAGAAGTGGTCTATGCCACCGGCTATTACAACGAAGCAGCCAACTTGGTCAGCCAAGCTCGCGACGAAGGCTTAGAAATCCCCATCATCGGTCAAGAGGGCTACGACTCACCTAAGTTTATTGAGCTAGCCGGTGAAGCTGCCGAGGGAGTGATTATTACTACCGACCTAAATCGCGACTCGGAACGGCCGATGACGCGCTTATTCCTTGAACAATACGAAGCTACTTATGGTGAAAAAGCGGATATGGTCGGCGCTTCTGCCTTCGATGCCGTCATGGTGCTTGCCTATGCCATCAACACCGCCGGCTCCACCGATCCGCAAGCCATTGTGAAAGCCATCTCCGAGCTGAAAAACTTTGAAGACGTCGCCAGCGGTCCTTTCTGGTATTACACACCTGAACGAGAGGTGGTGCGTCCGATTAGCTCGCAAATTGTCCGCGATGGAGCTTTCCATCTGTACCACGAATTCACCGACGAGGCGCTTGTTAAACCCTAAACCTATGCCATAAGGGGGCAGTCGAGTGACTGCCCCCTTATCTTTATACGGAGGCCTTATGCTACTCCTGCAAAATTTATCAAATGCCCTAATTCTCGCGTGCACTTATATCCTTATGGCCGCCGGGCTAACCATGGTCTATGGCGTCCTAAAGGTATTACACATCGCCCATGCCAGCGTTTATACGGTCGGGGCATTTGTCGGTGTCTTGGCGTTTACTCGGCTGGGAAATTTTTGGGTAGCTTTGGCAATCGCCATGTTCGTCAGCGGCATTTTTGGGGTTTTGATTTACCGCTCCACTTATTTTTATTTGTTGAACTCCCCCAGAACCGTGCCGCTCATAGCCAGCGTTGGAATGTTTGTTATGTTTACCGACTTGTTACAAAAACCCTTTCTGATGGGTGCGTATCAACGGGCTTTCCCGGCTGGCGGCGCCGGATTGCCGGCTGTCAAAACCGCTCTTTTTTCCTTCACTGCCAAGCAAGTTTTGATCCTGCTGGTAACAGTCATCCTTCTAGCAATTGTTTACGTGATCCTCACCCGCACAAAACTCGGTTTGTCCTGGCAAGCCGCCTCAATGGATCGCGACATGGCTTCAGCAGTGGGCGTCAACCTCAATCAATCCATCGCAGCAAACTTCTTCCTCGGTTCAGCTTTGGCTGGAGCAGCCGGCGTCCTCGTTGGGGTGTATAACAACAGCGTTTTTGCGACAATGGGAGATTTGCCCTCTTATAAAGCCTTTATTATCATCGTTTTAGGGGGGATGGGAAGCCTACCCGGCGCAATTCTCGCCAGCTTAATCCTGGCAATTGTCGAAAACTTTCTGGTTGCCTCGATAGGATATGTCCTACCTCGCGACTCCATTGCATTTCTAGTCCTGATCTTGATGTTGATGTTCCGACCCAATGGTCTGCTCGGACGGGAGTGAAAAAAATGGCTAGCGGATATTTCTTGACAATTCTAACCTTTACCGCAATGTATATTTCTCTCGCCCTGAGCTTGAACATTTTGACCGGCTACGCCGGTCAGGTCTCACTCGGGCACGCAGCCTTCTTGGGCATCGGGGCTTATACGTCTGCTGTGCTCACGTTACGGTATGAAGTACCTTTTTGGTTAGCCTTCCTAGCTGCCATTGTCCTTACCGGTCTGATTGGCACAATTTTAGGATTACCGAGCCTGCGCGTGCGACACGATTTTTTGGTCTTAGCCACGATGGGGATTAACTTTGTGGTCGTTTCGGTTTTCAAGTACGTTGATTTCTTCGGCGGCGCAATGGGCTTGGTGAACATTCCTGCTCCAAGCTTGTTTGGAATTACCTTTCGGGGTGGTGTGCCCTACTTATTGCTGACTACGGCTTATGCTCTCTTCACGCTCTGGATCTGCTGGTACCTCTCAAAAACTTGGAGTGGCCTCGCCTTCCAAACCATCCGTAACGATGAGGAGGCTGCAGCTTCTCTGGGTGTCAATCCGGCGCGCTATAAAATCTACGCCTTTGGAATTAGTGCTGCTCTGGCTGGAGGGGTTGGTTCTTTATATGCGCATTTTTTGGGCAGTGTCTTCCCCGATAACTTCGTCTTTGTCGAATCGATCGGCATGTTATCCATGGTCATCTTCGGCGGTATCGGCACCCTGCGCGGCCCAATCGTTGGCGCGATTCTTTTACGCCTAATCCCAGAACTGTTGCGTTTTATCCAAGATTATCGCTTTACTTTTTACGGAGCCTTATTGGTGTTGATGATGCTTTTCCAACCAATGGGACTATTGGGAAATGACAGTTGGTTATGGCAACACCTTACGCGCTGGTTTCGATCCTCTGCCCGTAGCGCAAAGGAGGACGTAAGATGAGCCAACTTGAAATTCGCTCAGTCTCCCATTGGTTCGGAGGTTTGCAAGCTCTCAAAGACGTCACTTTCGATACCCATGATGAAATCCTAGGATTGATCGGCCCAAATGGGGCGGGCAAAACGACCTTGTTCAATGTGATTTCCGGGTTCATCGTCCCAACCAGTGGCGAGGTGCGCTTTAACGGAAAAGCCATCCATCGCCTGCGCGCCGATCAAACCGTGCGTTTAGGATTAGCCCGCACCTTCCAAATTGTAAAACCCTTTGCTTCCCTAACTGTCGAGGAAAATGTGCTAGTTGGCTTAGGGATGCCCTATTACCCCACATCGGCTGCCCTTTACCAACGCTATCGCACGCGCTCGAATTTAGACCAAGTCGAGCAGATCTTAGCCAAAGTGCATTTGACGGATTACCGCTCCGCTCAGGCTGCAAAGCTGCCCATTGGCTTGCTGCGGCGGTTGGAGATCGCCCGTGCCCTAGCCACTCATCCGAAATTGTTGCTGCTTGATGAGCCAGCGGCCGGCTTGGTTGCCCAAGAAGCGGAAGAATTAGCTGCTCTCGTTCGTGATTTGTATGCGCAGGGCCTTCATATCATTCTCATCGAGCACAACATGCGCTTTGCGATGAATTTATGCCACCGCATTGTTGTCCTTGCGCAAGGCGAGATCATCGCTCAGGGCAACCCGACTGAAATTCAAAACAACGAAAAAGTGATCAACGCCTACCTCGGACAGGAGTAAAGTATGCTCACGATCGAAAATCTGTATGTGCGTTACGGTCAAATCGAAGTCCTGCATGGTGTCTCGTTAGATGTGGGCGAAAGCGAGATCGTGGCTGTTTTAGGCGCCAACGGAGCGGGAAAAAGCACGCTGATCAAAACCATCATCGGATGGGCAAGACCTGCAAAAGGTGAATGCAGACTTAATGGCGAGGTGATCAACGCCTTACCGGCGTGGGAGAGGGTCAAAAGAGGATTGGCTATTGTCCCCGAAAGCGGAAGATTATTCCGCGAGCTTAGTGTGGAGGATAACTTGCGGTTAGGAGCTTACTTGCGGGAAGAACAAGAGACAAAAAAACAAATGGAAGTCGTCTTTAACCTCTTCCCGATCTTAGCCGAGCGGCGCAAACAAATCGCCAAAACCCTCAGTGGCGGTGAACAACAAATGCTCGCAATTGGCAGAGCCATGATGTCGAATCCCCGTTTATTGCTGATTGATGAGGTATCGATGGGGCTAATGCCCATCTTGGTCAAACGCGTCTTTCAAGTGATACAGGAATTACCACAACATCAGGTCAGCGTCTTATTGGTCGAGCAAAACGCCTTTGAGGCGCTCAAAATCGTTCACCGCGCCTATGTTTTGGAGAACGGACATATCGTCTTGGAAGGAAAAGCACAAGAATTAGCCGATAATCCTCTGGTTAAAGCTGCCTACTTGGGCGGATAAATCACTTTGATAAGGAGGCAAGATGAAAAGAGTCATTCGTGCACCACGAGGTACGCAATTAACCTGCAAGTCTTGGCTGGCCGAAGCAGCCTATCGCATGATCCAAAACAATCTTGATCCCGAAGTAGCAGAGCGCCCCGAAGACTTGGTGGTCTACGGCGGCCGGGGTCAAGCTGCCCGCAATTGGGAATGTTTCGATGCCATTCTGGAGTCGTTGCGAAATCTTGAAAACGATGAAACCCTCCTCGTACAATCCGGCAAGCCGGTTGTGATCTTCAAAACCCATCCAGACGCGCCAAGGGTTCTAATTGCCAACTCCAACCTCGTGCCCCATTGGGCAACGCAAGAGCACTTCGATCAATTAGTTGCCCAAGGCTTGATGATGTTCGGACAAATGACAGCCGGCTCTTGGATTTACATCGGCACCCAAGGCATTTTACAAGGCACTTATGAGACTCTCGCTGCCCTTGCCAAACAGCGGGGTTGGCGTTCGCTAAAAGGCAAGTTCGTTTTAACAGCCGGCCTAGGTGGGATGGGTGGCGCTCAGCCATTAGCCATCACGATGAATGAAGGGGTAGGCTTAATCGTCGAAGTCGATCCACAACGTGCCAAACGCCGCCTGGAAATTGGGTATGTGGATACCGTTGTCGATACACTTGAAGAAGCCATGACCATTGTAGAAGAATGCGTTGCCAAAGAAATCCCTAAATCGGTGGGGTTAATCGGCAATGCTTCCGATATCTACAATGAACTCGTGATCCGCGGCGTGACTCCCGATGTAGTTACCGATCAAACCCCAGCCCACGATGTCCTCATGTATGTCCCTAGCGGGCTTAGCGTCACTGCTGCCGAAGAGTTGCGGCGTCGTGATCCCAAAGAATACGAAAAGCGCTCCATGGAGTCAATGGCGCGGCATGTCCAAGCCATGCTGGAATTCAAGCGCAAAGGCGCCGAGGTGTTTGACTACGGCAACAATCTTCGCCAGCGAGCCTACGATTGGGGCGTCAGCGATGCCTTTGAATTTCCGGGCTTTGTGCCAGCCTACATTCGGCCGCTTTTCTGCCAAGGTAAGGGGCCATTCCGCTGGGTGGCGCTGTCTGGTGATCCCGAAGACATCTATCGCACGGATGAAGCGGTAATGGAACTATTCCCCGAAGAAGAACATCTGCATCGCTGGCTGAAAATGGCACGTGAAAAGGTGCCTTTCCAAGGTTTGCCGGCACGCATCTGCTGGTTGGGATATGGTGAACGCGCCAAAGCTGGCTTAAAGTTCAACGAAATGGTCGCCAAAGGGCAATTGCAGGCTCCCATCGTGATCGGGCGGGATCATTTAGACGCCGGCTCGGTCGCCTCACCCAACCGCGAAACTGAAGGGATGAAAGATGGCAGCGATGCTGTTTCCGACTGGCCGATCTTGAACGCCCTGATCAACGCGGTTGGCGGCGCGACTTGGGTGTCTTTCCATCATGGCGGTGGCGTCGGAATCGGCTTTAGCCAACACGCCGGACAAGTCATTGTCGCAGATGGCACGCCCGAAGCTGCAAAACGCCTTGAACGGGTATTGACAACCGATCCCGGCATGGGGGTGGTGCGTCACGCTGATGCCGGATATGAACTCGCTATCGATTTTGCCAAAAAGCATGGCATTAAGATGCCCATGCTGAAGTGAGCGATTTCGCCAGAAATTATCCTTCGCTCCAATGAAGCAGAGGGGTAAGTACCTTGACTTACCCCTCTTTGTTAAAAACTTCCGAAGGGAGCTTTCCCTTCGGAAGTGTAAGCACAAACCCTGTGCCTTAGCGGTTAATGATGGGTAAGAAAATCTGCCCTTCGATCTTCCATGGTTTGTCAATGGTGTATTTCCATTGACGGTTGGTGCTGTCGAAGTACAGGATATGAGGGATATTGGTGCTGGGGTCAATCACCAGACTGCTCCACAGGCCAACCTCGCCGGCAAAATCGACAATTTGGGTTGACCAGGTTGTGCCGTCAAAGAAGGCATATTTCAGGTCACGGCTGGCTGCGTCGTAATAACTGATGTGGTAGAAGCCATTTCCATCAATCCCCAGCGAACAATATTGCCCAACCTGACCGCTGTTATCCACGGTATCTACGGTGAAATTAAAGGGCGGGATAGAACGGTCAGCCGCAGCAAACTTGAGGACCTGATTGGTCGCTTCGAAGTAGGCAATGCGAGGTCTTCTGCTACCATCCAAGGCTAAAGCGTTATGTTGACCACTTTTCGGTGTAACATCAACGGTCGTGAGGCTCCAACTATGGGAATCGCCTGGCGGAGTGTAGCCAAGCTGGAGAGTTTGAGAAGAGGCATCGTAGAAGCTGACATAGATATCTCCGCTGGTTGGATGAACAGCAATCGAAGAGAAACTGCCGCGAGCATCTCCAACGACCTTCAAGACCTCTGTCCGCCATTGATTGCTGCTGTCTTTGAATGCCAACTTGATCCGCCCGTTGCTTGCATCATAGTAGCTGAGGTAGGGTTTACCGGAGCTATCCAGAGCTAAGGCCGGGTTTTGCCCGACATCTCCCAGCGAGTCGATGGTTTCAAAGTTCCACGCTAGTCCATCCTTGATGCCATAGACCAAATCTTGATTGAGCGGGTCATAATAGGCTAAATGCGACCGCCCACTGCTATCGACCCGGAAAGCCACCCGTTGATCGATGGAGAGACGGGAGGCGATCACCGTATCCGCCGTCCACTGGGTCGATCTGCGCGCAACCTCTAGGCTTCCAAGCAAGTTGTTGTAATAGAGCACGTTCGGATTGCGAGCGCTATCCAAACTTACCGACGCCGATCCGAGGGTATCGCTCAGGTCAATCTGACGGAACTTCCAAGTGGTCGTGATCTGATAGGCTTCATAGAGCATCCCATCGCTAAAATCAAAATAAGTGATGTGGGGCTTTTGATTGAAATCGAAGACTAGGGAGGTATAACGGCCGGCGCGGCTGTTGGTTCCTGTGACAACCTTAGCCGCCCAATTGCTGCCATTCCCCTCTGCATAGCGCAAATCATCCCAGGATTCGTCAAAATAGCTGATACCGAAATCCTTGCCGTCCTTGATCGCCAAAGACGCAAATAAACCAACATCGCCGTTGTTGTCAATTCGGTAGGTGCTCCAGTTATAGTTCTTGAGGTCGGTCTTATAGGTGCCCTCAGCCATCGTGAGCGCGCCGCGCGTTTTATCATAGAAAGCAATGTAGGGTTTATCTTGTGGTTCAGCGGGACGTAAAACCAACGAATTCCAGCCACCAAGGTTGTCATATTGTCCAATGCCGGCATCGGTCGGATAACTAAATGTCCAGTTATTTTCTCGTGGAGAGAACACATAGCGCACTTTATCGTGATCATCATCTAGGAAAGCAATATGCGGTCGATCACGGCTGTCGATAGCTATAGAGGTGAACAGGCCCTCATTCAGGGAGGCGACCCCAGAGCCCGCTTGGGTTACCTGATAGATTTTCCAAGCTGGGATTGTGCGGTCATAATATATGTACTTTAGTTTATGATAGATGCGGTCAGAGCGAGGATAGAATTTGGCATAACTAATATGCGGTTGTCCATAGGAGTCAATTGCGATCGACGTATATTTGCCTGATCCTGAGCTAGGTTCTGCTAAAAGTGAATTTTCACTCTGCGCACCCAATTCTTCTTGGCGCAAAGGAAAACCATTGATCGTTTCCTCAACCGAGATAATGGTCGGTTGGATTTCTATTTCTCCATCCTCTGCCAAAGATAATGTCTCTTCCTCAGAAACAGGGAGAAGCACATTATCGCAATCCAAAGTAGCTATTGACCAACTAACATCTTTGACGGCATATTTTAAGCATCCGTTTGCTTTATCATAATAGGCGATATGGGGGCGGTTACGGTAATCCACAGCAATTGATGCCCATTCCCCAACATCGGCTGCCGGATCAACCACCTCGCTCGTCCATGCGCTCCAAGTTGGGCTGATCCAAGTGGTCGTAGCATAATAGAGATTTTTACCACCATACGCCAAATGAAGTTGCTGACGAGTATGGTCCTTATCCGTATAATAAGCCAAGCTTCGCCCGGTCATGTTGATAAACGATCGTCCGCTTGCCATCGGGCTATTAATCACCTCAGTCGGCCAGATGTGAGTCTGCCCGCCATTGGATTGGGAGCTGTTCGCTGCGTTCGCTCCCACTAGCGATAGACGGCTGAGCATGAACCAACCGCCCAATGCCAAACCAACGGCAAGCAGGAGGTACAACCACCGCCTTAATCCTTGAAGGTTGGGCAAAGAGAGGATTCGTATCAAAATCGATTCTTTCGTCTTTTGCATCGCTTGATCTCCTTATCGTCTGCGGCTGGGAGCAACCGGCCGCAAGATGGGTTTACTCTACCACAAAATCCCGATTTGGGTAGAGAATCGAAATGCGGAACGCTGAGGCAAAAATGACTAAGCCCAGCCTCCCGCAATTCAAGTCGATCTAGACCTATTCCGATCGCATATTGTGGTTAAGTATACCCGATTCGGGGTAGAATACAGATTATGGCAGGATTAAAAGATTTGCCTAATGTTTGGCAGTCCATCAAAGAGATGGATTTGCGTCCCATCCGCGCGGAAGCCCTACAAGAGGTTCACTTGGCAATTGTCGGGCGGTCAGAGTCTCCCAAACAAGAAGTAGCGTGGCAGATGCGCCGCGATCCACACCGCCCCAACGAACAAACCCTAACCCCCATCCTCTTGATAGACTATGATGGCGACGACTCAGCCCTGCAACCCGCTCTGGATGTCGATTTATTGATCTTGTTGATCGCAAGCGAATTGGAGGAACTTACGCCCGAGCAAAAGCTGGCTCAAAAATGGGTGGATAGCGGCCGAAAAATCCTCATCCTCCTCGATAGCGGTGGGCAATCCGAAAAAACTACCCTATTGCTCAATCACCAGGCTTGGTTGGGAATGGGCAAATCACGCCTCCTGGTTGGCGACCTGCAAGATCAAACCTTCTACCTGCGTCAGTTTGTGCCGGCTGTCCTTGAAGCCATTCCGCACAAACAATTGGCGCTTGCCAGGCAATTCCCCTTATTTCGTGATCACGTCAGTCGTCAATTGATCAGTGAGGGATGTTTAACCAATGCCACCTATGCTTTCAGCACCGGACTAGCCGAGATTGTGCCAGGCTTGAACATCCCCCTGAACGTAGCAGATGTGGTCGTGTTAACCAAAAATCAGGCTTTTCTGGCTTATCGTCTAGGCTTAGCCTTGGGGCTATCCACCCATTGGCAGGATTATGTCACCGAATTTGGGGGAGTATTAGGCAGCGGCTTTTTCTGGCGTCAAGTAGCCCGCCAATTAATCGGTTTGATTCCCGCCTGGGGCATCATCCCGAAAGTCGCCATCGCTTATGCAGGCACCTATGTGGTCGGCCGGGTAATCTTGCAATGGTATCTGACTGGCAAGAAATTAACCCCTCAGCAGATGCGTCAAATCTATGGCGAAGCTTTCCAAAGGGGAAAGGCTTGGGCAAAAAACAAACTCGATAAAGTTCCCAAACCTCGCTTCTTCAAGCGCAAGCCATCCCTTCGGGAGCTTCCACTCCCCTCGTCACTACCGAAACCAATCAAAGCCTGCCCCAGTTGCGGAAAAAGCAATAATGAAGAAGCTCGCTTCTGCCAATATTGTGGTGTTCCTCTCGACGCCCCTCTCAACGAAAATCAATCTTGATCGAAACCGTTAAATACTACCGTTTCTTTGCCGCTCAGCTTTTCGTGGATTTTGCCTAGAATCGTCTCGAAATGTTGCGGTTCAGAGACGTAATTCAGATCGCTGGTCGAAATGGTCAACACCGGACAGAGGCTAAAAGAAGCAATCCACTCTTCATAGAGCGTGTTGAGCTGGCGAAGATAATCCGGGCTGATGCGCCTTTCGTACTCTCGACCGCGTTGGAGAATGCGCTCATATAATACCTGTACCGGTGCCCGCAGATAGATCAATAAATCGGGCGCGGGCAGTGATTCGCACAACACTTGATACAGCTCGTTATAGGTGTCGTAATCCCGTTGTTGAATAAAGCCTTGCAGGTACAGATTGCGCGCAAAAACCTCAGCATCCTCATAGACGGTGCGGTCTTGCAAGACCGAACTGGGGTAAAGCGACAGTTGCCGATGGGCGCGCAACCGTTGGATCAGAAAGAAGATCTGCGAATGAAAAGCCCATTGACGCATATCTTTGTAAAAGTCCGCTAGGTATGGATTTTCAGCCACCGGTTCGAAGAAGGCTTTCCATCCTAAGCGTTGGCTAAGCAAGCGCACCAACGTAGATTTTCCAACTCCAATATTTCCGGCAACTGCAATAAAACGCTTCATTTTTTCATCCTTCTTTGACAAGAAAAGCAATCGATTGCCCCTCAGCAGTATCCATCACTAACGCTAAGTGGTGATTGGGGCGATAATCTCGCACATCAATCAGTCGTAAGCAGCTTGGCACCTCCACCCGATGATCTAGGAAACGCTCCAGGCAATTGGGAGTATGGTAAAAGAAGGTCTTATTGAAGATAACCCCGCGGTCTTTCAGATGAATTGCCAAAGGGAAAATTTGCGATTCGAGCAAATCCTGAAAGAAATGGGTGCCATAAGAGGGTTCTGGCTCTGCGCCAAAACCCTCGCCGGTCAGTTCAATCAAAGCACGGGTGTGATAGATATCCCCATAACCCACCGTGACTCCCAAATCCGGCGTAGAGGTACCCCAACGCCCTGGACCAACGCAGATAAAATTTTCACCCGCTAGGGCTTCGTTGAGCCGCGAGATTGCCCAACGCAGCTTGGCGTGGTCTGCCGAAGACGGCAAGGCAAAATATTCGCGCGGGGACACGAAAAGCACATAGCGGATGCGGTCGATGAAACCGCGCGGCGCCATTCGGGTCGTCAGAAAGATAATGTCTTCTTGGGGAATCGTTTCAGGGACAGAGGCACTCTCATCTCGAATTGAACTGTGAGGACGACACTGCAAGATGACAATCTGGGCATCCACTTGTCCCGATTCCTGTTCACGCAGATGCAAAACAAACTCCAAATCGACCGCCGATTGATAATGTTCTTCCAAGATCTGCAAGAGACGGGTCATGCGCTGCGCAATACGAGAGCGACGGAAAAGCTCGTCAAAGGTAAGGACGAGTTTATGCATGGGCAAATCTCTCAGGATACTCCGCAATGGGACTAAATACCCCCCATCGTCGAGTTGGGCAATGCTTCGCAGGGGCGGATAATCATAGCGGAGGACTTCGGTGATCGGCAATGTTCGAAAGCGGTTTGTCTTCAAATCAATTACATCAACATATTTTTGGGAATAAATGACCGTATCACGCAAATTGGATTCTGGGTGTAGGGTAGGATGACTTAAGGCAACTAAGCGCGGATAATCGTTCCCAATGCGATCAACGGCGCGGGTGCCTAGCCCCCACACCAAACGCAGAAAGCCATCCTGGCGGCGAATTTGAGGCGACCAACGATAGAGATTTTGGCTATAGGCGACCCCGGCTGCATGGGGCAAATAATAGTCTCCAAAACGCTCCCCTTCAACAACTTGCAACAGAATCGCCATCCGTTCATCGTAATCTTGTAGTCCTTTAGCACGCCGGTAGAGCAAGGCATCGGGGTTAAAGATCGAAGCATAAACTCGAACGATGGCTTCGCATAGCGCCTGCAGGTTCTCGTCTAAGCTGCCCTGATTGGGGCAATAATGACTCTCATACTTTCCCGCAAAAGAGGTGCCAAAGTTATCTTCCAACAAACTCGAAGAGCGCACGATCAGCGGACGTTTACCCAACTTGCGCAAAATTGCCGTTAGTCGTTCGACGATATCGGGTGGCAATTGACCTTTGAGAAACTCAGCGCGTAAGCGGGGGAACTCAGCATAAATTTCCTCATCAGTCTTGTATTTCTGATCCATCCAGCAAGTCAGATGGTTCAGAGAGAAAAAGTCGTACATGACATTTGCGCCGATATAATAAGAGACAGGCAAGCGAATGTTTTGACGCATCTCCTCATCGCCAACTTCGCTGAGAATACGCGCCGCCAGCAGCATCCCCGCGGCTTTGCCACCGATCTTACCCCCTCCGATTTTACGCTTGCGGATTTCATCTAAATCCTGGATCGTAAACCATTTCCGGGCGATCTTGACATAGCCCAATTGATCGCTGATCAAAGTGCGGATGAGCACCGCTTTGATTTCAGAAAGGCGCGCCTCATACAATTCTCGTTCGTTGGGTGGCATTTTTTCGATGGCATACCCTTGTTCGAAGAGCAAGGGTTGCGGGGTCAATTCGGGGTTGAAGGTCAACATCGAGCTGCTTTCCAACCGACCGCGCTCGGCTAAGGTTTGGCGCACAATTTGTTCAAATCGCTCAAAAGGCAGGTTATAGGCAAAGTAAAAATCGGTCAAATGATCGCGGAGTTGGCGCAGACGTTGCTCCCACGTCTCATAAGGCTCTTCCACTAGGGGATCATGTAATCCTTCGAGTTGCTGGCTCTTGATCGCCTTATAGCGCACTTCGTTTTCAAAAGCTTGTGGCGAGATAATGCCGCGTTGAAATAGCTCAGCACGCATGCGTTCACGAATCAAGGCGCTGAGGATCGGGTATTGGGCAAGTGCCAGATAGATGCGCAAGGTAAGATCGGAATGCGCTGACGGAAAGGTCATAAGGTACAATCAACCAGAGCGCTGCAGCCCACTTCTCTTCCCAACTAACCTCCAAGGTGCATGGGCATCACCACATGGACAAAGGAAGTGGTTAATTTCTCATCTCCCACCGGTCGAATCACACCCGGCGATTTATCCGAAGTGGTTTCCAAAGCCACACTAGGGGTTTTGAGCACATCGAGCACTTCACGCAAGAAAGTGACATTGAAGGCAATCAACTGCGGCTGCCCCTCCACCGTAGCGTCAATGCGATTCTCATTTGAGCCGGTCTCCTCGGATTGACCGGAGATTTCGACCAAACCAGGTTGCATGTCGCTGCCCGGTGTGATGTTCAAACGGGCGATATTGGAACCTTCGCGGGCAAAAATTTCCACCCGTTTACATGCCTTAAGAAACTCTTGGGTAGGCAAGACGGTGCGCGTATTATAGCGGGTAGGAATCAATTGTTCCAGTTCGGGGTAAGTGCCTTCGATTAACTGAGAGACCAACTCAACGTCTTTGGTGCGGAATACAATTTGCCCTCTGCCTGGCGGTAGGAGCATGGTCATCGTTTGCTGATGATCTGAGGCAATTCTGGTTAACTCCACCAAAGCCCGCGCCGGGATAATGGCAGAAAGCGGCGATGGTACGGGGCGTGGCAGTTCTCCGCGGCGCAGGGATAAGCGAAAGCCATCTGCGGCCGCTAAGGTGATTTGACGATCCCGCACCGTCATTTGCACGCCGGTCAATACCGGCCGCGCTTCGTCTTTTGAGGCAGCAAAAGCCACCTGCTGAATCATTTCTTTGAAATCGGCCACAACCAATTCGACCCCATCCTCCCAATCTAGAGCTGGCATAGGGGGGAATTCTTGGGAATCAATGCACTTTAAGTTGGTTTCTGAGGTGCCACACCGCACATTAAGCGTCTGCGTGCGCAAGTTCAAGTCCATCTCAACCGTCTGGGGAGGCAGCGTACTGACCAGTTCATTAAAGGTGCGGGCTGGGACGGTAGTCGAGCCCTCCTCTTCAATTTTTGCCCCAATCCAGCACGTAATTCCCAATTCAAGATTGGTTGCCGAAAGTCGCAATCGCCCCTCATCCGTGGCGACCAGCACATTCCCTAAAACCGGCAGAGTAGTACGGGGCGAGACGGCGCGCGAAACAATACTCAAACCATGAGCCAAGTTCTCTTGCAATACAGACACTTTCATAAGCGCAACTCCTTGTGTGGGATATATGGAGTATACCAAAAAGTGTTAAGTTTGTTTAAAGGTTGCAAAAAATGTCTTGACACGGAAAAGTTCTTTTGCTAGAATATTGTCAATCATTAAACATTATACATTAGACAAATCTTCTGCCTCCCTAACTCCTTCTTTCGCATGAGCGACGAGCGCGCCAAACTTGAACTATTCAACCAAAGCCTCCCGCCTTACCAGGACAATCTGGTTGTTTTGACTGCCAACCGAATCCGCGACATGATTGAGAGCCGGGCAATTCCGCCCGGCTCGCGTTTACCCAACGAACTCGAACTGGCTGAGGTCATGGGAGTCAGCCGCGGCACAGTGCGCGCTGCGCTGAGCTTACTACAACAACAAGGCTTGCTCTGGCGACGACAGGGAATTGGCACCTTCGTCTCCGAGATCCCCTTGCTGGAAAATCGCTTAGACCTTAATTTTAGCTACACCGCCCTGATCGAATCGCTTGGCCATCGCCCAGGCTGTCGGCTCATCGATTGCCATATCCAGCCCGCTGAAAGTGAGCCTGCCTCTCGGCTGGAGGTCGAAATGGGTACGGCACTGGTTTTCATCCGCCGCGTCCGCACCGCAGATGCCCAACCCGTTGTTGCTTCGTTAGACATCTTTCGTGCCAGCTTACTGAATCAAGCAAACGCCTCGCTCAATTTAGAAACCCTTAAGGACTTACTCTGTCAAAAAATCTCCCTATACCGCATCTTTGAAGAAGACCTACATCACCCCATTGATTATGGCATTACCCGTTTGCGTCCAATTGCTGCCGATGCACAAATCATCCGGCAATTCGAGTTGGAGATACCGAAAGGTTCACCCATGCTTTATATGGAGCAGCTAGACTACAGCCGCAACCGTGAACCTTTGCTTCTCTCTTATGAATATCACCTAGCTGAATACAGCACCTTTACGATTTTCCGCCGCCGTTAGAGAGAACTTTGCCATTGTTAGATTTTTCCTTAATGAAGGAGGTGCGCCTAGTCTAAACCGATGCTATCCATGACCCCGACTAAACCTTTACCAACCTTTTAGAGTCAATCGAGTCAGTTTAAGGAGGCAGAAAGATGTACCGTCAGGCAACCATTTGGTTTTCCGTATTCATCATTGCATCCCTAATCCTAGGGGCTTGTGCGCCAGCCGCCACTCCAACCCCTGAAGTCAAACCCGCCGAGACCGCTGCAGAACAAGCCCCAAGCGGCGAATGGACGCTAGCCAAAGCGGCCGAACCTTGGCGAGGTCAAACCCTACGCCTCATCGGCGAAGCCCTTCCGCCCCTAGAAGCTCTTGAACAGCTCAAGGGTCAATTTGAGGAAATCACCGGTACCAAAGTGATCATTGAAGGCCTTGGGCATGAGGAGGCAGTGGAAAAAGTGACCCTAGACTTCGCCGGGCAAACCGGGGTCTACGACGTCGTGCTTCAACCACACCGCGCCCTAGGTAAGTTGATCAACAATGGTTGGTTGCGCCCGATCGACGAGTTTTACAACAACCCAGCCTTGCGCGATCCGAACTTCAGCTATGAAGGTTCCTTGCTGAACACCGTGTGGTTCCGCGAAACAAACACCTATCAAGGCAAAGTGTATGGGTTGCCCTTCCACTTCATTAGTATGTACCTGTGGTACCGCTACGACTGGTTCGACCACCCCGACGAGCAAGCCGCCTTCAAAGAGAAATATGGCTATGATTTGCCCTCTCCACCGGTAACCTGGGAAGAATACCTGGATGTTGCCGAATTCTTTACCCGCAAGGCAGGCGAGACTTTAGCCGGTGAGACTCTGACCTATGATGTCTATGGTCACACTTGGGGTGGCGCCCGTCACGTAACAGCATGGTACGACTTCCTCAACGTCATCTATTCCTTTGGCGGGCGCGATATTGCTTTACCCGATAACCGCGGCGACTCCTACGGCCCGGTGGTTGTCAACTCGCCGGAAAATTTAGAAGCGCTGAAGTTTATCATCGAGTCGCTAAAGTATGCTCCGCCAGGTGTGTTAAGCTCAACGTGGGACGAGAAACAAGCTGCTCAGCAGTCCGGTTTGGTTGCGATGGCAATCCAATGGGATGATGCTGCTTTTGCTGTGGAGGATCCAGAGCAATCCAAAGCAGCCGGCAAAATCGCCTATAGCGGCGTACCGATTAAGAAGGACAAGATGACCCAGATTGAAGGGTGGGATTATCTGATCCCGACCAGCTCGAAAAAGCCCGAACTAGCCTGGCTCTTCGTCCAATGGGCGATGGGCAAAGAAATCCAAATTGCCCAAATGAAATTAGGCGGCCAATCCGCCCTCATCACCACCTATGAAGACCCAGAAGTTTTGGCGATTCCCTATGTGCCAACCTCGGTGTACCTGAAGACCGGTGGACAAACCGTGCTGAGTGTGCGCAAGGTTGGCGACCCCAGCGGCTTGGGTGTTCCCGAACGCTATGTGAATGCCCAAAATCCGCTGACCGGTGACACTTCGGTGAGCATCATCGCCAAGCCTACCTTCCCCGAAGAAGAGCGCGTCACCGAGGCGATTATCCTATGGGTCAATCGAGCGCTGACCGGAGAGGTTACGCCAGAGGTTGCCCTGCAAGAACTGGAGAAAGAGTTGAAATCCATTCTTCCAGCTCAATAGATAGCGGTTTTGTGTAGGAACGTGCCTATTGAACGGCACGTTCCTACACCATCGATTGTACACTTTGGATCGAAAGGAGCCCAGCATGAACATCGGTGATAAGCTTACATGGGCATATCGTTTGCTGTTTATTCTGATGTTGATTTGGTTGCGCTTCATCGAGCAGTATATTTCCATTTGGGGAGTATGGGTTGTTTGGGCAATGATTGTCTTTTTCTGGTTGTTCAATCCGTTCAAAAAACGCAATCGCCAATCAACATCCTCCCAAACCGAGCAAACTGAACCGATCGATGCCCAGTAGGAGGCTTACATGACTGTCTTGACCTTAAAAAACGTTTGGAAAATCTATGAAGGCAACGTTATCGGTGTTGAAGATTTGAGCATCCGTGTTGAAGATGGTGAGCTGTTTGCCTTGCTGGGCCCTTCTGGCTGCGGAAAATCCTCCACCCTGCGCATGATTGCCGGTTTGGAGAAGATTTCCAAAGGAGAACTCTGGTTCGATGACGTTTTGGTCAATGACTTGGAGCCACGCGAAAGAAATGTGGCGATGGTGTTTGAAAATTACGCGCTCTACCCGTATTTGAGCGTTTATGAAAACATTGCCTTTCCCCTGCGTTTGCGCGGCATGAGTCAGGTAGAGATCGATCGTAAAGTGCGTTGGGCAGCCGAATTTTTAGGCATTACCGATCTACTCCCCATGCGGGTGCGCGGACTAAGCGGAGGGCAGATGCAGGCGGTTGGCATTGGGCGTGCCATTGTCCGTCAGCCAGCCGTCTTGTTAATGGATGAGCCGATCTCCCACCTAGAAGCCCGTCAACGAGCCCGCATGAGAGAAGAACTGGTAGACCTTCACAGTCAGCTTGGCACCACCACCATTTACGTGACTCACGATCAGGTTGAAGCCATGGCAATGGCACATCGCATTGCAGTGATGAATTTGGGCAAACTACAACAAGTCGGCACGCCAAAAGAAGTCTACAATCAACCGCACACCAAATTTGTGGGTGGGTTTATTGGCGAGCCACCGATGAATTTTGCAAACTGCGAGTTGAGCAGCGAAAACGGTGAATTTTATGTTGTCTCTCCTTCCTTCAAAGTTAAGCTTTCGCCCCAAGCTGCCGCGAAACTCGAAAACTATCATGGCGATGCCCAAGTCCAATTGGGTATCCGCCCCGAAAACATCTCGGTCAGCATGACCCCAACGGAAAGTTCGTTTGCAGCCAAAGTCTATGTTACAGAACCCCAAGGGGATCGAACGTTGCTCTCCGTCCTTTTGGACAGCAATGAACTTTTCCTCATCGAGGTCGCCCCGGACTTCTTCGCCCCACCGGACGAGACGGTCTATCTAAAATTCAACGAGCCAATCCACCTCTTTGACCGAGTGGAAGAAGTCAATTTGCTTTATTAAATGGCTGCTCAGGAACGAGGTCGAGAACTATGGCAAAAATAACCTTGCAGAACGTTTCTAAACAGTATAAAGGGGGCGAGATTCAAGCCTTGAAGCAGATCAATTTGGAGATCGAAGATGGAAAATTCTTCTGTCTCTTAGGCCCTGCAGGAGCCGGCAAAACCACCACCATCAAGCTGATCGCCGGGGTAGAGCCATTGGATAGCGGCAAAATTTTTATGGACGATCAAGAGATCACCGATCTGCTCCCCAACCAACGCGATGTGGCGGTTGCCTTTGAAACCTACGCCTTATATCCACAACGCACGGTGCGCGAAAACCTCGCCTTTCCCCTGCGTGCCCCCTTGCGCAAGAAGGAATGGAGCGAGCAGCAGATTCAGGCACGGGTCGAGGAAGTGGCAAAATTGTTAGGTATCGATGATTTACTGGATCGCCTACCGCGTCAACTCTCTGGGGGACAACGCCAACGGGTTGCCTTAGGGCGGGCATTAGTGCGCAAACCCAAAGCCTACTTATTCGATGAGCCGATTGCCCACCTAGATGCCAAGTTGCGCCATCGCATGCGGGGAGAATTACGCCGTATTCAACTCGAACTGGGGATCACAACCGTCTACACCACACCCGATCAATTAGAAGCTTTATCGCTAGCCGATCAGATGGCAATTTTGAACGAAGGCAAAATCGAGCAGATCGGTACTCCGAGCGAAATCTACCAGCATCCGGCCAACCTCTTTGTCGCCCGCTTTGTTGGCGATCCGCCTATGAATATCTTGCGCTCGGAAGTGCAGGGCGAAGAAGCCTACCTTTTCGGACAAACCAAATTGCACCTCCCGGATCACATTCGCTCCAAGCTGGCTGCTGCGGATATCCAAAGAGACTTAATGATTGGTGTACGCCCGCGTGATATAAAGCTGGTCGCCCCCTCGAGCGAGCAGGCGCTACTGCGCGGTCAGGTCAAATACGTACAGGTCTTGGGAGAGACCTCGATCTTAACCATCGTGATGGATTCGCACGAGGTGCGCATCAAGATGAACACTCAAGACGCACCCAACCGAGGTGAAGCCGTTGGGTTGAATTTTGCTGTTCAAGATTGCCACTTCTTTGATCCGCGCACGGAACTGCGGCTCGATTGATGGTTAGGCATGTCTCTAGCAAAGGAGTTGTAACCATGAGTAGTCGAAGATACATTTTATGGTGGGTGCTTCCGGCCGCCATCCTGTTCTTGGTAATCATTCTTATCCCCTTCATCACCGCCTTAACCTTTAGCTTTCGCTCCTTTAGTTTCACCTCTTCTCTCTCCACCGGGCAATATATTGGGGTTGACAATTACCGGAAATTGGTCTTTGACAACGACTTCTATAATAGCTTCAAGGTCACCTTCTTATACCTTGTGCCGGCTATTCTATTGCAAGGCATTCTCGGTTTGGGGATGGCGCTGTTGATCTCTGGTGCTGTACGGCGGGCGCGTATCCTCATTCCCATTATGCTCTTACCCACCCTGCTAACGCCGGTTGTCATCGGCTTGATCGGGGTGCTGACCTTGAACCCCGATTTCGGCGTCATCGGTCAATTATTGAAGAAATGGGGCTTGGTGCAAGGTTCGGTATTAGGCAATGCCTCGACAGCCCTACCAGCAATTATTGCTGTTGACACTTATCAATGGACACCTTTCATTGCCGTCATCCTCACTGCCGGCTTGTTAGCCTTACCGAAAGAACCTTACGAGGCTGCCCAGGTCGATGGCGCCAACCCAATTCAGACGTTCTTCCGGGTGACCATGCCGTTGCTTTGGCCTTACTTCGTGGTCGCCTTGCTCATCCGCGTGATCGACGCCTTTCGCATCTTTGATATTATCTGGGTGATGACACGTGGCGGGCCAGGCACGGCAACCGAAACGGTGGCGGTTTATGCCTATCGCCATACCTTCCGTTATTGGGACTTTGGGTATGGCTCAGCCCTGATCATGGTGATCTTTGTCTTCATCTCGATCTTGGTCGAGTATCTCTATAAAGCCTTGCAACGATGGCAAGCTGCTCAATAAGAAAGGAGAAGAAAGATGTCCGTCAATGCCCAAACCTTTGCTCCGATCTCTTCAGGACGCAAAGCTGCGATTCTTAGGTCAAGGCGCCTAGTGACCTGGCTCTCCTATCTGTTGACAGCTTTGCTGGTAGCGTTGTTCTTATTCCCTTGGTTGTGGGTGCTCAGCCTAGGATTCAAAACTCGGGCAGAGATCATGAGCCCGAACATCGTATGGTTTTGGACCCCCACCCTGAATAATTACATCGAAGTCCTGATCAACAAGGGTTATTGGAGATTGATCATTAACTCGTTGATTGTTGCCGTCTCGGCTGTGGCTTTGTGCATTATTATTGGCGTTCCAACCGCATATGCATTTTCGCGCTTTCCAATCCCCGGCAAAGAAAGCTGGTTCTACATGATTCTGACCTTCCGCATGGCTCCAGCCGTGGTATTGGCTTTGCCACTTTATGTTTTGTTTGCCCGCGCAAAGCTTCTAGGAACCTTTGGAGCACCGATCCTGGCTCACTGTACCTTTACCTTACCGTTCGTCATTTGGCTAATGCGTAGCTTCTTCGACGACATCCCTAAAGAGATCGACGCAGCGGCGATGACCGATGGTTATTCACGTTGGGAAACTTTTCTCTATGCCGTGCTACCACTAGTGAAATCGGGAATTGTTGCCGTCGCCCTCTTCTCGATTATTTTCTCATGGAATGAGTTCCTATACGGCTTGATTCTGACCAGCGATGCCACGCGGCCGGTGGCTTCTCAAATTCCATCCTTGATCCGCCCGCATGGCACCCTGTGGGGTGAAGTCTGCGCGCTGGCAACGACCGCTTCTTTACCGGTTGCCTTCTTAATCTTTGCTCTCCAACGCCAGTTGGTGCGCGGACTATCGTTTGGCGCTATCAAAGGATAATCGACCAACGTTTAAACGAGGAGAAAACCGTCATGAAACCTGAATTAATCGTCATGCTCACTCACAACGACGTGACTGTCAGCAATGCCATCGAACTCTTCGAGCAAAGCAAGCATTTACCCGTCCAACATTGGGGCTTTAAGGACGTGGGATTACCTCCAGAACAGATGAAAGAACTAGTCCGCCGCATGAAAAATGCTGGCAAGATCACCTATCTAGAGGTCGTCAGTTTATCCGAGGAAGAAGGACTGCGCGGCGCTCAAATCGCTGTCGAAGCTAGCTTTGACATCCTCATGGGCACTGTCTATTTCGACTCTATCCACGCCTATCTCAAAGATAAGCCGGTCAAGTATTACCCCTTCCCCGGCCATGTCCATTCCCATCCTTCCATCTTGGACGGAACAATCGAAGAAATCGTGAGGCACGCCCAACAATTGGAAGCGAAGGGGGTAGATGGCATGGATTTGCTTGCCTATCGCTATGTGGGAGACGCCCGTCAATTGCTGAAAGAAGTTGTTGCCGCTACCAACGTGCCGATCGTCTCGGCTGGCAGTGTGGCGAGTTTTCAGCGCATTGCCGAAATTTGGGAGGCCGGCGCCTGGGGCTTCACCATCGGGGGCGCGTTCTTTGAAGGAAAGTTTGTCGCCGGTGGCGACTTCACCCAAAACGTTAAAGCCGTGAGCGATTGGTTGGCAACCACCTCAGAGAGTGAGCTGTCGAAATATCTTTAGGGGAAAAGACTATTCGTTAACGGGGTTTCTATGCGCTTTGTCATCGGGTGTGATGTCGGCTCCCAATCGGTAAAGGCGATCTTGCTCTCTGAACGGGGGGAGATCATCGCCGAAGCCAACGCTGACTATCCCATCGATTACCCTCAGCCCACTTGGGCGCAACAGGAGGCGCGGGATTGGGAGAGAGCCACCAAAGAAGCCATTGCCAGAGTCGTCCATGAGAGTGGCGTCTCGAAAGAAGCCGTTTTAGCTATCGGCTTGGATGCTCAGGTGGATGGATTCGTGGCTGTTGATTCGGCAGGGAGGCCGCTCCACCCCGCCATTATTTGGATGGACCGGCGGGCAGTCGCCCAAACGGAGAAGGTCAAGGAGGCGTTTTCCGAGAAAGAGATTTTTGACCTGAGCGGTCTCAATCTCGACCCGTATCATGTCGCCCCAAAGATTCGTTGGCTGGCAGAGGAACATCCCACAAGCTTTGAGCAAGCGCGTTACTTTTTGATGCCAGGCAGTTACATCGCCTACTGCTTGAGCGGCGCAGTTGGAATTGACTACTCCAACGCTTCGTCCATGCTGTTAATGGACATTCGCCAACGAGTCTGGTCATCCAAATTATGCGAAATATTCCAAATCCCGCCTGACCGGTTGCCTCCCATTTATCCTGCCAATCAGGTTCTCGGCACCCTAAGACGAGAGCTGGCAGAAGAAATGGGATTATCGCCCAAAACCTTGATTGTGTTGGGCTGTGGGGACGAACACGCAGCTTGTCTTGGAGCCGGGGTCATTCGTCCCGGCATGGTATGCGACATCACCGGAACAGCCGAACCAGTCTGTGCCGTAGCTGAAAAGCCGCTCTTTGATGAGAGCGGCTTGGTCGAAACCCATTGTCATGCCCACCCCGATTACTGGCTGCTGGAGAACCCGGGTTTCGTGTCAGGCGGCAATTACCGCTGGTTCCGCGATCAGTTCGGTAAAGCCGAGATCGATTTAGCCCGTACTCAGCAAGTGGAAGCCTATGCACTGCTCGACCGCCTAGCAGAAGAAGTTCCGCCCGGCAGCGAGGGATTGATCCTGCTGCCCTGCTTAATGGGCTCGGTGACGCCCACGTGGAGCGCTGCAACCCGCGGGGTTTTCTTGGGGTTTTCCCTAACCCACACACGCGCCCATTTCGCCAGGGCTGTGCTGGAAGGTTCAGCGTATGGGCTACGCGATATTGTGGATCGGATGAAGGAAATTGGTCTTACAATCCAAGAGATTCGCGCCGTAGGCGGAGGAGCGCGCAGCCCACTTTGGCGCCAAATCAAAGCAGATGTCAGCGGCTTACCGGTTGCTCTACCCCAAACCGTCGAAACAACGGCACTCGGCGCAGCCATTTTGGCACTGAACGGAGCGGGACTGACCCAAACCCTCGATGAAGCGTGCGACTTGTGCGTCAAAGTGATCGAGACCCGTTATCCACAAGCACAAAACGCCGCCGTCTATAACCAACGCTACCAAACCTACCGGGCAGCCTACTTTGCCCTGCTGCCCGTCTTCGAAGAGGCGGCGAAGCACGCATGAAGGAAAAATCTCTCGCCTCCATCCGCTGTTTCCTCCTCGACATGGATGGCACCTTTTACCTAGGCAATCGCCTTTTAGAGGGTGCCCTACAGTTTATGGAAGTGATTGGACGCCAAAGACGCGATTTTGTCTTCCTGACCAACAACTCTTCCAATCGCGGTCTCGCCTATGCGCAAAAAATCTCGGCAATGGGCTTTCCCATTTCCCCAGACAAAGTGTTCACTTCCGGCGAAGCAACGGCACGCTTTCTTCTGCGTGAGTACCCGAATCAACGCATCTATTTGGTCGGCACGCCAGCCTTGGAAGAGGAATTTAGAGAGTTCGGGCTGACTCTTGTCCAAGACGAGGCCGACTTGGTCGTGGTTGGCTTCGATACCACGCTAACCTACCAGAAGCTGCACCGCTTGTGCGACTATGTGCGCGCTGGCTTACCCTATATCGCCACCCACCCAGACTACAACTGTCCCACCGAGGGCGGCTACCTGCCGGATATCGGTGCTATCATCGCGTTTGTCAAGGCTTCCACCGGCCGCGAACCAGACCGCATCATCGGCAAACCCTATCGTCAGATCATCGATGAATTGGCTCTCAAGCTCCATATTCCATTGCACAATCTAGCCATGATTGGCGACCGCCTATACACCGACATCGCTTTAGGACAAGCCGCTAACATTCTCACCATTTTAGTCCTTAGCGGTGAAACCAAACTCGAAGATGTCAGCGCTTCTCCTTTCCAGCCAGATTTTATCTTCGAGAACCTCGGCAAAGTTGCCGAAAGCCTTGCCCAGCTCGAAACAAACGCCTAAACCATTCCACTGAGAGGTAAAGATGCCCTTAGCTTATGACCCCGCCGAAAATGAACGCTTTTGGGAAAAAGTGCGCCAGTTGCCGGGTTTCCCACACGGTGAAGAGATCTGCTTGAGATCGATGCTGATCGAATCGAATGCCCTCTTCCGCATCCAAGAAGTGTTACACACCATCGGGGTAAGCCAAGAGAAACCCCTGCTGGTCGTCATGGATACGACGCCGATGCGCCGTGGGGAAGAAGACCTGAAACCATTAGTGCTCTCGGTGCTCAGACAAGCCGGCTGGGAAGTAGAAACTTGCATCCTACAGCCCGATTCCAGCGGTCAGGTGCATACTGATCTGCCTCATATTTACCAAGTGAAGGAACATTTGAGCGCTCAAAAAGCAGTCATTTCGGTCGGCTCAGGGGTGGTGACCGATATTACCAAACACGCCTGTTACTTATTCGACCAAGAACAAGGCACACATCTTCCCTATCTGGTCTACCAAACGGCGAACAGCGTCAGCGCCTACACTTCAAATATGGCGCCCACCTTGATTGAAGGGGTAAAACGCACCTTACCTTCTCGCTACCCCGATGCCTTGATGTGCGATTTGGAAACCCTGCGCGATGCCCCGCGCCAAATGACCATTGCCGGTGTCGGCGATTTATTAGCTGTTTTCGTCAGCATGGCTGATTGGTATCTTGCTTACCGCTTCGGCATGGATGAGAGCTGGACTCCCCTGCCTGAACTATTGATGGGAAACGTGGATGAGTTGCTCATCCAGAGCGCCGAAGGTATTCGCAACGGGTCTCTAGAAGCCATGGCGTTACTTGCCAAGTTAATCACGCTGGGCGGCATTGCCATGTCGCTTTCCCATGCCACTGCTCCCTTATCCGGGTTCGAACATATCGTCTCGCATACTTTAGACTTACAAAACGAAGTGCGCGGTAAACCCTTGCCCTTACATGGCACCCAAATTGCCCTTGCTACCGTACTAGGGGCAGCCGCCTACCGTATTTTTCTCGACCGTTT
>QEXX01000126.1 GCA_003130835.1 Anaerolineae bacterium | reverse complement strand
GAACATGATGGGGCGGGGGCAAAGGTGGTGTCATGGACACCGTTCTGACATCATCCAGGCCGCTTGGATCGAGGGAGTTGATGGGGTTGTTGCCGACGGTGCGGTACAGGTTCACATCCCCGGCGGCGTAGGAGAGCGGATCAAGGCTCGTCCAGCGGCCGAGGGTGGGGGAATAGTCGCGGAAGCGGAGGTGGTACAGACCGCTGGTGCCGTCGTACCGTCCACCCTGATGCAGATAGAGCCAATCGTAGGCACTGTCACCGGGCCGAACGTTCCACTCCGCATCTAGAAACTGCAGGTTCAGCCGCAAAAGAAGCGGCAGGTTTTTCCCTTCAATCCCCTCCCCTCTGATGACGTTTCGCTGAACTGACTAGCTGTCTCGATACTGCTGCGAATCACCAACCAGCCCCAGACATCTTCTCTACAGATACGCTATTAATACCCAGCATCCCGGATCCAAAAGAAATGGGAGCCAACATAAAAGACGAGCTATTACTGCTGGGAATAGTAAGAAACCAACAAACATAGAAAGACTACCGATAATCAGTACGAATGACGACTTTCTCGTCTTACACCGATTGAGAACGAGTAGCAACTAGTTGTAGACAATGAAAAAGAATCTAGGGAAAAGAAATAAGAGTGATGCACCCAGACAGCAAAAATAAGCAATTTGCTCATCAGAGGTTTGATCATGCATTATATGGAGTTCCCAAAAACGATTTAATCCAATATCATATCTTAGTCAGTCGAAGATTATAAAGCAATAACCCGACGATCATCGAATCATTCGTTGCTAGAACTTGATCCATTCGTACCAAGGTGCCCCGCCACCAAAAGGTGTCACAACACTATGAACAGGGACCTGATACGCCACGCCACTGGAGTAAGGACCAACCTGAGACCCACCAGCGAGAAGCCAACTCAACCAATCTGGTTTGCCCACCATCACCCACGAGCCTGGTCCGATTCCGGGCTTTCCCCAATGTGATACCGTCATGGTCGCTCCAGGTGCAGTGAGGCCTAAGTAGTAAGCTGTACTCGACGTCCAGAATACACCCGTATACAGTGACCAACTGGCTGCTCCTAAAATTCCTGCTACCACGCCAACAGATCCCCCAATGATCATGCCCATACACGCTTCTTACCAAGAAGAGTAGCAATTACGGATATATATTTTGTCGAACATTTGCACCCAATTAGATCTGTTTGGCATAATAAAGAAGTTCGCGCACCAATTTCTGTCTGCTCAGATTGGAGGTGTAAAGTGATTGCTCAATGATGGAATCAACTTTATTGCTGAAAAATCCTGTTGTTTTGAGCGCGATGGCTAAAGCGATATCGAGCGCTTCACCTAAAGTGCCGACTCTGGTATTTAATCGATGGACAAGTTCAGATTGATGGCGACAATAATTCGCTAATAAATCAATTAATGGCTCTAATTCAAATGTGTCAAAACTGTAATTACATATCTTAAGAATTCGTTCGATTAGGTCCGTGCTCGGATCTGGCTCTACCTCCGAGAGCGTTCGCAGTGCAATCGCTCTACGGAAATCATTTGTACTCTCAATCAATTGTATCAACGCTGGGATAGCTGGCTTCGCTGACGCACCCAAAGATCGCAAAGCAATCAAACAAGCCGCAGACGTTTCAAGTTCTTCTCCGATATATTGGGCGAGATCGAAGACAGCCTCAGCCGCAGCAGGCCCAATGGTACCGATGGCACCTGCGGCTTCAATTCGAATCTCTGAGGATGAGTTACGGATAAGTTCTCGCAACAACGGAACTGCATCTTTTGCCCATGACCCACCAAAGAGTCGTAATGCATGGGCGCAAGCATACCGAACAGAATCGATTTTAAAACCAAGCCCTCTAATTATCCATTGCAGCCCTTGTGCACGCATCTTTGCCAAAGCGCATGCTGCTTCCTCAGGTACCCCATCATCTCTCATCTCTACAAGGGCACGAAAGAGAAAAGGGGCTGGATCAAAGTCTAACCCTTCTGTGCATATACCAAGGTCATACGCTGCTTGGAGCTTTTCGTCGGTAGTTCCATGGAACAATTGGATGATGAGTGGATGTCCTGTCCTATTTTCGTACATGACCAGTACCCTTATGATGATCTATAGTCAATTTTATTCAAGCCTTTCTCCGAAAGATAAACTAAGGTGTGAATAGACTGCGTTGTGTTTCTCCGTTCGCCCACATAGACTCAATCCATTCGACATTATAAAGTACTTAATTGCTCTATATAAAACATACGATTTGTCGAGTTTTTGTAAAGAAACGCATCGACAAAATCTTCCAGAATTTCAGATCTCCGCAATCCAAATATAATCCATAATCTACTTATCGGCAATAGCCAGTTCTAACTCCCGATTGACCTGCGCCAAAACCATATTGTCGACACCAATCGATTGCAAGTAAGCGATCCACTCGTCCTTAAGTAGACCGAGCTGTAATTTATCAGGCGTTTGTCCAGCTATCGCACCTTGAAACAGACCTTGATATCGAGTGTAGAACTTGTCAAAGGCCCGTTGCTGCTCTGGAGTATGCCCAAACGCATGGAGTTCGATTGGTTGGATGAGAGCGAGAAATGCCAATGCACCAGCCGCTCTAGGAAGTAATTGTTTAGCTCTTACGGCAGCACTCGCCTTGAATTTAATTATTTTCTTTGCTCCATCCATATTATTATAGATACGTTTAATCAATTCTTTATCTGAGGTCCCGGCAGGGATAAAGTAGTCTGTGTAGGCCACACGCTGATTACGCGAAAATTCTTCTAATCTTTGGAAGAATGCATCGTCTTTCATAATAGCCTGCAAGAAAGCATCCTTATCCTTAGCATTACCATAGCGCCATTTAGGATTGATTTTTTTCATCTCATTTTCGATCCATTGTTTTTCTATTGTGCAAATTTCTTCATGCACGGTAGGATGAACAAGGACCAAATGCTCAGCTTGGTCAATGTTGATACCACGAGTGGTGTAAAGTTTCCTGAAATATTGGGGTTTCGTGTGGTGGACGTGATAAAATGATTTTGCAGCAACAAGAATTTCAAATTTTTTCATTTCCTCCGTGAATGAATTCCAAAAATTCCTCACATATTGTTCAACCAGCCCACTCGGATCAAGGGAGTTGATGGGGTCATTGCCGAGGGGGCGGTAGAGGTTCACATCGCCGGCGGCGTAGGAGAGGGGGTCGAGGCTCGTCCAGCGGCCGAGGGTGGGGGAATAGTCGCGGAAACGGAAGTGATACAGACCGCTCGTGACATCGTATCGTCCACCCTGATGCAGATAGAGCCAATCGTAAGCACTGCCGGCCGACCGCACGTTCCAGTTGGCATCCAGCACCGTCGCCTGACCGAAGGGATCGTAGATGTAGCGTTCGACCACGTTGCCCGAGTTGTCAAAGATCGCAGTGACATTATAATTCGCATCCTGCACCACCCACAAGCGCTCG
>QEXX01000125.1 GCA_003130835.1 Anaerolineae bacterium | reverse complement strand
TGTCGCTTACGCGGTAGCACGAGATTTATCTCGTGGATTCAGACGACATGAATGTCGCGGCACGAATGATTTATCTCGTGGATTCAGGCGACATGAATGTCGCGGCACGAATGATTTATCTCGTGGATTTAGACGACATGAATGTCGCGGCACGAATGAACTGCGTAACGTCAGTCATTAAGTTACAGCTCAGAGGTTTGGTCTTAACCTCTAACCTTAAAACTCTTGATTATTTAAGATTTTGGCAAGATGAGCCGTGCTATAATCTTTTTAGACTCCCATGAGCTTTGTTCACTTGCATGTCCATTCTGAATATTCTCTGCTGGACGGTTTGAGCAACCTCAAGCAGTTGGTCAAGCGCGTCAAGGAGATGGGGATGCCGGCGGTGGCGCTCACCGATCACGGCACAATGTTTGGTGTGGTCGAGTTCTATCATCAAGCCATAGCAGCGGGCATCAAACCGATTATTGGGGTGGAGGCTTATCTGGCAGCGCGCAGCAGGAAGGAGCGCGATCCCCAACTCGACAAAAAGTCCACCCATATCCTGCTGCTTGCGGAAAATCAAACGGGTTACCAAAACTTGCTCAAGCTGGTGAGTGCTGCTCAATGCGAAGGGTTTTATTACTATCCGCGCATTGACCATGAACTGCTAGCCCAATATTCCGAGGGTCTGATTTGTACCTCGGGTTGTATGTCTGCCGAAGTGCCGCGCCTGATCGTCGAGGGGCAAATCGAAGAAGCGCGCCGCCGTTTGGATTGGTATTATGAAGTTTTCGGACCTGAGCGTTTCTTCTTAGAGCTACAACAACACGATATCGGGGAGATCGAAACGATCAACCGCAATCTGCTTATGCTTGGCAAGCGCTATCAGGCGCAGTTTGTTGCCACCAATGACGTCCACTACATTGAAAAAGAAGATTGGCGGCTACAGGACATCTTACTTGCCATCCAAACCGGCACCGTTTTGAGCGATCCCAATCGCATGCGGATGACCGACCCATCTTACTATTTGCGCTCCCCAGCCGAGATGAGCGCTTTATTTGCCGAGGTGCCGCAAGCCCTTCAAAACACATTGTTGATCGCCGAACGCTGCAATGTGGATTTGAGCTTCAAAGGCTATCATCTGCCGATCTTTGAGGTGCCAGAAGGATACACTCCGCAGAGTTATCTGCGTGAACTGTGCGAAGAGGGGCTGAAGAAGCGCTACGGGCGCCGCGCGGAGGAGCCAGCCATTCGTCAGCGTTTGGAGTATGAGCTAGGCATCATCCATCAGATGGGATTCGATACCTATTTTCTCATCGTATGGGATTTATGCCGCTATGCCCGCCAGCGCGGCATTTGGTATAACGCACGCGGTTCGGCAGCCGGCTCCATTGTTGCCTATTGTTTGGAAATCACCTTAGTCGATCCGCTGGAGCATGGACTGATCTTTGAGCGATTCCTCAATCCCAGCCGTATTTCCATGCCGGATATCGATTTGGATTTTCGCGACGACCGCCGCGTGGAAATGATGGAGTATGCAACCCGCAAATATGGTGAGGACAAGGTCGCCCAAATCATCACATTCGGCACCCTTGGCGCACGCGCTGCCATCCGGGATGTCGGTAGGGTGATGGATATCCCCCTAAACGAAGTCGATCGAGTTGCCAAACTCATCCCCAATATCCCTGGTAAGCCGGTGACCATCCGCCAGGCGTTGGAAGAAATCCCCGACTTGAAGCAGATTTATGAGAGCACGCCCTATCTCAAAGAGTTGATTGACACGGCGAGTCAAATGGAAGGGGTGGTGCGCAATGCCGGCACGCATGCTGCCGGGGTGGTGATTGCCGACCGTCCGATCGTGGACTATATTCCGATTCACCGCCCAACCGGAGCGACCAGCGAGGAAAGCCCAATCAAGATCGTCACCCAGTTTGAGATGTCCATCTTGGAGAGCTTGGGGCTACTCAAGGTCGATTTTCTTGGCTTAGCAACCCTCACGATCATGGCACGGGCATGCGAGTTGATCCGCCAACGGCATGGGGTTGACTTGAATCTCTATAATATTCCGGTGGATGATCCAGCTACCTATGAGCTTTTAGGGCGCGGCGAAACAGCGGGTGTCTTCCAAGTGGAAGGTTCGGGCATGCGTCGTTATTTGATGCAAATGAAGCCTAAGAATCTCTCCCATGTGATCGCTATGGTGGCCCTCTTCCGCCCTGGTCCAATGGACTTCATTCCCAGTTACATCCGCCGCATGCACGGCGAAGAGCCGGTGGAATATCGCCATCCTGCCCTCGAACCGATCTTCCGTGAGACGTATGGCTTCCCGGTCTATCAGGAACAGTTGATGTTTGCGGTGATGCAACTGGCCGGCTATACAGCCGCCGAAGCGGATGACTTACGTAAAGCGATCTCCAAAAAACTTAAAGATAAGTTGTTGAAACACCGCGAGAAATTCATTGCCGGCGCGACCAAGAACGGCATCCCGGAAGATATAGCTGGGGCAATCTTTGATGACTGGGAGGAATTTGCCCGCTATGGTTTCAACAAAGCCCATGCTGCCGATTATGGCGTGATTGCGGTTCAAACGGCGTATCTCAAAACGCATTATCCGGTCGAATACATGACCGCCTTATTGTCCGTCTCGGCGAATGAGACCGAAAAAGTGGCTCTCTATGTGGCTGACGCCCGCCGCATGGGGATCGCCGTTGAACCGCCGGATGTCAACATTAGCGGTTGGGATTTTACGATCGAGGATGATCCCGTCAGCGGCAAATCGAAGATTCGTTTCGGCCTTGGCGCCGTGAAGAATGTCGGACACGGGCCGGTGGATGCCATTCTCAAAGGCCGGGGAGACCGACCCTTTGCCGACTTGGATGATTTTGCTAAACGGGTTGACCTGCGCCAAGTGGGACGGCGTGCCTTAGAAAGCCTGATTCGCGTTGGCGCGTTCGACCGCTTCGCCCCGCGCTGCGCCTTGTTGGAAGCCATCGAGCATATCATGGCAACCAGCGCCGCCCATTTTCGCGCCGTCGAAAACGGTCAACTGACCCTCTTTGGAGCGCACACGGGGGTAAATGAAGTTATCTCGCTGCCTAAAGTCTATCGAGAGGTCTCCAAGAAGGAGATGCTGAATTGGGAGAAAGAGTTAATCGGTTTGTATGTATCCGATCACCCGCTAAATCCGGTGATGGAGGTTCTATCTCAGGCGGTAACTCATTATTCTGCTCAATTAGGAGAGGCCTCTCCGCAAGAAAAAGTGCGGGTGGCGGGCATGATTACGCAGGTGCGACCCTATCAAACCAAAGGCGGCAAGGCGATGGCTTTCATTACCTTAGAAGACATCCAAGGGAGCATTGAATTGGTCATCTTTCCGAACACCTGGCAGAAGGTCAAACCGCTGATCGAGTTGGAGCGGGTTATCCTGGTCGAGGGCAAACCCGCAGGAGAAGCCGGTGAAGCCAAAGTCTTGGTCGATCAAGTTTTCACCGATTTACAGGTTGTAACTCCCCTTGAGAGCCAAATCTCCCCCTCGGCTGCGCTGAAGACAGCCACCGTTTCCAAAAGAAACCCCAGCCCGGTGAGCGTCTCATCTGCCCTACCGCTGGAAGGGCCCCTCATTGAACAAGATGAAGGATGGGACTTCCCTGATGAAGAAATCCCTCTTCCCCAAGACGACTTTCCCACTTGGGAAGAGCTGCCCCAGAGCGTTATCGTTAATTCTGCCGATAGGGTGAAAGTCTTAGAAACGCACCAAGAGACCCCTGCAACACTTGAAGAAAGCGATACGGGCGTCCTGCCGCTGAGTGAACCCGTTGCACAAGTTCATGAGGAACGCCCAGCCTACATCTTGCCCCCTGAGCTTGAGAAAGAAGCCAAAGAAATTAAGATGCTCACGGTCATATTCCGCCAAGGAGAGGACAAGAGCCGCGATCTCGTCCGTTTTCGGCGCATTTATGGCACGCTGGTTTCTTATCCGGGCGAAGACCGCTTTTGTTTTCAAGTGTTTGACAACGGGCGGGGGTACTTAATTGAGTTCCCAAACGAGACCACCCGAATTTGCCCTGAACTGCTTCAACGGCTGCAAGATTTTGTCGGCAAAGAGAATTGCCGTGTTGAAAAGTTGACGATTCATTAGGTTTTTCCCTTTCCCTCAGCTCTGCCTTTCTCCTATAGGCTTGTAATCACCCAAATATCGGATAGCTAGGGTGGGCATACCAGAAATCTACTCATTCTGCTCAACAGTTCCTGCATTTGGCGCTTAAAACTGCCCTAAACTCTTGGGAATGAGCGGAGCACAGGCATCCGCGCCTGTGGAGCTGGGTAGATGGGGAGTTTCAACCTCCGCTGTGAAGCAGCAACTTTGTTCATTCTCTAACAAATCTGTGAGGTCATTTTCCAGGTTTTTTTCTTAAAATCAAATTAACCTTCCTTCCCTGTCCGATGGAGGAGGATTACCCACTGTTGGAGAGAGTTGACAATGATTGGTAGACCCACGAAAGCCATTTTCCCTTTGAGTTTTTGGTTTTTGTCTATCTTCTTGGCTGTCGGGCTTGCGTTTGCGCCTGCAACTGTTCAAAGGGCCACCGCTGAAGGCAGCCGTGAGCTTTATGCCAATGGCGGCAAACGCGCCCTGACCGAATGGCGTACCAACACCACAGCTGGGCTGTATCGACGTACATTCTTCCGTGTCTATGCCCGAGCAGGTGAGCAAATCCTAATGGGCTCTAGCGCTGTCGGTGTTGGGCAAGGGGATATTGTGCTCTATCGACCGGAACAGATCTCCTCGTCTCAAATTTCGCCTACTGCCTTAAACTCAATCACCCCAGAATTCAAGTGCAGCACCTATCGTCTCTCCAACCCCGGCGCGGGTCAATTGAATACCCGTGCCAAAGAACTTGCGGGTCCTTTACCAAATAGCGGCGGTTACCTGCCCTGTGTTTACACGGTCAACCAAACAGGGGTTTATTGGGTTGCCATGTATGGCCCGGATGGAGCTAATGGCAGCGCTGACGGTGATGCCGGAACCATTGATGCCCCAAATGTGGGCACGGGGCAACGTAGCGGGGTTTCTATGTGGGACATAACGGTGCGTTCCCCGAGTGGTCAAGAGATTGCTGGGCGTGTTTTTGTCGATTACCTCGCCCAAATCACGGCTGGCAATGGCCCTTCTCGGCGCGTTTATTCGACCGTCTATGCTGTTACAACGGATGGGTTTATCTATCGGGTCGATTTTCGCGGTCTCGATCCGAATGGCTATATTTTCTACGGGAATCGGGTTGGGTTCTTCGATCCCGATGGCAAAACGCCCCTTTACCATGATGTTGTTGGCACGGACAATCAACTAACTACCCTCTTAGGTGGTGTAAAGCTTGCTCCTGCTGAAGCAAAAATTTTCTTTCAACCTCCGGCAGCCGATTTACCGGCCGACTTGCTTCCCGTTCCGGCTGCGCCAGCGATCAGCAATGTAGCCTTTCAAGGCTCGGCAGGGGGGCAGAATGCTTATTACGCCAGCGGAGGCATTTTTACCTATCAAGGTACGATTGGCGGCATCAACCAAATCGTCATCAGCCGCGACGGTACAAACTTCGATCCAACGAAAGCGGAGAATCGCGTCATTTATGCGCAAGCGGTCGCAGGTGTAAACACGGTCGAATGGGACGGAAAGGACAACGCTGGCAATCCTTTCCCGGTGGGAAATTACCAGTATAAGATGAGCTTTCACGCCGGCGAATATCACTTCCCGATGCTTGATGTCGAAAATAGTATGTTGGGTGGCCCAACCATTACTTTGCTCAACCCGATCAATGGAGTATGCCCATTTGCCACTTGCCGCCATGCCTTTTATGACGATCGCGGCTATCGCCTCTCAACCGGCGCAACGGTTGGCACGCCTGGGGTTATCTTACCGGGCATTGGAGCCCCTAGTGTGCCCTACAGCGATCCGGTTAATGGTTTCGACACCGCAAGCTCGCAGCGCGCCTTTGGAAACGACAGTGGCAATGGTTTTGGTGACCGTAAAGGGCTGGATTTATGGGCCTACTATCCGATTGAGCCGATTACGAATGCATTAAGTGTCATCCCTCAAGCCACCCAGGACTTGCGTATTACCAAAACCGCAAGCGGTGATTTCACCATCGGTGCTTCTGGGGGCACCTTCTGGTTGACGGTTAGCAACGCTAGCACCTCCGAAGTGCCGGGCGAGGTAACTGTTACGGATACTCTGCTAGCAAGCTTAACCCTGCGCAACGCCTCGGGTAGCGGTTGGTCTTGTGATGTCAATGCTCAAACCCTCACCTGTAAACATCCGAACAGCAGCGGCTTGAACCTTGGTGCTAGTTTGTCTCCCATTCAAGTTGTGGTTGATGTATCGCCAAGCGCTGCGCCTCAAGTGAGCAATACCGCTACCTTGAGTAGCTCTTATGATAGTAACCCAGCTAATAATACATATACGACCACCGTTAATGTACAAAGTGCCGACCTAGAAGTCCTGAAGACGGTCGATCGGTCCAACCCTGCTGAAGGAGAGTCGGTCACCTATACCATTACCGTGACCAACAAGGGACCAAATGATGCCAGCGGCATCACGATCAGCGATCTCCTGCCCGCCAGTTTAACCTATCAGAGCCATAGCACCAACAATGGCACCTATCAAGCGAGTAATGGCGAGTGGAATCTCGGCAATCTGCCCAATCAAGCCTTTGCCACCCTCACAATCACGGCAAAAGTGAATTCCTTCACCGCTGGGCAAACCATTCAGAACACAGCTACGCGCACGGCTTCTAGTCCTTATGACTATAATGCGCTCAACGACAGTGCTTCCGTAAGTTTGACGGTCAGACCAACCGTTCTGCAGGGTTTCGTTACCGATGCCGCCAGCGGTGCTCCGATTGCTGGAGCAACGGTCACAGTGGTTGACGCGCAAAATCAAACCTACCAAGTTACTACAGATCACAATGGCTTTTATCAAATCAGCGGGTTGGCGCATGGGAATGCCACGCTTTCTGTCAGCCATCCGCAGTATCAAGACTCTGGCTCAATCTTCAAAGAGGTTCAATCCGGCGCTGTCAACACCCAAAACATCGAACTCAAAAATGCTGATTTGGTGGTGACCAAGAGCAATGGTAAGACCGCCGTCCAGTTAGAGGATACGTTGGTTTATACGATCACCGTCCAGAATACGGGTAGCCTGGCAGCGAGCGGGGTGGTGATTACCGATACGATGGCAAGCAGCTTGAAATATCTTAACTGCTCGCCAGCCTGTTCAAACGTCGGGCAACAAGTGGTTTGGTCCCTCTCTGACCCCATTCTGCCGGGTGAGAGTATAACGCTCAACTTAACTGCCTGGTTGACCTCTACCCAGTCCATCACGCAAACCTATAATTACGTCTTTGCCAGCACCACTGCGCCGGAAAGTGACATCACAGATAATGAAGTCAGCGATAAAGACCCGCTCGTCTCTGCGCCAGATTTGGCAATCGACATCAGCGATGCGAAGACGACGGTCTTAGCCGGAGAGGGGATCACTTATACGCTAAACTACAGAAATGTGGGCAATCACACTTCAGGAAATATCACCATTACGGTTCAACTGCCACCAGATTTCGTCTTCGACTGGGCAGAAGGTGATCCCCAATATGATAGTAATTATCATTCTCTTACCTGGCAGCTCGGTCCATTGGAAAATGGGCGTGCTGCTTCACTTTCTTTCAAGGGCAGGGTTGCCCAGCAAGCCGCTGCGGAGACCATCCTCACTGCTTTTGCTTCGATCACTGATGATGGCACGCAAGGCGCTGATACGGATGCATCCAACAACACTGCCAGCGATAACGATCGCGTCCTGCGCCCGCTCGTTTCTTTGACAAAAGCAATGAGCACTCCTGCGCGAGTGGGGGAACCCGTGACGGTAACCCTCAAGTATGAAAACGCCGCCGATGTCGTGGCAAGAACGGTGGTGGTGACCGATACCTTACCAAGCCATACCACTTATGTGGAGAACTCTTGCCAGCCGTCAGCCTCGTGTACCTTTTCGAATAACCAGGTGACTTGGAATTTGGGCGATTTGCAACCTCACGCCAGCGGTGAGCTGTCGTTTGCCTTCATTCCAACCGTTGACGCGGGCGGGGCAGCCACCGCTTCCGAAGCTTCTTTTGGCAGGGCAGGCGATGGCGGGGAAGTAGAGATTAAGTCTCTACGGGAAGCTAGTTACCTTAAGGGTATTTGGCAGGATAAAAATCCGCTTGGTCCGAGTGGCTGGAATCTCAACCCACGCCAGGCGAATTTTGACGACTCGGCTTGGCAAGCGGTGATTACAGCCACGGAAGAAATTTACTGGTTCAATGAGAATTTACTTGGCGCAGATTGGATAGCTGTCAACCGCCAAGATCAGCTTGATCCAAACTACACCTTTTTCCGCGCCAAGGCTTGCGTGCCGCTGAATGCGGTTGGAATTCAGACCAGCCTGACGCTTGCCGGCGATGACGTTTCCGATATTTATCTGAACGGTGTCTACCTCGGTCAACAAATCGGAGGAGGTGGCGTGAGTGTCTTTGACCATGCTGAAGCTGCCCAGCCCGGCTTGAACCTGCTCGCCGTCCGCTTGCTCAACAACCGTCATGGCGGTCATGCGGCGCTTGGTGGAGAAGATCATCCTGGCTTGCTGTTTGATCTGAATCTTAATTGGCAAGCAACGCGTTCATTTGTCAGTGTACCGCGGGTCGTTAAAGCTGGTCAGGCGATCACTTTTCAAGTTGAACCCAGTCACCTTGGGGGCGTCGCACCCTTTGAGTACCGTTTCGAATTTGGTGATAGCACGGATCAAGACTATTCGAGCAATTCAACAGCCACGCACACCTATAGCACAGCGGGGCACTACTCGGCAACTGTGCGTGTGCGCGATGCAGGCGGCTGTGAAGCCGTTGAGAGCATTCCTATTCAGGTGGTCTCCAGCGAAGCGAACCTGATCACAAACCGAGCTGAGCTGACTTATCGCAGCGAAACGGGTCTCGATTATCAGACAAGCAGTGGGACAGCCGTTGATCTGCCCTTGGTAGACCTATTGCTCAGCAAGTCTAGCTCCCCCACTCCGCTTGTGCCTGGCGAGGTCATGACGTATACCCTGACCGTGACCAACAAATCGCCGCGCACCCTAACACAACTCACACTGTTCGATCCGCTTCCCAGCGCCTTGATTGCCCCATCCTATCTGCCTAGCGCAGGGGACTATGATCCCCAAAGTGGGTTGTGGAGCGGGTTTTCTCTGAAGCAAAACGAATCCCTGATGCTCACGATTCGAGGGCAGCTCGATCCCTTATACGTTGGCGAGCTTTCGAATACCGCTTCTGTCAGCAGCGAGCAAGCATCTGAGAAATCCCCTGACGATAACCGCGCAACCGATACACAGACTGTCAATCGCTATGCAGATTTAGGTGTGCAAGTTAGTGGCATCCAAAATGGGCGGTGGATTACATACACCATTACCATTGACCATCATGCCATCAGTGGCTTAACGGAATTCACCCTGAGCGACGTATTACCATCGGTCGTCAGTAATCCAACGTATATCCCTAGTATCGGAGAATACGATCCAAGTACGGACACATGGAGCAATCTCACCTTCTTGACCGGAGATCAGCTTGTGCTGACCGTAGTGGGCATCCTGCCACCGAACTATCAATCCGATGGGATAACCTATCAGGTTGAAGTAAAAACGCCATCGAACACTCCTGACCCTATCTCGTCCAACAACACAGCTAAGTACACCATGGCGATTGATCCTACTTTCGTTCAATTGCTCAGCTTTCGGGCGACTTCACCGGAATCATCTCTTGGGTGGATGGCTTTGCTTACGCTTGTGCTCATCGTGCCAGCCAACCATTACCTACTGGGCATCCTTAGACCTAGGAGACGAAATTGAAAGCTAGGGACAATGGCAAAGCCTTTGGACGGAATGCCCCGATTCGAAATACGCTACTGAGGTTTAGCGATTGCTGCCCGGCGAAGGCTATGGACTACTGGATATCAAAAAGACGCTTGTTACACCATAGGAGGATTTTATGAGCCTAGATACACCCAAAGAGCCGTCAACCCAGTACAGGGATTATCAGACGCCACAGATCATCCTAGAAATCGAACTGGAAACCCGGGCTGGAACTGGGCTATCTTTGCCGGATTTCGAAGAGGACTTTGAGGCAGTGCCATGAGAAAAGAACGCCCCTCTTTTTGAGGAGCGCTGTTTCCGCCGAAAGTCCTGCTTAGGGCAGGCAAACCTTAAGGAGTTGCCTGGCGTTGGAATTTCCGATCGAAAAGTTGTGCAGGGGAGCGCTGAAGCTCAACGCTCAGCGCTCCCCTGCTTTGTGCCTAATCGCTGGTCATAATGAACAGCGGTTGCAGTTGGAAGGACTTATATTTGGGCCGCAAGCGATCGGTGTTGTAAAAGCGCTCGACATCAACCAGTTTTTTCTTGCTGGTGACAACCTCAATCGGCACGTTATCATAACGCCCATCCTTTAGCACCACCAGCCGTCCATGAATGCGGTTGAGCACCAAATCCAGGGCAAGATTGCCATAAGCCATGGGGACAATCGAGTCAATGGCATCGGGGTCTCCGGCGCGGACGAGGTATGCCAGCCTTTGGTTTAATACCTCCACGGTTTTGCCATTGTTGTATTTCGGCGAAAGCTCCTTGAGTTTTGCGGCAACCAAATCTCCGATACCGCCTAGTTTTTTATGTCCATAGGCGTCGGTGGTCAGGTCTTCAAAGACCATTTCTCCGCCTTCGAACATAGCGCCTTCGGAAACCAGCACCACAGCATAGTGACTGGGGTTTTCGCGGCGATCTTGGCTGAGCAGTTCGGTGAGGCGCTCGATGTTAAATTTGTACTCCGGAATCACACAGCGGTTGGCTGCACCGGCCATGGTCGGCAACATGGAAGTAAAGCCGGCATAGCGACCGAACACTTCCAAGACGAGAAAACGTTCATGCGACCCAGCCACAGTGCGCAAGCTGTTGGCAAGCTGGATGGTGCGGGTGACACAGGTGCTGAAACCGATGCAGTAATCTGTGCCGGGAACATCGTTATCCATGGTCTTGGGAATAGCGATAATTCTGACCCCTTCACTGTACAAGCGCACGGCGTAGCTCAAGGTATCATCACCACCGATCGGGATGAGGTAATCGATGCCTAAAAACTCTAGGTTCTTTAGCACTTCTGGGGTGAGATCGTTTTTCTCATCGCTGTATTGGTCTTTTAAGTGCTCCGGGACGCTATCTTTGCTTACTCTGGCTGGATTGGTGCGTGACGAATGCAAGAACGTACCGCCGGTCCGTCCAACCCGATTAACGATGTCCTCATCAAGCTCCAGATAACACTCGCTGTTGTTGGCTTTTGGATCGCGTACCATGTCCACCAATCCTGCCCAACCGCGGCGAATACCAATCACCCGGTATCCTTCATCAATTGCGCGAATCGTGACGGCACGAATAGCCGGGTTCAAGCCTGGTACGTCACCGCCGCCGGTGAGAATGCCAATAACACCTTTGGTTTTTTGAATCGTGACCATAAATCAACCTCCATGCATTGCCTCCTCACTCGGTTAGCGATCTTTTCTGAGGGGGCAAGAATAATTTTAGAGCAAGCGCGTTTGGCGAGATTATAGCATCATTTCTTTCTCGAATGAGCGATGCGACGCAACTTTTTCAATCCGCCACACCAAGAAAAAGCCAGTGATCATCAGGAGCAGGGCAAGCGCGTCGTACAAGGTCAAGCCCTGCGGCAGGGTTAGAGCCATAACGTTTGAGCTTTCGCTCAGCGGCGCTTGCCACGGCCACACTTTGCGCAACGAACCAATCATCAAACCGGTCAAGGCCGCCATGGTTGGATCGTGAAAGCGAGCCAACAGCCAGCGCAAAAGCCGTGAGAAGCTGAGCAATCCCACCAAACATCCGGCCGCAAAGATCAATAGGATAAAAATGTCTAGGCGGATCAATGCGCCGAGCACATAGCTGTACTTGCCTAATAAGACCAAGATAAATGCTCCAGAGATACCCGGCAAAATCATGGCACAGATGGCGATTGCCCCACTGAGGAATAGGAGCACGGGAGTATGAGGGGTCTCAAGGGGAAGCAGACCGACTACATAAAACGTAAGCCCAGCCGCAAGGAGTAGAAGGATCACCAACGCCAGAGACCAAGAGAGAACACGCTTGCGCACTACGGTGACCGACGCTAACACTAAACCGAAAAAGAATGCCCACACCAAGGAGGGATGTTCTGCCAATGCCCAGTGGATAGGGCGCGAGAGGAGAGCCAAGGCAACAACAATCCCCGAACCCAAGGGGACAAGAAATTGCCAAGGCAAGCTGCGCAAAGCCTCTTTCCAGCGCAAGGAAACCATAAGTCGGAGAAAATCAAGGTTAATGGCATGCAGGGCATCCAGCAGTTGATGATAGATACCGAAGATAAATGCCATCGTACCGCCTGAAACGCCGGGCACTAAATCGGCGGCTCCCATGCAGAAGCCACGCACAAACGTAAGAAGAGTTTCTTTAGAAGAAGAGGGCAGGATGTCTTTCAACATGGCTGCAAGTATAACGAACTGCGTACGGTTCGACAAGGCTGATTGTTGTGGGTCGATGCTAGGGGATTGGCATCTGGGATTGCAGGCGCTAAGTTTTTATTCCTAACCGAGCTGTAAGGTTTATAAATTGACGCTCATTGGGCTTATATGTATAATCGACAGAGAACGATCTGCTGCGTGTAACGGACTCTGAGAGATGGCGTTAAAAGGAAACCTGCGCGATTTTAGCCTAACCCAACTGCTGAACCTCATCCATTTGGCGAAGAAAAGCGGGACATTGTTTTTGGAGAACTCAACCATCCAAGTTTGGCTTGCTTTTCGCGAGGGAAAGTTAGCCTATGCAAAATATGGTGACGAAGATAACAGCCTGGCTGCCATTCTCTACAACGCACGCAAGTTAACTGCCAATCAGTTTCGAACGATTCAAGAGCGCGGCAGTTCCATGAATGATAAAGAGTTGGGTTTGCTGCTGGTGAATGCTGGTTATCTTACTCAGCAAGATGTATTGAGCAGTTTACAAGAGTATCTGAACTCTGTCGTCCAACGTCTCTATGCTTGGGTGGAAGGGGTGTTTTATTTTGATCATGATCGATTGCCGCCGACCGATAAAATCAACCTACGTTTGAATTTGGAAAACTTGATTATCGAAGGCGCCAGACGAGTTAAGGAAGTAGAACAGTTACAGGATGAAATTCCTAGTTTGGATATTGCTTTGAAGTTCCGCGATCGACCGGATACCAATGTCAAGAATCTGCGGCTGAGCAAAGAAGAATGGCGGGTCGTCTCCTTTGTGAATCCAAAGAACAGCTTAAAGCAAATTGCTCAAGCCTTGAAAATGAACGAAACGGAGATTCGGCGGGTGGCTTATGGTTTGGTGCAGGCTGGGGTGGTTGAAATGGTGCGCCCTGAACGGACAACGCCCAGACCGATTACGCCGGGGATCCCGAATGCCTCCCCGCAAGAGCAAGCCTCGCTGGTGAGGCGCATTATTCAGCGTATCCGCTCGCTCTAGCTTTGCATTCAAGGACGGACATCCATGCAAACAGTTAAAATGGTGGTTACGGGACCCTTCAACGCAGGCAAAACAGCTTTCATTAAGACGGTGAGCGAGATTGATGTGGTCTCAACTGAGCGCAAAATCACGCACGAATCGGAAAAGGTGAAAGACACTACCACTGTTGCGATGGACTTCGGCCGCATTACGATTGATGATGATGTGGTTTTATATCTGTTTGGCACTCCTGGCCAGCGCCGTTTTGACTTTATGTGGGAAATCCTTTCCGAAGGGATGTTGGGTTTTATTGTCATGGTGGATAGTTGTCGGCCGGAGACTTTTCGAGAGGCGCGCAGTATCCTCGAAACCTTTCGGGCTTATGCTCCCACCCCCTATGTTGTAGCAGCCAATAAACAAGACCTGAAGGACGCATGGGACTTGGAGGATATGCGCATTGCTTTGAGGTTGGATTCGAGTGTCAAGCTGCTGCCTTGTGTGGCAACCGATAAAGAATCGGTTAAGACCATTTTGCTTGAGTTGCTCTATCAAGTCCTGCAGGAGATGGAAGATGGGGCAGCCTAGACGCGGATGGAGCGGAAGGCGTGTCTTCGATTACGACTGACCAGGGAATCTTGCACTATGAGGTGTCAGGGCGGGGAAAGCCAATCCTACTATTACATGGATGGTTAGGCTCTTGGGGGTTATGGCAAGAGACGATGAGCTATCTTGGGCGTTTTTACCGAACCTATGCCATGGATTTTTGGGGGTTTGGTGAGTCCGGAAAAAAAAGAGACACTTACCATGTCAACGACTTTGTCAGCATGGTTGACCAATTTATGGAACAGCTTGGCATCCAGAATGCGCCCCTGGTCGGGCACAGTATGGGCGGAACGGTCAGCTTGATGACCGCCATCCGTTTTCCCCAACGGGTCGAAAAGGTGACCGTTATTGGCTCCCCCATTGTTGGGTCTTCTCTGTCTTGGTTATTGAAATTATTCGGCTACCGTCTGATTGCCTATCTCATCTACCACAACCTTTGGGCGTTGCGGTTAGGCTTTCGCATCTTAGCCCCCTTGTATTGCCGCGATCCGAATTGGCCGCAGATGATGAACCGCGATGTCTCTCAAACGACGCTAGAATCGTTCTTAATCAGCATTGCTTCGTTGCGCAAGACCGATCTACGACCCGATCTCCCCAAAATTCAGGTGCCGGTGATGGGAATGTATGGCGACCGCGATATCGTGGTTGACCCCAAACAGTGGCAGCCATTGCAAGCTGGAATACCCCATGCTCGCATCGAACGGTTCCCGAAAGCCGGACATTTCATTATGTTGGATGAGCCGTCGGAATTTCGTGCTCGCTTGATGGATTTTCTCAGCCTATGATCGCTGCTGCCCAATCGGAGCCGTCCGCTTTTGCCTCTTGTGCCAACTTCCTGGCGCGCGCCATCTTCGCCTCGTTGGATGAGACGCTTGGAAAAACCTTTTATGCCAACCTCCTTAGGGAATCTGGTTTGGAACAGGTTGCCCTTTCTGCTCTATCGGATGAGGTGGGAAAGAGTTTCCCGCTCAGCCGGTTGAGCCGTCTCTTCGTCGCGCTGGAAAAGATGGAAGGGACAACCGCTCAGCGGGGGTTACTACAGCGTAGTGGACGGGCTTGGTTCTTGAACCTTCAGCGTCGTTCGTCACCCTCGTTGGGGATTTTTACAGCCCAAGTTCTCACTTTACCCAAAACGCTAAAGATCAAGCGCAGCGGCGAAATTCTGGCGGAGTACTTTCACCGCTATATGGATATAGAATTTTCGGTTCAGGCATCCCCAACCGGCATCCGTTGGGGATTTGGGCTTCCTCACGCTCAGCAGAATTCACTGCTCGGTAGCGGTCTAGCCGATTTGTGGGTAGGTTTTTGGAGCGAATTCCTTTATACCCTATCCGGTGGAAAACACCACTTGATCCACCTAAACAGCGAGGTGCAGCTAGAGAAGCAGGCTTGGGTTATCGACATCCCGTATCTGCCTTTTGAAGGTTGAGGTAGAGATGTTGAAAATTATCGTTGAAGACCCCCGTCATGTTTATCCGTTCAATGAACGCGCTCGTGACTTGCGCATTCAAAACAAACCGTTGTGGCTACACCAGCGCGATGTGTTAGCTCCCTATACCCATCAAGAATACGTCATCCCCTATGGTTCGCCCCTGCCGCAAGTGCGCGAAGCCTGTATCGTTTACCGCGACCATTTGTTTTTCGATTCGTTTTACTTGCAAGCTTTTTTGGAACAAGCGCAAAAACGAGAGCATGCTAGCCGAGCGGGGTTCACCCTGCAAGATGCAGCTTTTCGAGAGCATGCTTTGCCCCTTGCCACTTCCTACACCGTGCAGGGAGACTTGTACTTAGCAGACCTATGGTATTTCCCTCATGGCATTGAAGCTGATATTGAACCTTTGGTGATTGATTTACAGGCTAAGGAAGTAGGTTACTATCATGTGCCGACCTATATGGCAACCGAAAGCGGCGATTTGGTCTTTCAGGTGCCGCGCCGAGCTTTTGTGGCGATAGATTCGTGGGTGCATATCTTTATAGCCGATGTAGTCTTTGGCGTTTTTTCTCGAGGGGTGCGTTTTGAAGACCGCTTAGCCAGCGATCCTTGGTTCAAATTGGGCATTCTCGCTCAAGCCATGTATGAAGGCAAACAGGTTTTAGAATGCTCCAAGTTGGTGCGGGTTGGGCGGAATTGTGTGATTGATCCCCATGCAATTATTCACGGCCCGACCACGATTGGCAACAATGTTACCATCAATGCCGGCGCTGTCATCGAGAATTGTATTATTGGGGATAATGTCAATATCTCTCAGGATTGTTCCTTGATGCTCTCAGTGGTTGGAGATGGGGCTTTCTTACCGTTCCGCGCAGCGTTATTCATGACAACCTTGATGGATAACAGTATGGTGGCGCAAAACGCCTGTCTGCAAATGTGTGTGGTGGGGCGGAATACCTTCATTGGTGCCGGCAATACCTTTACAGATTACAACCTCTTACCGGCGCCAATTCGAGCGCGAGATGGGCATGGACAGCTCCGCCCGGCAAACCGTCCTGTGTTAGGCGGTTGTGTTGGGCATAACTGCCGCATTGGCTCCGGTATGATCATTTTTCCAGCCCGAACGGTTGAATCGGATGTGGTCCTATTTGCATCTGCAGAGCGCCGCGTGATTGACCGTGACATTTGTTATGAAGATAGCGACCACTTAAAACTGCCTTTTCAACAATTGCATCCGCGCCTGTATCCCCGCTTGGGTGAAGCGATGCTTCAGTCATGGTAGCGCGGGGTTGATTGGGATCGCCTAACAAAATTGTCGACCCCAATCTTCATCAGCCGTTGTTGCCAGCAGGGCAAGAATGGCGTAAGATTAAGCAGTGAGGACCGAATTTCTGATGGACTCTAGGCAAATTGGGAGGCCGAAATGCGTAATGCGCGCTTATTAATTGTCGAGGATGATCATGACATTGCGACGATGCTGAAGATTTATTTTGCTTCGCAAGGGTATCAGGTTGAGATTGCGAGCCGTGGCAGTGAAGCTCTTGAAAAAACTCGCCAAAGCCTACCTCATCTGATTATTTTAGACATTATGTTACCCGATTTTGATGGCTTTGAGGTTTGCCGTACGTTGCGCACCCATACGCGCACCAGTCACGTACCGATTATTTTCTTAACCCAGAAAGATGAGCGCAGTGATAAATTGCAGGGTTTAGAGCTTGGTGCAGATGATTATATTACCAAGCCGTTTGACATTGAAGAACTAAAACTGCGCGTTCAACGAGCGATCGCCCGGGCTGAGCAACAAAGCCTCACCGATCCCCGCTCAGGTTTGCCCTCTGGCCGATTGATCGAGGAGCAATTACGGCGTATTATTCAAAGCGATGGTTGGGCATTGATGGATTTGCGCATTAATGCGTTTAGTGCCTTTACCGAAGCCTATGGATTCGTGGCTGGTGATGATGTCCTGCGCTTTACCGCCATGTTGCTCAATGAAGTGGTCGATCAACTGGGGACGCCAGAAGATTTCATTGGTCATGTCGGTGGCAGTAATTTTGTCTTGATCACCACTCAAGAGCGGGCGGAGACCATCCGCAAGGTACTTAAAGATCGCTTTGCTCAAGAAGTGCTTGCTCACTATAACTTTGTTGACCGTGAGCAGGGGTATTTGCTGGTCACGGATGACAGTGGTCGGACTGTAAAAATGCCCTTAATGACTTTGTCAATTGGGGTGATTTCTCCTAAGGATCACACGTTCAGTGACATTCGTGAGATCACCGAATTAGCGGCGGAAGCCCGTCGGATAGATGCAATGACTTAAGCAGGGATTTATGGGGTATTGGAATACGCTGGTGAGTTGGATCGGTTTTTTTCTTGGCGTCGTTTTGACACTCCTGGCGGTTGGGTTATGGACGCTTAAGGGGAGAAAGAAATCTCTCCGAACTCGACCTTCTCCGTTTCCCCTCACCCTAGATCTAGCCACCCATTCCGAAGCTGTCTTGTTGATTTCTCGGGGCGGGAAAATTCAATATCTCAATCATGCGGCCAGGGAACTTTTTCGCTTGGGGGAGAGCCAACCCAATTTAGAGGGTTTAGCCCGCCGGGTTACTCCTGCAGATGCTTTTCTCTCGCTTTGCGCAGCGGAAGGGAGAACGCGTTTTACGATCGATGGGCGGTTGATTGATGGCCTCTCAATCCGCATCCCTTATGGTAAAGACTGGGCGACCCTGGTTTCTCTGCATCGTTCCCAGCTTGTCTCTGAAGGACAAAACCTGGCGGCGAACGGGGCGGTTTCGCAAGGATTAGGGGCTTTTGTCGAAGTTATCCAAGCCATGACTTCGATTCAAGACGTGCCTGCGACCCTATTGACGATTCTGCAAAGCATTGGGCGTATTCTTCCTTTCGATACCTCTCTCATAGCCTTGTGGAATGAAGAACAACAAGCGCTGATCCCCTATTACTGGAAAACCCAAGGCAACCAATTTGTCCTAGAGCAAGGGCAACCCATTGCAATCGCGCATCGCCTGCAGAACACTTTTGGTTTCTTCAAACGTGAAGCCATTTTGTGGAACAGTTCTCAGTCCGACGAGCTGCAAGTGCTGTTTTCTACACCTCAGGAATTGGAGGCGTTTCATTCTTTTTTGAGCGTTCCGTTATGGTCTGGCAATGATTACTGCGGTGTATTGGTGTTGGCTTCGTTGATGGTGGAGGCGTATTCCGAAGAAGACCTAGAAACCCTGAAGTGGATCGCCGAGGTCGCAGGCAATGCCCTGCACAATGCCAACCTTTATGAAACGCAACAAAAACGGTTAATCGAATTAACCAGCCTAGTGCAGCTCTCCCAAGCGGTGAATGCCTTGAGCGATCCCCAGGAGCTGTTTGCCCATTTGGTGGAAAGTTTTGCTCCCCTATTAAACGTGCGGGTGTTGGGTTTCTTACTTTACGATGAGAATCGTCATATTCTCGAAGCTCAATCTCCCTTTATTGGTATTCCCCAGAGTGCTCTGGAATTCGCGCGCTATTCCATTCGTCCCGGGAGTGAGGCGGAGCAATGGCTTAACCGGCATGAGGTCTATGTTTCAGAAGATGTTCTGCAAGATAAGGCCTTAGCCGTTCTAGAGTTCAACCATTTTGCACAAGCGGTGGGCATACGCCATCTTGCTTTACAACCGTTGCTGTTGGGTGGGCGTTTTTTAGGTTTTTTGCTTGCGGCTGACAAGCAGAATCGGGAACCTTTTCAAGCGGATGACTTGCGCATTTTATCTCTCATGGCCGTTCAAACGGCTTCCCTAGTGGACAATGTCAACTTGATGCTACAGGCGCGCCGCCGCGCGTTGGTGGCTGAAACCTTGCGCCGAATTACCAACCTGACCAATTCTGCCGCAACCCTTGACGAAATCCTACAATACTCGGTGTTAGATTTAGCCCGCTTGTTGGGCTGTGATGTCTCGGCATTGTTCTTATTCAATGAAACCATTGGCGAAATAACCCTCCATCAACCTTCAACGTATGGGATTGATCCCCAGGTTGCCGCTTTGCGCAAGCGCATTTCGGTGGATGAAGGACGCTTCCAAAGCACGGTCACCCAGCGACGCACGCCTCTGCTGAGCGGCAATGCCCTGGAAGACCCGGCTGTTTTGACGATTTATCACGAGTGGGTAGGCCCGTTACAGTTGGACTCAATTTTGGCGGTGCCGTTGCTGGTCCGCGATCGGTGCTTGGGCGAATGGATGTTTGGCAGCCGCAAGGCGGACTTTTTTAGTCAGGTGGATTTACAAACGGTGTCTACGGCGGCAGCCCAGCTAGCCAGTGCCATCGAGCGGGCGGAGCTTTATTCGCAAACCGATGAGAGCCTGCGCCGCCGAGTCAATCAATTAATGTCCTTAACTCGCCTCAGCCGTGAGCTGAATAGCACCCAAGACCTCGACTACTTAATCGAGCGTGTTCATGATGAAGCGCTCAGCGCAACTGGGGCAGATTGCGGCACCATTCTGCTATTTGCTTTTGGTGAACCTGTTCGACCCTTGTCCTCTGAGCCACGCGTCATCTTCTACTTGGGAGAAACGCCTCCCCCGCAATTGCGGCCTGATGAACGGTGGGTGCTGCAAAGCGGCGAAAGTTTGATCGTTGGAGACTTTCAAAACTTGCAAGCCGACGCATTGCCGCTGGGTGGTTCAGTTGGGCAAGAACCCTCCCCGCTTGAGCCGCCCCATGCCGGCATTCGTTCGGCGATGATTGTGCCGATTGCCTATCAGGATCAAATCGTGGGTTTGATTCATCTGCATTCGACTCAAGCTCATGCATTTGACCAAACGATGCAGGAGATTGCCGAGTCTTTAGCCATTCAAGCTGCCATCGCTATCGGTAATGCGCAACGGTATCAAGATGAAGTGCGGCGGCGAGATTTGCTCACCCAGCGGGTTGATACCCTGGCAAAGCTCTTTGAGGTTTCGCAATCCATCCAATTGGATTTGCCGTTAGAAAAAGCGCTCGAAAATGTCGCTTATGCCCTTCGCTCGATCACCCCGTTTCAACAGGTCAAAATTTCTATCCTGGATCAGGAAGAGGCTATCTTACACCCCATCGTTTCTGTCGGTTTTTGGGAGAGTGAGCGCAACAATGTTGAGAAGCGGCAACCCCTTTGGGCAGATATAGAACGATTGTTTGATGACGCCTTTCGATTGGGTAAAGCCTACTTTATCCCTGTGGAGTGTCAGACGCAGGTTGAGCAGGCTGTTTTCCCGCAGTTGGTACCCTGTGAGGAAAGAGACGGTATCCTACAGAAATCCTTCTCCTGGCAGGCCGGTGATCTCTTTTTGTTACCGCTGATCAATGCCGGCGGACAAGCGTTAGGGTTGATTCAGATGGATAAACCTCGAGATAACCTCCGCCCGGACCGCTCCATTTCGACTTCTTTGGAGATCATCGCTACTCAGGCAACCCTGATTATCGAAAGCCATGTGCGGTTGAACCAACTCCAGAAAAAAGTCCAAGAGCTAAGCGACGAATTGGAGCAAGCTCGCCAAGCGGGGTTGGCTTTGCGTTCCCATTTGATGGAACAAGTAGAAAACGAACTGATGCAGGACAGTCAAGTGGAACGCTATCGCCTGCTGGGCCGTCGCATTCAGACTCTATTGCAAATTGGCAGTACGTTGATGGAATATACCGATCGGCGTGAGTTGTTGCGGGCGGTTGGAACGGCTTTCATCGAGAAATTGAATTACCAGACCGTTGTGCTTGCCGAAGCAGGTTCTGGAGGGGTGCGCTTGATCGATGTAGTTGGTGAGCTAGAAGATGGTGTCTCTATTGAACCTCTGCTGGGTCAGCGCAACCCGCTCTTGACTTGCCTTCGCAATCGCCAAATCGAGAAGGTCGCTTCCACCACAGAAGAAGGGCGTTGGCAAGATTCGCCGTTGCTCAAGGCACTCAAGGCACAAGGGTTTATTTGTTTACCGATTGTGCCGCAAAATGCTGCGGAAGCTGTGCTCTTAGCGATTTCCCAACAGCCCCTCTTGCCTTTCTTAGACGAAGATCTTCAGATGTTTGACCTGTTTTTGCAACAAGTTGCATTGGCGCTGCAACAAATCAGCCTGATGGAAGACATCGAACGTCGTTTTGAGGAAGTCAATTTCTTGTTGGATTTCAGCCGGCAGTTAAGCAGCTTAGAGCCAACCCATATTGTCGAAACCTTATTGCAAGCACTGCTTCATCAGTTACCCATGGCTGAAGCGGGGATGATTGCCATCTGGGACGCACGTCAAGAATGCTTGGTTCCGCAGGCCGTTTTAGGTTACTCAGATAACGAAGCGATACGCAGGATTAAGTACGTGCCAGGCGCTTCCTTAATCGGGAAAACGTTCAGCCAAGCTGAAGCGGTTCTCATAAAGGACCTTGATTTTGCCCAACACTATCAGCTATCGGTGGATGATTTAGCGGCTTACCGCAAAGGTACCAACGGGCGCCTGCCCATCTCCTGCATGGTGGTGCCGCTGCGAGGCTCTGCGCAACTGTCCCCGATTGGGGTGTTGGTGTTGGATAATTTCCGCTTTCCATCCGCTTTTAGCCGCGACGATTTGGCTTTGGCGGCTTCCTTGTGTCAGCAAGCCGCGTTGCATTTGCAAAACTCGCGTCTGTTCCAAGCCTCTAGACAAAGAGCCAGCCAGCTTCAAGCCCTCACCGAGGTCTCGGCTCTGATCGCAGCCAAATTGGAGCCAGACGAATTGGTGGCTTCATTGTTAGATGAATTGGCGGCGATTGTGCCGTACGACACCGGCACCTTATGGTTGAGGCAAGGAGAAAACATGGTTGTGGCAGCCACGCGCGGCTTCACCGATCGTGAACAGCGACTTGGTCTGTCGGTTGCCATCGAGGATAGCCGCTTGCTATTCGAAATGATTCGCACAGCGCAAGCGATCGTCGTCCCGAACACATTGGTTGATCCCCGTTTCCCCAAGTTTGGCGAACAATCGCCCACCTCTTGGCTGGGCTTACCCATGTCTGTTGGAGGCAAGGTTTTGGGGGTCATCGCTTTAGAAAGCTCTGAGATCGGCCTTTTTAGCGACGAAACGGTGCAAATTGCAACGGCTTTTGCTTCCCAAGCAGCCGTTTCCCTAGAAAATGCACGCCTTTTCCAAGAAAGCTTAGCCCGCACGGCTGAATTGAGCGAACGGACACAACGGTTAGCAATGCTCAATCGCCTCTCGCAAGCGTTCAGCCAGACGCTGGATCCGTTTCAAATCGTTCAACGGACTCTTGAAGAAGTGCACCAGATCACCGCTGCAGGTGGAGTGATGGTGGTGTTGTTCGACGCCACTGATGCACCTGCTATTGTGGCTGAACAGCCCTTTCAGGACGGCGATTACCCCTTGCGGATTGCAGATGTGCCTTTGTTTCATCGTTTGCGAGAAAGCTTGGGGGCTTTCTACATCGAAGATGTCAACCAAGAAAGTGATTTACAAGCCTGGAAAGCGCTTTTTGAAGCACGCCAAATTGTTTCCTTGCTCGCGTTGCCTTTAGCTACGGCTGAAACGCTGCATGGGGTGGTATTGATCTATTCATCATCTTCGGAGCGAGTGGCTGCTGAAAAGATGGAGTTAGCCCGCACGGTGATTAACCAAGCCGCGGTGGCTCTGCAAAACGCCCGCTTGTACGCAGAAACGCGCCGCTTGACGGAGGACCTTGAAAAGCGAGTTCAAGAGCGCACTTTGCAGTTAGCCTCTGAGCATCATCGCACCCAAATCCTGCTTCGCATTGCTACCGAATTAACAGCCAGTTTAGATTTGGAGCATGTCCTCAACCAAGTGTTGCCTGTCTTGAATGAGTTGGTCGATGCGGAGCAAATTTCGGTCATGGTTTTACGCTCCGATTCACCCAAACTATACCATCTAGCCTCGTTAGGCTATGCGCCTGGGCCGCCGTTGGGTGGGAAACCCTCCCCATTTGAATCCCATGAAGGTTTGGCAGGTTGGGTTATCAAGCATCGCCAGCCGGCCTTAATTCCAGATGTGCGCAAGGACCCCCGCTGGGTTCAATTGCCTGATCAGCCAAGCGAACACCGCAGTGCTATCGCAGTACCCATGATGGTGGGGGAAGAGGCTTTGGGGGCGTTGCTCTTTTTCCATCGCCAACCGAACCACTTCACGGCTGAGCAAATCGACTTGATTTCAGCCGCAGCCAACCAGATGGCCATTGCGGTGAACAACGCAGAACTCTATCGCCTGATTCGCGATCAGGCAGAAGATCTGGGAGCGATGCTGCGCAATCAGCAAATTGAAACCAGTCGCACAAAAGCGATTCTCGAAGCAGTTGCGGATGGCGTTTTGGTGACCGATGCCACGGGCAAGATCACCCTGTTTAACGCCTCGGCTGAACGCATCCTAAATCTTTCGCGCAAAGAAGTCATCGGGAAAAATCTCGATCAATTCAGCGGACTTTTTGGGCGCGCCGCCACCATGTGGACACAAACCATCCAATCCTGGTCACGGGAACCCAATTCCTATTCGTCCCAAGAGGTTTATTCAGAGCAGATCGAACTGGATAACGGCAGGGTGGTTGCGGTGAACCTTGCGCCGGTATTCTTGCGCAACGATTTCCTCGGCACGGTTTCGGTCTTCCGGGATATTACCCATCAGGTCGAAGTCGATCGCCTAAAATCCGAGTTTGTGGCTACGGTGAGCCACGAGTTGCGGACACCCATGACGTCTATTAAGGGGTATGTGGAGATTTTGTTGATGGGTGCAGCCGGAGCGCTGAGCGATCAACAGACCAGATTTCTGGAGATCATCCGCAGCAATACCGAACGATTGGCAGCTTTGGTCAATGATCTGCTGGATATCTCCCGCATCGAAGCCGGCAAGGCAGGATTGATTTTGCAACCTTTGAATGTCGTTGATCTTGCCAAACAATCGATCGGCGTTATCCAAGAAAGGGCCGCGCGGGAGAATAAACCGATGCAGTTCGAATTACAGACACAAGGACAAATTCCTTTTGTACAAGGTGACCCCGAGCGAGTCAGGCAAATCTTGGATAACTTGCTCGAAAATGCCTACCTCTATTCCGATGCAGGACGCACTGTCCAAGTTCACATCCATCCTCAGGATGCCGTGGTGCAGGTGGATGTGATCGATCAAGGGGTGGGTATCCCGCCCGCTTTACAAGAGCGAGTCTTCGAGCGCTTTTACCGCGGGGAACACCCCCACGTGTTAGCAACCTATGGCACAGGGCTGGGGTTATCCATTGTAAAACGATTGGTCGAGATGCACGGAGGGAAAATCTGGGTGCAGAGCAGCGGGATCGAGGGGCAGGGCAGTACATTTTCTTTCACGTTGCCAATGATGGAGTCGAGTTCGCTAAATTTTACTATCCATGGAGATCAATCATGGCAAAAATCCTAATCGCCGAAGACGAACGAGATATTCGAGACTTGATTGCGTTTACCCTTCAGTTTGCTGGACATGAAGTGATCACTACCAGTAATGGCGAAGAAGCCTTACAGGCAGTGCGCACCCACCAACCTCAATTGGTGCTTTTAGATGTGCGCATGCCCAAGTTGACCGGATATGAGGTCTGTAAAGAAATTAAAGCCGATCCAAAAACTCAGGCAATCCCGGTCATCTTCTTATCCGCCAAGGGACAGGAATCGGAAATTCGCAGTGGGTTGGAGGCAGGAGCTGAGCAGTATCTCCTCAAACCCTTTTCGCCAGACCAACTCATCGAACAGGTGAATAAGGTTTTAACTGCACGTTGACATGAGTGTTGTCATCCTGCGCAATCAAGTGGTGCATTATGAAGCGCTTGGACGCGGCAAGCCGGTGCTTTTCTTACACACCTGGATCGGCTCCTGGCGCTATTGGGTGCCGGCCATGCAAACCGCTTCGATTGCTTTTCGCACGTATGCCTTAGACCTATGGGGCTTTGGAGATACGGCTAAAATTACCGAAAATTATTCGCTGATTGCCCAAGTAGAGTTGGTGCAGGAATTCTTAAGCGCCATGGGGGTCGGTCGGGTGGCTGTGGTTGGGCATGGGTTGGGTGCCGCCGTGGGACTGCAGATGGCACACCAATTTCCACAACAGGTTGATCGGTTGCTCCTGATCGGCTTACCCCACCAGGCGGGAAAATTGAACGGCCGCCTCGCTGCGTCTTCTGTGATAGATTTAGCTGAATGGTTGCTCAAGCAGCCAGATGCAGTCAGTGAAGCCACGCGAGTCGAGGCGCGCAAAGCCGATCAGCAGGCAATTCGTTCTAATCTAGACCAATTCAAGGGCATGCCTCTGGATCGCTTGCTCAGCAGCTTGAAGACCCCTTATTTATTAGTATATGGCTTAAATGATCCTTTGGTACCGGCTCCAGAGACGGACGAGATGAACCTGTTACCTCAACATGGACATTGGATGGTGTTAGAAGATAGCGCTCACTATCCGATGTTGGAAGAAAACGCCAAGTTCAACCGACTCTTGATGGATTTTCTCAACCTCAATTCCGGTCAGAGTCCACGTGAATTACAGTTAAAGGAAGAATGGAAGCGGCGGGTGAGGTGAAATCCGGCCTACGCACTTGCGCTAGGATGGGGGTGGTTTTGGCGAGTGGCGTTTGAAGGACGATCACTCCAAATCTGGCAAAGAGAGCGCGCAGCCAGCTTGACCCTTCCGGGTGAGTTTCAAGAGCATTTACGGTGGCTGATTATCCCCGCTTGGTTTGGGGGCAGCGAACGCTTTAGGCATAGGGTTCTCATTGGTCAGATGCATCAGAGCTTCTGAGTTTTGATTTGGAAGAACCGTTGTGCGAGGACGAGCAGGGAGAAAGCCAGGCCTACGAAGAGCAGGCGGTAATCGGATTTTCTCAATGGGGTTGCGCGAGGATGGAGCAGTTCGACCGCGGTTGGCCCGACGTTATTGCCCACCGCCCAATCGGAGAAGGCTGTGATGCCGCTGCGCGTGACGCTGTTGGCGCCAAAGCCGCTTGCGGCGCAATCCCAGCCGCTGCCGGTGTAGCGACAGACCTTGTCCTTGTCATCCGGCGTGAAGGTCGTCGGCAAGGTCAGGTTGACTGTGAAGCCCGTCGCATCTGTCTGTTTATCGCTTTGCAAGCCGCGCATGAGCCAGTAGCGCCCGGTCTGGAGGCCGGTGGTGGCGTTGGGGTGGTTGATTCCCATCTCATCCACGTAAAGGCAGGCGAGGTTGCCTTGGGTTGTGATTTCAAGGCTCACGCCAGATTGGCCAGCGAAGGTGTAGGGCGAGCTGCACAACATCGTCCCGGCCTCGTGGGCACCCATATCGCAGGTGGCGGTGCCGTTGGCATCCCCATCGGCGGGACGTGGCAAGCCGTCCAGGTCGGTGGTGGGACAGTCGGTATTTGTCCCGGCATCCATGGCCGGCGAACCGAAGCCCAGGCGCAGGTTGCCATTGGCGGCGTCCACGAAGAGCGGGTCAACATACAGCATTCCGTCGCCGCAGGTAGCTCCGCTCGGGCACCCACCTCTAATGAGGCTGTAGGAGATGGTAGAGGTGCTGTTTAAATAATTAAGGACCTCTGAGCGGCTATTTCCCCACAGGATGACGTTGGTCAGCGTCGGGCTGCTATAGTAATTGTATATCCCGCCGCCGACGTTGGCGGAATTGCCGCTGAAGGTGACGTTGGTCAGGGTGGGGCTGCTGCCGTCTTCGTTCGCCATCCCGCCGCCGTAGATGGCTGAGTTGCCGCTGAAGGTGACGTTGGTCAGCGTCGGGCTGCTGTTGGCGCCATAGTTGTACATACCGCCGCCGGAACCGGTGGCCGAGTTGCCGCTGAAGATGACATTCGTCAGCGTTGGGTTGCTATGATTATTGAATATCCCGCCGCCGTTGGTTGCCAGGTTGCCGCTGAAGGTAACGTCGGTCAGAATCGGGTTGACCCAATCGTTCGCCATCCCGCCGCCATTATATGCTGAATTCCTGCTGAAAGTGACCCGCGTCAGATGGGGGTTGCTATTGTCATTGTTGAGCATTCCGCCGCCATAATAACCGGAAGAAGAGGATGCTGAGTTGTCGCTGATGATGACGTCTGTAAGGATGGGGCTGCTGGATTTGTTGTATATTCCACCACCGTAACTTGCCGAATTGCCGCGAAGGGTGATGTTTGCCAAGGTGGGGTTACCGCCGTAGTTGTACATACCTCCACCATGATTGTCGGGAAAATTACTTCCGTTAGCCTGCCCGGCGGTGATGACGAAGCCGTCCAACACAGCGGTAGAGTCCGTCCCGCTGCCGGTGACCACATGATAGGCGTTGCTACCCTGGATGGCGGCGGGCGTTTTGGCGATAAAGTTGCCGTCGGTGTTGCTGTCGTTCTGGTCAATGTCGCCGCTGAGGATGGTGAGGTTGGTCGCCCAGTTGCGCTGGTCGCGGGCGGTTTCCGTGCCGACAAAGCCGCCATAGACGGCTACGCCGCTTTTTAGTTGGAAGGTGGCCGCGCGGTTGCCGGCTGCGCCGGGATAATGCACGCCGGCCTTGACCCAGATTTCCTGACCGGCCACGGCGCGGCCAAGGGCGGTTTGCAAGGTGCAGGCATGCTCCCACGCATAGCATTTTCCGTTGCCTTGGGTGGTAAGATCAGCATAAAGCACCGGGAAGGCTTCATAGGCGCCCATATCCACGATAGGGGGCGTACCGCTGCCGGTGTCGGTAACGGCGGTGATGTCCACAAAGCGTGGCTTGCCGTCCAGGTCGGTGATGAGACCGGATGGCACGGCGGCGTTGTTTCCGGCGTCAATGGCTGGGGAGGCAAGTTGCAGGCGCAGGACGCCTGCGGCAGCAGCGCCGAAGAGCGGGTTGGCATTGATGTTGCCCGTTCCGGTGTAGCCGCCCTGGATGTCGCTGTACGAAACGAGCGGGGCGCTGCTGCCGGCGTTGTAGATTTCTGCCCCGCTGGGGGCGCTATCTCCCCATAGGATGACGTTGGTGAGGGTGGGGCTGCTATCGGAGTTGTAAATGCCGCCGCCGCTGTCATTATAGACGCTGTTGCCATTGAAGGTGACATTGACCAGGGTTGGGCTGCTGCTGTCGTTATACAGTCCTCCGCCGCAGGAAAATCCGCTGTTGCCGCGGAACACCACGTTGAACAGGGTTGGACGGCTGTTGTTTTCGTTCGCCATCCCGCCGCCGCAACCTTCAACGCCATTCGTGGTGAAGGTCACATGGGTAAGCTGTGGACTGCTGTTGTTGTTGTACATCCCGCCGCCAGTGTTGGTGGCGAAGTTGCCATAGAAGTCCACATTCGCCAGTGTCGAGCTGGTGCCGTTATTGTAGATACCGCCTCCGCTGCCGTTGGTGGCGCTGTTAATACTGAAGGTCACATTCGTAAGTATCGAGCTGCCGCCGTTATTGTAGATACCGCCTCCGCCGCCGTTGTTGGCGCTGTTACCACTTAAGGTCACATTCGTCAGTGTCAGATTGCCAGACTGATTGAACATCCCGCCGCCTGAAGTAGACGCCAGGTTGCCGCTGAAGGTGAGATTGGTCAGGGTGGGGCTGCTGTATTGGAGGCTCATCCCGCCGCCAAGGCTGTCGTAGACGGGGCCATTTGCCTGCCCGGCGGTGATGATAAAGCCATCCAGCACTGCGCTGGACTCTATCAGGACACCGGTAACCACGTGGTAGGCGTTATTGCCGACAATCTGAGAGGCGTCCTCGTTGATATCGTCGCCGCCGTGAGTATCGTTTTTGTCAATGTCGCCGCTGAGGATGGTTTTGTTGACCACCCAGTTGCGCTGGTTGCGGCTGGTCTCGGAGCCGGCAAAGCCGCCGTACACGGCCACGCCGTTCTTGATA
>QEXX01000124.1 GCA_003130835.1 Anaerolineae bacterium | reverse complement strand
TGTCGCTTACGCGGTAGCACGAGATTTATCTCGTGGTTTCAGGCGACATGAATGTCGCGGCACGAATGATTTATCTCGTGGTTTCAGGCGACATGAATGTCGCTCAAGCGGTAGCGCGAGATTTATCTCGTGGTTTCGGGCGACATGAATGTCGCGGCACGAATGATTTATCTCGTGGTTTCGGGCGACATGAATGTCGCGGCACGAATGTTCCAAGCAAGGCGCAAGGATAGGCATGGGCAAGGCTCTTGTCTTTCACCCTACTGGCTTCGCCGTTTCGGAAGTAGGTAGCGTGGGAGAGAAATAACCGAAGCGCTCCGCTTCAAACTTTTTGTAACACAGCACAATGTTTCTTCAACCAAACGAACATCCAAGCAGAAGCAATGTTCGCTTTTAGCCATTGGCTGGAAAAGACATCGCTTGATGACTCCTCGCCGAACTCGCTAAAAAAGCAATGCACATCAGAGCCGAATTTTGTTTTACAATTGGGGCATGAATACCCAACATACGACATGGATCACCGAAACCCTTGAACAATTCCAACGGAATCGAGTCATCCCACGCCTCTGGGCGCATGACCACACGCTGTGGAGCCCAGAACCGACCGAAATCTCCAACCGCCTCGGATGGCTACACTGCACAGAATGGATGCCCAATCGTCTTCATCAGCTTACGGCTCTGGTAAAAGGCTTACAAAAAGAGGGTTATCGTCAAGCTGTCTTGCTAGGAATGGGAGGCTCTAGCCTAGCCCCACAGGTTTTTCGCCAAGTTTTTGGAGTACAAGAAGGTTACCTCGATCTTATCGTATTGGACACCACCGATCCGGATACCATCGCAAAGGTCGAAGAGCAATTAGACTTTCGCAAAACCATCTTCATTGTTTCAACCAAATCGGGTGGCACGGTTGAAACTTTTTCGCTTTTTCGGTATTTTTATAACCGTTGTCGCAACGAACTCAACAAGGATGTTGGAGCCCACTTTATCGCCATTACGGATCCTGGGAGCACCCTTGCAGAACTAGCTGAACACCTGAGCTTCCGAGCTCTTTTCCTAAATGATCCCAACATCGGCGGACGCTATTCTGCCCTCTCGCTCTTTGGAATGCTGCCGGCTGCTCTGATTGGGCTTGATTTGCAGACCTTTCTCGAGCAAGCTGCTCAGGCTGTCAGGCAAAGCCAAGAGGAAAGGCTTACGCCTGAGTGTCAAAATTCGGCTGCGATGTTAGGCGCCGTCTTGGGAACCATGGCATTGCACGGTAAAGATAAGGTGACCTTCTTAATCTCACCCAGCTTGGAAAGCTTTGGCGACTGGGTAGAACAACTGATTGCCGAAAGCAGCGGCAAATCTGGTAAAGGCATCTTGCCGGTGGTGCGAGAGCCGATTGGCGACCCTGATGAATATGGCGAAGACCGCTTTTTTGTCTACCTGCGGCTAAATGGAGAAGAGACTTTCGACAACCTCACTATCGCTCTACAGGAACGAGGACACCCGGTCTTGATCCTACCTATCGCCGGACGCTACAATCTAGCCGAGCAGTTTTTTTATTGGGAGATGGCAACCGCCCTTGCCTGTCACCTGATCGATGTACATCCCTTCAATCAGCCCAATGTCGAAGAGACAAAAGCTCTCACCCGTCAGTTTGTTGCTGCGCTGAAGGAAAGTGGCAAACTGACCACCGCAAAGCCTGACTTTTTTAGTGAGTCGGTAGAGATTTTCGGCGTTGCTTCTGCGGCGAATCCGAAGGAAGCCCTTCAGAGCTTTTTAAACCACGCAGCCCCACCCGCTTACATCGCCATCCAGGCTTTCTTACCTTACCAAAAAGACCTTGAGGAAGCTCTGCAAACTTTGCGAGTGGCGCTGCGCCGTCAAACGGGTTGTGCTGTGACGCTAGGCTTTGGACCACGCTACTTACATTCAACGGGTCAACTGCACAAAGGAGATGCTGGCAATGGCTTTTTTATTCAACTCACTTGTGATCCCCAAACCACGGATGTACCCATTCCAGATGACTTTAACTCATCTCATGCTAGTCTCCGTTTCGGTGACTTGAAGCTTGCCCAAGCGCTTGGGGATCAACAAGCCTTGCTCAATCAAGGACGTCGTGTTCTCCGAATTCATTTCAGGAAAGATTTGTCCCAATCGATCTTTTCATTGATTCCAAACGACTTTCGGGAAAGCGCTGCGCAAATGAATACTTCTCGAGTCAACTAGGCTCATCGCAACATCGGGAGGCAAAATGGCGCTAACAGCCAAGCAAATTGAAGAATTGATTAACGAGGACCACGAGCATTGTTGCGACGGTTATGGGCCACAGCAAATCTGCGTGCGGATTGTTGCCATTGCGGAACTACCTAGCCGCTTTGGGCAATTCCACGTGGTTGCTTTCTATAACAACAAGGATGGCAAAGAACACGCTGCCCTAGTGCACGGGGATGTGATCGGTGCGGAAAATGTTCCCGTTCGCATTCATTCGGAATGTCTGACGGGAGATGTTTTTGGGTCTCTGCGTTGCGACTGCCGCGACCAACTCGAAACCGCACTGCGCACCATTGGACAGATGGAAAACGGCATACTGCTTTATCTGCGGCAGGAAGGGCGCGGGATTGGTTTTATTAATAAAATTCGCGCCTATAGCCTCCAAGACCACGGCTTAGATACCGTTGAAGCCAATTTAGCGCTAGGTTTTCGGGATGACGAAAGAGAATACTGGATTGCCGCTCACATGCTCGACTCATTAAGGGTGCGCTCCATCCAATTGATGACCAACAACCCGCGCAAAATTGAGGAACTGAAACGATACGGTATCCGGATCACCAAACGCATTCCTTTAGTCACCCCTGCCAACCCATACAACGAATTTTATCTCAAAACCAAAGCCTTAAAATCCGGCCACTATATCGACCCAAATGGAAAGATCCATCTAGAGGAACAAATCGATCTGCCTTTAATTGAGGGCGGGTCATTCGATCTCAACGAGTATGAAAAGGCAGAATGATGGAACAACCGAGAATTATCGTCATTGCTGGTGCAACAAGCCCAACCGGTCACGCTATTGCACGTCGTTTTGCTGAATCAGGAGATAGCTTGGCACTATTTTCTCGAGATGCCGAGAAACTAACAAACCTGAGCAAGGAAATCGGCTTGCCCTCCAGCCGATTCTTAACAGCGGCCTATGACTTTCGACTCGCAGAATCTGCACACCAAGCCGCCCAAACGATCCAAGCTCATTTTTCGCGCTGTGATGTGCTGATCAACCTGATTGGCGGTTGGATTGGAGGCAAAACGATCGAAGCGTTCCAAACAGAAGACTATGCGACCATGTTGGAGCAACATTTCTGGACAACCTTGCATTTAGTGCGCGCTTTTTTGCCTCTGTTGCGCCTATCCAACCGAGGCAGGGTTCTGGTCATTAGCTCGCCATCGGCTAGCTTACCACCTGCCAAAAGCGCCCCCTACGCCATTGCCAAAGCTGCTCAAGAAACTCTCCTGCTCAGCCTTGCCCAAGAACTAAAAAGCACTTCGATCACTGCTAATATCCTGCGTGTCAGTGCGATAGACACTCAAGGTGAACGGCAGAAAGAGCACTCTGACCAAACAGCCTCTTGGGTTACCCCAGAGGAGATCGCTGAAACAATTTACTTTTTGTGCAGCGAAGCCGCAAACCTCATCAACGGCGCTCGCATTCCCCTTTATGGCAGTCCCTAAGCATCATTCCGGTAGGATAGAAACCCATGTCAGGAAGGAAGCTATGATATCCAACTCTCTCCCTCGATTAGGCTGGCTTGCATTCATGGTCATTCTGCTCAGCCTCTTAGCCTGTTCAACCGCTAATTTCCTGCCCATCGGCTCAACACCCACCCTTGAGCCGTCAGCAACGGTAGCACAACCCCCCACCGCAACGGTTGATTTTGCCGCCCAAACAGCCGTTGCCCAAGAGACCCAAGCCGCAATCGATGCTCAAGCGACCCAAGCTGCAGCCCAACAGACTCAGGAAGCTGCTGAAATCTTAAAAGCGACTAAAGCTGCCTTAGAACCTTACGAGATCGCCCTATCGGGACTGGGCGTTATGCCATCTGAGGGACAAATTTTTTTGGCTGACTCCTCGGTTACTCTGCAAGGCAATGGCTTTAGGAAATACTTTTACGCCGACCAGTTTCCGGGCGTAATCGGCCGCAACATCGCCATTCAAGCTGACATTCAATGGGACTCGCGTTTCGGTGACGCAGGATGCGGCTTTGCCTTTCGCTCCAGTGGCATGGGTGAAAAGCCCAATCAGTTTGCTGTGGTTGCCATGCGCGAATATGGCGGCTATGTCGCCTTTGAAGTCCACAATGAAGGCCTGATAATCAATCGCCGAGAAGTTTTTCCTGGCATCTACGATCCCCAATTCAGTTGGCAAAATGGGGTGACCAATCGCGTCTCAGCCGTTTTGAAAGAAAATACCTTGCAAATTTTTACCCATGGCATTGTGCTCAACACCTTGGATGTTACCACCCCTCCGAAGCCACCGGTCTTTCCGCCTCCTCCGGCGCCGCCAACGAGCAACGATCCAGATGAACTAGCCGAATACAAATACGAGTTAGATGCCTATAACAAGATGAAGCAGGAAGCGATCGATAAATACAATCTTTATCGTTCGCGCTTTCGGGAGGGGGCTGCCAATTTACAGGATGGCTTTATTTACTTGATTGCTTATGCTGGCAGTGGCGACATTACCTGCCAGTTTAAGAACGCCTTTGTTTGGGTAGCTTCTACACCTTAAAATTTAGGTATCGCCCTGCATCACATATTGGGTTAACTCACCGACACTGAGATCGCGGATACCCAGTTTCTCGGTCGTCCGCCCACGCCGCCAGTAATCGGTGCGATGGACAATACACGCCAGGCGAATAATTGCATCCATTCCCCGCACCGAAACCCCGTATTGCTGACCTAAAGAGGCAATCGGCACCAAACTCATCGGAACATCTTCAGTGATATAGCGATGGTTCAAAAGCGCAGGTGCTTTGATCCCATAATAGCCGGGCTGGTTATGAATCGCCTCATAGAGGTCATCGCCGGTGGCGTCATAGGCCATTTTCAACCACTCGAGGGCTGTGCGCGCTCGGATACCTAGTGCGGAGGCAACCGTCACCCGTTCGCGGTCCAACACTTCCAAAACCCGCGCCACCGAAGGGGTAACCCCATCAATATAGAATTGAAAGTCACCCCGAGTCGACTCGATGCGACCGGCGTTCAATAACGTCAAGGCCGGGTGGAAGATTGCCCCCATATTGTTCAAGCCGGTATGCAAAACACTGACCCCATCGATAAATTGAGGATAAGCTGGGTGCAAGGCGGCTAGGACGTCTGAGGTACGACTTGCCGGCAAGGCTGCCAAGGGGACGGTCTCCTTAACACTGAAAATCCTCGCTTGGGCTGGACCATCTGAGCGACTAGCGTATATGAGGGTTTCGGTTTCCGCTATGAGCGGCTGGGTTTTACATCCCTCTTGTCGAATGGTGCGCTCAAACTCAATCGCCCCTAAGGTACGGCCTGGGTTCAGGACGACGATATGGCAATCCTGCAAGTGCGGAGCTGCCCAACGGGCAATATCTGCGTGAGCCGAAGACGGCACAACCACCATCACCACATCACCAAATCGTAAGGCCTCTCCAATATCCGAAGTAACCAAGGCTAATTTGCCAAAACCTGAAGGCAAACGCTCTGGGCTTTCTAATTCAATTCCACCCCTTTCTTTGATCACGTGAATGTTTTGAACGGTTCTGTTCCACAGAGCTACTTCAAAGCCCATCAATGCCAAATGAGCGGCCATTGCCTTACCACCATGCCCTGCCCCCAAAACCACATAACGACTAGACTGGGTCATTGTCACTCCTCCAAATTTGTTTTTGCTAGGATCATTTCGATCCTGCGTCGCTCATCCAGCGGGGTTCCATCGCGTGGATCGACTTCGATACATGCCCCGCGTCCATCGATACGCGTTTTGGCGCGCCCAGCCGCAAAAGGATTGTTTTTCAGTTGGGGCGCGTCCAAAATACCGATTTTGACCGCTTTTGCTAAGGTTGAGGGATCAATCAGGGGATCCGCAACCCAAGCGGGCGCCAAAGCGCGAATGGCGTCTAGCGTGACACTTGCCTGATCGAGTAATTCTTCAACGCGCTCTTGAATGTTTGCATCTGCGCCCATCTCCGCTTGACCGCGCAGAGCGGTTTGGATTACGTGCCGCGCCATTTTACAGGAGGCGATCACTTCATCGGCTGTGGCTGCATGATGCGCTTCGTTGTACCCAACCACATGGACGATATGAGGGCGAATTGCCATTTGTAAGTAAACGCTAGCTGCTAAGTGTGCTTTGGCAGCCTCTAAGTCCACCGGGTAACTCAGTAAACCGGTGCGAGTCTGTCTCCAGATACGGAAATGCTCATCCTGTAAAGGCTCAATTAGGGCTAGGATCGCCAGCATCTTCGCCAAGTCCATTGCATCCGACAAGCCAGGCGGGCTATTGAACATCATTTGGGCGATGTAATCCCGCACACCAAAAGCTTTGGCATTATACGCCGAAAGGTATGCCGACACTACAAAGACCACATCGGAGGCATCGCGCATCCCCCAGTGATGGGGTTCATTAAGTTCTACCGGCACATTGCGCTGCCCATACCATTGCATCACCTCCTGATGTTGGCGGATCGAGCCTTCTAGGTGCCAAGGTCCTCGGCCATCCATTTGATTAAACCAAAACAAGGGGATGGCACACCAAGCGTTGCGGATGGTTGCCCTATAGATTTCCGCCAGAGCGATGAAGTCATCGGTTCCTGAATAGGTACGCATTAAGGGATAATTCCCGCAACGGCTGGCTTGATAGAGGGTGCGATAATCCTCAGCCGAGCGTACCGGTACCCCCCCGGCGCCCTTCCGCCGTGGGTCTTGACGCTCCGGATGGAAGAAATTCTCCTGAGCATCCTGATCGATGCCCAGAGAAATCACATCCAGCACTTTGGCTTCGGAGATTTTTCGTATCCCTTCGATGGTCTCCTCCATCGTTGGCAAACCAAAGTGATGGCGTAAGAGAGGATAGGGTGACTTCCACAGGATTCGAGCCACCGTTTCCTGAGGATAATCTTCTTCACCCGAAAGGAGAGGAGAGGTACCCTTGAGGTAGGCTAGAGTTTCTTCTTCCGCCTCGCCGCCACAGAAAACCTTTTCAAAAAAGCCCATCTTGGCGGCTCGTTCTGCCAGCGGTGGTGTTCCCCCAAAAAGAAACCGCACTCCCTTTGAGCGCAACTCATCCGCCTGTTCAGCAAACTGCGCCAACAGTCGTTCCCCGGTCTCAGGAGTGAGCCGATAGGAAACACCGACCAAATCAGCTTGTTCGGCTTCTGCAATGCGCAGCATCTCTTCGACCGAAACCGCCGGGCCTAAAAAGACCGTTCGCCAACCAGCCTGCTCAGCCAGTTGCAAAAAGCGGCTTACCCCAGCAACATGCACACATTCTCCTAGAGCACCTGCAACCACTGTCCCTTTCATCACTTATTCCTTTTACTTACGCCGAGAACCAAAAACCTGCCAAAGCTGCCAATCTCTGTTCGCAGGAAAAACGCCCTGTGAGGCAGTACGAATTTCTTCGACAGCGAAAAAGATTTTGGGGTCAATCTGATGGATCAAATCCACCACTTGTCTTAAGCTGCGGCGTGGAATCAGCGTATAAAGGATATCGATCGAACCCTGGGTTCCGATAGCCGGCAACCGTGTCACCCCATAGCCATTGTCTTTCAATAAGGTCATCAATCGCTCACAATCTTGTTTGAGGAAAACGCGCACAGCCACCATCCCCATCGCCAATTTCTGCTCGATAAATAATCCCATATAATTTCCGGCCGCAAAGCCGGTTGCGTAAGCGAGATAGGTCAATGGGTTGGTGAGATTGCGCATAATCTGGCTGATTGCCAAAATCCATATCAGCACTTCAAAGAACCCGACTAATGGAGCAATCGAACGTCGCCCCTGCGCTGAAAACACAATCCGTAAAGTCATCAGGGTGACGTCAGAGATGCGCGCCAAAAAGATCAATAGGGGCAAAACCACCCATTGAAACCACCCTGATTGAAAAAACGTCTCCAAGCCCATCGAATATCACTCCTTTTCAGCAGCTCCTAGCAGAGCAAGCGAACTAGAAACGAACACCTTAACTCATCGCCAGCATTGAAAAGCTAAGATTTCCGCAAGTACAAACAGCCCTAGCTTTCATCATTCCCTGCTGTTATTTTACCCTACCCCCTTAATTTTTCCTGTCCAAATCCCTTGCCGTGTCCTATGAGCTCAATGGGTATCAATTCGTAACCGAAACGAATTTTTCTGGTTTAATTAACAAACCTTATCAAAATTATTCAGTGATTAACCATCAAGATGCCAAACTTTTTCCAAAACAAAACCGCTCTAATCAGTGGCGCTTCAAGTGGAATTGGCAAAGCCCTTGCCTTACAGCTTGCCCAATCTGGCTGCAAAATGGCCTTACTGGCGCGTACGTTGGAGCGCTTGGAGGAAGTCGCCCAACAAGTGCGCTCTCTAGGGGCTGAGGCGTTGGTGCTCCCAACCGACTTAACCGACCCAAACGCCATTCGGACGGCCGTTCAAACCACGCTATCGGCTTGGGGAGAGATTGACTTCGTCTTCTCCAACGCCGGACAATATCATCGCTCTCCCATCCGTGACCTGAAGGTTGAACTTCTGCGCCAATCCATGGAAATTAATTTTTATAGTCACGTAGAGTTGGTGTTAGCTTGCTTGCCCTCGATGCTGGAGCGCAAAAGTGGCCACTTGGTCCTGGTCTCGACCATGGATGCCAAAAAAGGCATTCCACCCGATACCCCATACGTAGCTGCAAAGTGCGCTCTGGCAGGGTTTGGAGACATCTTACGCCAAGAATTACACGGTAGCGGCGTGCAGGTGACGCTTGTCTTCCCCGGGCGGGTTGATACCCCCATGGTCGCAAATTTAGAAGTACCGTGGATTTCGGCTAAGATTTCAGCCGCAGCTTGTGCCAAGGCAATTCTAAAAGGCGTTCAAAGGAGAAAAGCAGAAATCATCCTTCCACCTCAAACGTATTTGCTCTATTATTTACAGGTGTTTGCCCCTCGCTTGGCGGATTTTGCAGTGCGTTTTTTCCGTCTTGAGGGTTGGGAACGCTCGGAGAGAGGTGCTTCATGACGACAGTGTACTCCTTGCCTACGATCCAAAAACCAATCCATTCCTGGCTGCGTCCGATTCACATCGCTTGTGCAGATGGAGAGACAACGCCTCTCCTAAAGCGGTTCAATCAAGAACTTTTGGAACGATTTTCCCGGCACGGTCATATTGTCCAGCAGGCGCCAGACGTCCAGACCGAAGTTTTGTTAACCAGTGCACCGTTTGGTCAGCCACTGGATTGGCGGCACGCCTATTTATTCACCGCCAGACGCAAATTTAATCTGCCTCGTTCCCCAATCCTGTTTACCACCCTTCACGCCACTCCTGCGCAACTTAAGCAACTGCTCGACCACTTCAAAACCGCGCTTGCGAAAGCGAGTGCCGATCCGAAGGATTTCGCTTTTCCTGGCTTGGCACCTACGGCTTATCAGACTCTTTACGAGCAAGGCAAACGTGGCGGTCCCATGCTTTCTCTATTGCGTTTAGTGCAAGCTCAGGCAAAATGTATTCGCATCTTGCTGATCATTGGAGATGACGAACCCAGTGAAGCCTACACATTTGATTTGGTGGGCGCTCATCCCCGCACACCTGCTCAGCCGCGCGAAGCCTTCTACGAAGATCTTATGTTGCGCATTGTCACCGCTGCCTGCACGCAGGAGATCACCCATCATCAAGTGGTTGGTGAGGCAATCCCTTACCCGCTATGGCGCAGTCTATCCACCCCAGCGGCTATGCGTCAAGCCGGTCAAGAACTGGGCAAGCGCTATTTTTTCACCGATATGGTGCGCATCGCCGACTTAGTCAACGTGCCGGCTGTCGCCGATGCCATTGCCAGTCAATATAGCGAAGGTTGTTTTGCAACTTGGGACGCAAACCTGAATGCGCTCATTGCAACCATCACCGGTAGCGCTCGCCCGGTGGACAAAGATAATCTTAGCGATGATGAGCTGGCGGTCATTGTGGGTGTGCGCTCCGATGGTCAAGGGGCGTTGGTGCGCCATGTCGAAGGCAAGCGTAATGATCCGCCCTCCTCTGAAGCGGTTGAGCTGATCTTGATGGATCGAGATTTACCCCGCATCTCCCTTGGGGAAGAGTGGGGGTTTTCGCAGCCGGTTGAAGTACCGGTAACACGCTCCAAGTTACATGGACATCGGAGCGTCCGCGCCTTTAACCCAAACTTTGTCGAACATGTCCATCTTGATCCGGCCTATTATGCCTATCCGGTGTCTTGCTCGACAGAAGCCCAAGCACATGCCATTCATCAAGCTTTCTCGCAATCGCAAGCCTTGCGCAATCCACAAGACGCCCGACAAGTGATCTTTACCATCATGCCAGGCCATGGGGTAGTGATTGTTGAAAAGTGGGTCAAGGGGAAACAGCCCTTTCAAGTGATTTGGGAATATATGGATCAAGGGATGTTGCAGATCGATCCGATGATTCCGCAAGGCAGCTTCAAGTTTGAGACCATTGCGCCTGATTTAGCCGTCCTTCGGCTGCTGGAATGAGGAAAGTAAGCCAATCGAGCTATCTACTCTGCAGGAATTGAGAGTGCAAGCCTCATCGCTTGCCAGACTCTGGCGGACCAGGACATCCGCCCTCCGAAACAGAGCGCAGAGGTTTGCATTTCGCCCTTTTCGGAGGCGCAGGCATTCTCGCCTGCGAAACTGGGGGATGAGCACATTCGCCCTGCGAGGCGGAGCGCAGACGCTCAAGTTTCTCCTTCATCAGAGCTACTGGCATCCCCATCTGCAAAACTGGGCGGATAAGGACGTCCGCTTTCCAATAGGCTGAGTTGTGGCTTTGATCGAAGCACCTGCTATGGATGAGAAGACGACAATCCATCTAGAAGCAACTTTACGGCTGCTTGTGGAATATCCCCCCAACGAGTCCCCTGCTGCTCTAGAGCTACCTGCAAAACCAAACCCACACCCAGAGACACAAGCGTAGCTGCTGCGGCCGTTGCATCAGTGGGTTTCAAACTCCCCTGCCGGATGCCCTCTTCGATCCACTCTGCAAAGATCGAACGAAAGCGATGGTATGGCTCCAGCAAAACGCTCCAGGCGGTTGAATCTTTGGTGGCTTGGTACCAAAATTCTAAAAACATCGGTGCCTGCCCGCTCGCTTGTTCGAACACTCGGGTCAATAGCTCCGCTAGGCGCTCGAACCGTTGTGGCACCCAGGGGATCTCTTTGCCAATGGTGGTCAAATTTCGCTCTAATTCCCGCACCCACTCTTGCAACAGGGCTAAGAATAAGGCTTGTTTAGTTTGAAAATGGTGATAGAACGCGCCTTTACTCACACCGGCTGCTATGCAGATTTCATCCACACTGGTTGCCTCATACCCAAAGCGGGTAAACTGCTCCACTGCAGCGCGGAGAATGCGCGTTCGGGTTTGAACACTGCGCAGTTGAGGTGACATTGGCTATTCCCAAAAGTATTATAAGACCAATCGGTCGGTTTTTGAAGCAGAAAATCAGCTATAATCAAAAACAATTAGAGGAGCGCCCATGATTCAAACTGTCGAATTTCTTTGGAGGCAATTCCTAAGCTTATTGCCCAACCTTGCCTTCGCTATCCTGATTGTTTTGGCAAGCATTTATTTGGCGAAATGGCTCAGCCGCCTTTTGGAACGCGCCTTAATGCGCCGCGCAGCAAGCGTCGAAATTACCGCCTTATTGAGCATGACAACTCGCTGGACATTAATCGTTTTAGGCGTGGTCACCGCCTTGCAACGTTTTTTCGACGTCACTGCATTCCTAACCGGTTTGGGGATCATTGGATTTAGCATCGGTTTTGCCCTACAAGACATCCTCAAGAACTTTGCCGCCGGCGTCATCCTACTGCTGCAACAACCCTTCAAAGTCGGCGATTCCATCGAAATCGGCAGTTTTAGCGGTGTGGTGCATACGATAAATATTCGCACAACCGAACTGCGCACCTTTGACGGGCGGTTGGTGATCATCCCCAATGCAGACCTACTCGCCAACACCATCATCAACCTGACGCGGGCTGATCGTCGTCGCATCGATATTCAAGTCGGGGTGGATTATCATAGCGATCTGCAACAGGTTCAGCGAGCTTTGCTAACTGCACTGCAAGGAGTGCCTGGAGTTCTCGCCGATCCACCGGCGACAATCGTCTCTGAGACCTTTGGCGACTCAGCCATCCAGCTCCGAGTTTATTTCTGGATCGATCTGACAACCAGCAACCTTTTAGAAGCACGCGATGCAGCGGTCAAAAACATCAAAGCCGAATTTGAGCGCCAGGGGTTGCAAATTCCCTATCCCATCACAACCATTATCCTGCATCCTTCCATGTCTTCCGCATAGCATAAAATGAGCGCCGCCAGAATGCAAAAAAAACTATCCTTTCGGCGCCCCTTAGCCATTGCTTTAGGGGGTGGTGGGGCAAGAGGCGCACTCCAAGTCGGCGCCTTAAGAGCTTTCTTCGAATATGGCGTCCAGCCCGATATCCTCATTGGCACGTCAATTGGGGCTGTGAATGCCGCCTATCTGGCTCTTCATGGCGTAAACCTAGAGGGGTTAAGAGCTTTAGAACAAGCTTGGTTTGAAGCTGCTGAAGCCAACCTTTTGCCTGCCAATTATCTATGGCTCACGGTACAGGTCTTGTTTGAGCGCATTGGCAGGCGCACCGATCACCGCATGCGAGACTTTTTTGTTGCGCATGGTTTGACTCCTGACCTGACCTTTGGTGATCTTCGTAACATTCGCTTGTTCTTGGTCGCCGCTGATCTCAACGCAGGCAAGCCGGTGATCTATGGCAGCCATCCACACCAATCCGTCCTCGAAGGTTTACAAGCCTCCACAGCTCTCCCCCCTTGGGTGCATCCTTTGGATCAAGAAGGCCGCTATCTGATCGACGGTGGAGTCGTCAGCAATTTGCCCATTGAACCAGCCTATCATCAAGGGGCGAAGGAAGTCATCGCTTTAGACTTGCTGGATGCCCGCACAGTAACCGCTCCTGCCACGCCCTCCTTCGGGCCGTTTCTTGCCAAATTGATCCACACGGTAGAACAGCGCCAGTTAGACCTGGAGCTACAACTGGCGTCTGCCCATCAGCTCCCGGTTTGGCACATTCGCTTGCAGGGACACAAACCTGTGCCAATTTGGGATTTCAGCCAAACAGCCAAGCTGATCGAACGGGGCTATCAATTGACCCAAGCAGAAATCCAAAAACGCCTAGAACAACCCTCCCTGCCATGGCTCAGATGGTTGAGAGAGCGGATAAGGCTTACTTTCTGAACGGATTCTCCCCTTACGCTAACCAACCTGTCATACAGAATTTATGACAACTATCACTATACGCGAAGGGATTTGAGGATAAAATATTCAATAGATTGAATATAGAATTCAAGCGAAGACAGTATGCTTCGCCAACATCTATAAACGGAGGTATTCGATGAACTTCACAGATTGGCTTTTACGCCTGCTGAACGGTGGTTTGGGAAACCTTTCTGCCTACCTTGCCGCTCATGTGCTCTTATGTTTGGTGCCAGCATTTTATATTGCTGGAGCAATGACCGCGTTGATCCCCAAGGAATCGGTCACCCGCTTTCTGGGCAGAAACGCACCCAAATTCATTGCTTACCCGGCTGCTGCTCTCGCCGGGTCAATCCTTGCCGTCTGTTCCTGTACGATCGTGCCGATTTTTGCCGGTATCTATAAAAAGGGTGCAGGTATCGGACCGGCGATCACCTTTCTCTTTTTTGCGCCGGCGGCAAATATTTTAGCCCTTGTCTACACCGGCGGCGTGATCGGGGTGGATTTGGCTTTTGCTCGCTTGATCCTTTCCCTGACCTTTGGCATCGGGATCGGGATGATTATGGCTTTGATCTTCTCCCGCCAAGATATCGCTCACGATAAGGAAACCGACGCGATGTTCGCCGGGAAGGGCACGATGCGCCGCGGCGCGTTGATTTTCTTACTTCTGCTGGTGGCTTTGCTCTTAGCGGGTACCTTTAAGATCGGACTATTCACCAATGCGTACGCTCATCTGACTGTACCCATCCATGGCATAGACCGCTTCCAGGATTTTCTCTATCGGCTAGTGCCGTATGATCCCAGCAAAGGGGAGGAAGGCGTTACCGCTCAAGGTGCGATTCTAATTGGATTGTTAGCCTTGATCGGACTCAGTTCGTGGAAAGGATTAGAGAATATCTACGAAGGCTTCAATCGCTGGACATGGATTGCGATGGGGTTGGTAGGCCTGACCTTATTGACCGCAGCCGTCGGGATGACTCCTCATGCAGGTGGCTTAGACATCGCCTTTACCGGCCGCTTCTTTGGTGTCCTGATCGCTTTGTCAGCCTTAATTTGGTTGATGTTCAAAGGACTAACCGAAGACGAGTTGCGTGATTGGCTATGGGAGTCGTGGCGCTTCGTAAAGCAGATCTTTCCTTTGCTGGTGGTCGGTGTCTTTGCTGTTGGTGTTATCCGGGTGCTGATCAAACCGGAGTGGATCGAAGCTCTAGCCGGACAAAATACCATCTTGGGTAACCTCGCTGGGGTGATCTTCGGTGTTTTCATGTACTTCCCCACCCTCGTAGAGGTGCCGATTGCCAATATGTTCCTCAGCCTTGGGATGCATCGCGGACCGCTATTGGCTTACCTGATGGCCGACCCTGAGTTGAGCTTACAAAGCATCTTGATGATTTCCGCCATCATCGGCCGCTTGCGCGCCTGGACTTACGTTGCTTGGGTGGCACTCTTCAGCACCCTTGCCGGTTTGATCTACGGTGCCTGGATTGACGGTACGCCGCTGGGCATTTTGTTCCTGTACCTGCTTGGTTTTATCGCTGTTTTGGCGTTTGCCTTATGGTGGATTGAGCGCCAGAATAAAGCTCGAGTCAGCCAAGCAGTTTCTGCGGATTAGGCTGTGATAACAATTTTTGGGAGGCTTCGGATGCCAACGTACGTGTACAAATGCGAAGATTGTCAGTCCGAATTTGAAGCTTTTGCCTCGATTCAAAAGAAGGAGAGCGGCTGGAAACCGGACTGCCCGCGTTGTGGCAGCTCAAAGACGGTGCAGAGCTTTCGCCAAGCCGCATTGTGGGTGCGCTCATCATCTACTCCGTCGCTTGTCAGCGGATCATGTTGTTCACGACCGCGTGGGGACAGATGACGCCATTACCGGGTAATGGGGATTGCTGTTTACCCCGCTCGGACGGGATTACCTATTTGAAAATCGGCGAGCAGGGCATTACTGTTGGAATGCAGGGTCTGGAGGTTATTTTCCAACAGCTTGCCCTGCTCAATCGTCAACCTGAGGAAACAAGCGATGAAGAGTTAATTGGCATGGCACGGCGGTATAATTACATTCCTAGAAAAGCATCAATAGAAAAAGACTATGCTCAGGCTTTACGGCAGGCGTATGCTGCATACCTCGCCCGCCAGAGGCAAAACAAGAGATGAATCGCTTGCTTTCGAAATAGGTGATTAACGATGACTGAACCCATCTTGAAAATCGAAAACCTCAGCTTGAGACGAGAGGATCGCCCGATTCTCAATGACGTCAATTTGGAAATCTATCCTGCCCAAGTCCATGCCTTGTTAGGTCTGAACGGGTCGGGCAAGTCGTCTTTAGCCTATACGATTATGGGTTGCGAGGGCTACACCCCCGATCGAGGGCGAATTCTTTTCGAGGGGAAAGACATTACCCATCTCTCGATCACCGAGCGCGCCCGCTTGGGCATCACCTTAGCCTGGCAGGAACCGGCTCGTTTCGAGGGTATCCCGGTTGGAAAATACGTTGGACTTGGGGTCAACCCACCCGACCGTGAACGGGTGATTCAAGCTCTTGAAGCAGTCGCCCTGCCGGCAAAAGTATATGGCTACCGCTCGGCAGATAAAACCCTTTCTGGAGGCGAACGGAAACGGGTCGAACTGGCTGCCGTCTATGCCATGCGTCCCCGTCTAGCGATCCTTGATGAACCCGATTCGGGCATTGATATCCTCTCGTTGGGTGAGATTGCCAATCTGATTCGACGCATGGCAATCGAAGGGGTCGCAGTATTTCTGATCACCCACCGCGATGAACTGGTTGAAACCGCCGATGTGGTTTCCCTGATCTGTGCTGGCACGATTCTTTTTACGGGTAAACCGCTCGAAGCGCGGCGCTATTTCACCAGCCGCTGCATCCCTCACTTAGAAGCCTTAGGGTCGCAACCTTGGGATACCTCAAAACCTGAAGTGCAAGAAGCCTTTGCCAGCAATGGACTACTCAAACTGGTTGCCCAAGCCGCTGAGCGTCAAACTGGAAAGGAGCAGAGCGCGTGAGTACTGTGGTCAAGTCCAAACATGCCATTGAAAACCGCCCAGGCTGGGCAGATGAAATGGCAGCTATGCTGGAGGCCTATCAACAAGCCGGTGGTGAACCGGCTGCTTTACAACTGCCGCAGGTCGCCACCCTGGTGGTCAGCGCCAATACTGTCTTGATGTCTCATGAGATTCCCGGCATCCATTTCCAAGCTGAACCCTTAGAACACGGGGTCAAAGCAACCATCCAGGTTGAACCGAACGCCAGGATCGAAAATCCCGTTCATTTGTGCTTTGGGGTCATCCCTGCGGAAGGTATCCAACACATCTTAGCAAACTATGAGATCGGCGATGGCGCCGAAGTGAAATTTCTTGCCCACTGTTCGTTCCCAAATGCGGTTAAAGTCCAGCACTTGATGGAAGGCTCGATTCATGTGGGCAAAAACGCCAGCTTAACCTATACCGAAGAACACTTCCACGGGCAAACGGGCGGGGTTGAAGTGTTACCCCGCGTTCGAGTCAAGGTTGACGAAGGCGGACGTTTCAACACCACCTTTGTCTTGACGCGCGGCAGGATTGGAAGAATGGTTTTCGATTACGAAGTGGAAGTTGCGGCTACTGCCGTGGTTGAAATGACCACCAAAGCTTATGGGCATGCCGACGATGAAGTGGTCGTCAAAGAGGTCGTGCATCTCAACGGCGAGAAGGCAAGGGGGCTGACCCGCACGCGGGTCGCTGTGCGCGATCAAGCCCGCAGCCAGGTTTTTACAACCATGGAGGGCAACGCACCGGGCGCGCGCGGACACATGGACTGTACCGAGATCGTGCGTGATCGAGCGGTTGCTCAGAACACCCCGCTGGTGATTGTGCGCGACGATCAAGCCCAAGTCACCCACGAAGCCGCCATTGGTAGTGTCAATCGCAAAGAGCTAGAAGCCTTGCTGGCACGCGGGCTAGATGAAGACGAAGCGGTGGATTTAATTATTCGGGGTATGATTCGCTAGACCTCTATTGTGACATCCATCACATGGAAGATAGGTTATATGACGGGTATCCCAATGATCAATATTTTGCTAAAATATATTCAATAGATTGAATATTTAAGACGGATAGAGATGGTGTACGATCGTCAATCTAACATCCTTCAAGGTTTGGCTCACCCGGTGCGGCTGCAGATTCTTTCCGAATTGGCTGTTCGTCCTTTGTGCGTTTGTAAACTGATGGTGCTAACCGGTCGACGGCAGGCATATATTTCTCAACAGCTTATCCTATTGCGCCAGTTAGGTTTGGTGAACGCTCATCGCGAAGGATTAAGTGTGTATTATCAATTGAACGATGAACATCTGCAAGAACTAGAGACTTTTCTACAGAAATTGATCAATAAACTACAATCCCAACCGGCATTTCATCAAGGAGCAAAGCTAATGAGTCAAGAACAGATGAAATCTAACGTCTGGCATGAGATACCGCGCAGTGAAATTGCTTGGTATCCAACCATCGTCACCGATCGCTGTATTGGCTGCGGGATGTGTGCCACTTCCTGTGGGCGAGGTGTTTATGCCTTTGACTATGAAGCAAATCATCCGGTGGTTGTTGAACCACAAATGTGCATGGTCGGTTGCACGACCTGTGCAACAATTTGCCTGTATGATGCAATTGAATTTCCATCAGTGGGTTGGATCCGCCAGTTGATCCGCGAGAAGAAGGTATTGCGGCAATCCAAAGGGTTGCTAAAACAGTACCCAGAAAAGTATGATGTTCGGCTGCGCAGAAACGCGGTAGTCAAGTAACGGAATAGGTGATGAACCGCTGTCGATGTTCGTCCTTAAAAAATCGCTGTCTGTGTATGGGAGACTGTTCGCCTTGGGGGGCTCGACCTCCACCAAATTGGTGAACAGATCAATCAATGCCTCTCCCTATTTGCTCCATCAGTCGCCTTATCGATGGGGTGAATCCCAGAGAAGCGAAAGCGCTTGAAGGGATAGCGAAAATAACGGCTAAGTCATCAGATTGCGTGAATAGAACAGGAGTTTAAAAATGGAAAACACACAAAAACCGGTCTTCGTCATGTGCTACTGCACAGGGGAATGCCCTGGTTTTCAATCCCTAAATCTCTGGCAATTGGTCAATCGTGTCCGCAATGAAATGGGTGTGGAATTTGCCATTGTTCACCCCCAGTTGTGTGTAGAGGATGGTGAACGCTTCTGGAAATTTGCCGGAAAGCCCGGCGTTAAGTATTTGGTGGGTGGCTGTGATCCCCGGATGCAGCGCAAGATGTATAAGGATGCACTCGATGAAGTGGGTGTTGATTTCGATGCCCAAATCACAGCCATTGACCTCCGTAACATGCAGACCGAAGAGGCGATTGCCAAAGTGAAAGAAACGTTAGCTCAAATGAGCGCATAAGGAGGCATGTCATGGCGGAGAAATTGTGGGAAGGCATTCCCCGTTCCGAAATTCCTTGGTACCCCACGATCAATCTTGACCTTTGTAATGGATGTCAATCCTGTATTGACACCTGTCCCGGTGATGTCTATGATTGGGACGAAGCGCTGGGTCACCCGATTGTCGCCCGCCCAGAGAACTGCGTCGTATACTGTATGGGTTGTGCCAAGGGTTGTCCTGAAGAGGCGATCACTTTCCCCAACAAAGACGAAATCGTCGCATTGGTCAAGCAATTGAGAGTGAAGTACGCCGTCTCGTAACTGAGAAAGGCATGGGAATCTAAGATTCCCATGCCTTTGGCTCCAGCAGAAATCTACGAACTTGAGATGCAGTGAATTGGAGAAATCCTCTGAATAGCGTTGTAGGTCGAAGATGAGCGAAGTGATTCTAATCCCCGTTGAAGGGTGTAAACGGAGCAAGCAGATTATCCAGTACTTAAACAACGAAGAGGGAATCCCGTTTAAAAAAATGACCCTCCTTCCCTCGCAGGTCAAGAGTTGCTCGCAAAATAGTACTTTCTGGCTTCGCCCGGAATTGTTGTAAATGGCAAAAAGGTCAATCCCTATGATTTGTTCCTTCAACCAAAATGTCGGATACACAAAGAGCCAGCAAAAAGGATTTTCGAATAAACCTATGTTATTATTAGGCAAACCATTAAGAAAGGATGTACATTTTTATGGGTGATCACATTGAAGAGTCGATTGCAACGAAGGAAAATACGAAAGACGTTTTCCGGGCTGGACGTGCTCTTGGCGAAGTTTTGGTCGATACACCGATCTACCAAGAGTTTTTAAGTGCCTTGAAGGCGATCAACAGCGACCCTGAGATCCAACGTATTGCCGCGCAAATGCGCAGTCATCAGTCGGCGCTGCAGATGGGCATCGATGGCCAAAAACATCAAGACGAATTAAACCGATTGCAAGCCGAATTGGAAGCTCTCCCAATCGTGCAAGACTATCGGCAAGCGGAGATGAAGGCTCTTGATCTCTTTCGCAGTTTGGATGATTTTATCAGCCAAGCGATTGGCTTCCCCTTTGCTCACAATGCACACCGCAGCGGTTGTAGTTGTGGTGGATAAGGAGGCATAGCATGGAACTAACCCCTGAAATCAAAACCGCTGCCCTTGACCTGGTTGAGGCAATGAAGCAAGATGCAACCATTCGCCGCTTTCTTGCGGCCAAAGAAGCCGTAGAGAACGACCCACAGGTTAGCGCGCTAGAGACCCAATTAATTGAGCTTTACCAAAATCTGATTGCCCGCCAGCAGCAAGGTGAACGACTGAGCGAAGAGGAAATTCAAGCTTTTAATAGCCTTCGCTACCAGTTGAGAGTCCATCCGCTCATTGCTCAACGAGAGAACGCGCTGGCTCAAATCAAACCGTATCTTGCCCAAATTTCCGACGAAATCAGTTATGCTCTGGGTATCGACTACACTACCCTTGCCGATGCCCAATGTAGTGGAGGGTGTGCGTAAATCGATTTGGTTAAGGAGTGAACCGGATGAAAATCGCTGCTGTTTCGGAAGATGGCATCACCATCAGCCAGCATTTTGGCCGCGCCCCGTACTATGTTGTCGTCACGGTGGAAGATGGAAAAGTGATCGCAAAAGAGTTGCGAGACAAGTTGGGGCATTCCCAGTTCGCCGGTGAGCATCATGAGGAACATTCTCTTGAAGGCGACCCGCGCGGCCATGGCTTTGACCCGGCTGCCCAAAGCCGTCACGCACGCATGGCTGCTGCCATTCAAGATTGCGAAGTCCTCTTGGCGCGCGGGATGGGCGCTGGCGCTTACGCTAGTTTGAATCAAGCCGGCATCCGTCCCATCCTAACCGACATCGTCACCATCGATGAAGCGGTTCAAGCTGTTTTACGCGGAGATATTGTTGACCATAAAGAAAGGCTTCATTAAAAAGATTTGCGCATGAAAAGCCGTTTTTTTTCATCCTTGATGCTCATCACCGTTCTTGCCGCACTCCTCCACCTGAGTGGGATGCAATCTCAAAACGTTTGGGCTCAAGATAAACCTACGCCCACATATAAATACTGTCATCTCTGCGATCAAATGGTTGCTCAAGCGGTTGTTCGTGTGCTCTTGTTTTGGATGGATGGGTGCCCGCATTGTCATGAGGTGATTGATAACGTTCTTCCGCCCTTGCGTCAACAGTATGGACGACAGTTGGAAATCCGCATGATCGAAATTTCCACCAAGGAGGATATTGATCGATTGTACGAGATTGGGGCGGGATATGGACTCAAGCCTGAACAGATTGGTGTTCCCTTTATGATCATCGGCGATCAGGTTCTGATTGGTTCTCGACAAATTCCCGATGAATTGCCTGGCTTGATTGAACGCTATCTCAAGTTGGGAGGTGTGGATTACCCCCAACTCCCTCAATTGGCGAGTTTCTCATCGGCAGCTCAGCAATCGCCTACCCAGACAACACCCCAGCCTGCAACTGTAGCGCCAACCGCTCTCGCTATCGGGCAACCCCAAGCCATTGAACCAGAACAACCCGTTCGTTCGGCACCAAAATCCTCAGGCTTTACTTTGGCGATCATCATTTTGGTGGGAATGGTGCTTGTGCTGCTCTACGGCATTGTCGCAATTGCCATGAACAAAGCCATCGTGATCTCAGAACGGTTTGATCGCTACGCATTTCCGATCCTTTCGCTGCTCGGTTTAGCGGTTGCGCTCTACCTGTCGTATGTCGAAACTCAGGAAGTCCCTGCCATCTGTGGCCCGGTCGGCGATTGTAACGCTGTGCAACAAAGCCAATACGCAAAGTTATTTGGCTTATTACCGGTCGGTGTGCTTGGAGCGGTAGGGTACATTGCCATTCTGTTCGTTTGGTTTTGGAGTCGCTACCGCAATGACTGGCTTGCTCAAAAGTCGCCGCTGGCTCTGTTTGTCATGACTCTTTTTGGGCTACTCTTCTCAATCTACTTGACCTACTTAGAGCCATTTGTGATCAAAGCTGTGTGTGCTTGGTGCTTGACCTCTGCGGTGATTATGAGCCTCCTGTATTTTTTGAGCATCTACCCTTTGGTCAAACAATGGCAAACTGAATTCGAGTCCGAAGGTTCGGAGTTTGAGATAAAGGAAAGCTAAAGCGATGTTGATCGAAGCGTATGACCTGGAAGTTTTTACCCCACCTTGCGAGCCTGGCGCAGAACGTTACGCCGCGCGAGCGCGCTTGAAAGTGGATATTTCAGAAGTACTTCCGTACCTAAACGCCACTTTGCGGGGTGCAGTTTATCTGCCTGAGGCAAAAGCACTCACCTGGAAAAAAGGCGGCCATAACATAGCCTTTCATGCCTTCGAAATCGCCACCAGCAACGTCGAAGACCGTGAAGCTGCCGAAAAAGAGTTGAGAGGGCTGATCGATTTAGTCAATCGCACCTGGGAACGACGCGCCGAGATCACCCCCGATACCTCTACCAGGCAACGTCCAACCCCTATGGCGATTTATAAGCTCTTGCCCAACACAAACTGCAAAGAATGCGGTGAGCCAACCTGTTACACCTTTGCCATTAAACTAGCAGCTTCGCAGAAGAAGCTCAGCGATTGTCCCCCATTGGTTCAACCTCAATATGCCCAAAACCTGGCTGCATTACAAGAGATAGTGATCGATGCGCCAGCCATTGGCTAATTCTGGAGGACGGTCATGACCACACTGGCGATTAAAATTCTAGCCCTCAAGAAACCTCAACGCTATGCCGTCAGACGCACCCTGATGGCTGCCTATCAGCATCTGCAAGAGGAATTGCTGCTTCCCCCGCTTCAAATCGAGGAATTGACCACGTCGGCTGAAATTATGAACTACACGCAAGTCACTGTATATCCCTCTCTGGTGATCAATGAGCGTCTGGTTTGTGTAGGTCGTTTCCCCAAAAAAGAAGAGGTCCTCGCTTGGCTAAGAGAGGCTGCGGAAGGGTTAAAAACGACGGTTAATCAATAAACAAAATAAGAAAAGAAGGAGGTAGCTGTGTTATCCGTCAAAGTTCTCGGTCCGGGTTGCGCCAAGTGTTATTCTCTGGAACGCTCTGCCCGAGCTGCTTTGGAGCAACTCCTCTCAGAAAAGCCCGACCTCGAAGCCACCCTCATCCACGTCGAAAACTTAGAAGAAATTTCACGCTATCCGGTACTCTTTACGCCCGCCTTGGTTGTCAACGAAGAGGTTGTCTGCGCAGGAAGGATTCCGAAGAAGGATGAAATCCTACAATGGTATCGCAAGGCCCTCAACGGAAACTGATCTGCCCACTTCCAAAACCCAACCACCCACAGAGAAGAGCATGAAGAAGAATTTGAGCGTGGTCGTCGAAGACGAAGACCTAATCGAACTGATGCGCATCTTAATGGACGATGACGCCGAAGCTGCCTTGGCTTTTCTCAAAAAACACTTCAAAGGAAAAGCCAAAGACCTGTTAGAAGGCGGTTGAAAAGTTTTGATTGAGGTGCCCGGTACGGGCATGCTAAAGCACCAAGGTAACCTTTTTCCTTATAACCATGTATCTGGAAACCATCCATCTCACCAAAACCCTACCTTGCCTCGCTGAACCCGGAAAAATCATCGTTATTGGCAAACCAAATCGCTCTTTAGATCTCGTTATCCCGTATTTGGCAACTTTACCTGGAGTCCTCGCCTACAACCCAGAGACCTTAACGCTAACTTTTCGCCGCCCGAGTGGTTTTCTCACGCTCTACCCAGATAAAGTGTACCTTACCCAAATAACCAATGAACAGGAAGGCAGACAAGTACTCACTGATTTAGTGGCAGCGATCAACGCCACTTGGGAACATCGCTCGGAGTTGGTTGCCGTTACCCGCCCCAAACGCGCCCCTAACCATCTCGATATTTGGCAACTCTTACCCCGCACGAACTGTCAAGCATGCGGCGAAAGAACCTGCTTGGCTTTTGCGGTTGGTTTGGTTCAGCGCACCCGCTCCGTTGACGAATGCCCAATCCTACTTCGCGATACCGCATTTGCAGAACGCAAGGAAACGCTGGAGGCAATGCTCTAATGGCTCAACATCAATATGCATCGGTTGATGAAGAGGGAAGACTGATTTTACCGCCGGAAATCGTCAATACTTGGCGGCTTTCCCAGGGTGAAACCCTGCGCCTTGACCCCAACGGATATGGCTGGACGTTACACCCACCCATTAGCTGCTTGAGGCGCATCTACATCGAAGTAACCAATCAATGCAACCTGAATTGCCGCACCTGTATGCGCAACGTTTGGGATGTCAGACCGGGATGGTTGGCGTGGCAGACTTTTGAGCGTATTCTTGAACAAGCTGCTGAATGCCAACCGTTGCCAGAACTCTTCTTCGGCGGCTATGGCGAACCGCTCTCTCATCCGCGTTGTTTGGATATGATTAGCCAAGCTAAAGCCAAAGGGTTCACCGTGTCGCTGATCACCAACGGCGTGAATCTGAGCGCGGCTGTGGCACGCCGCCTGGTGGATTCTCGCCTCGATCGGCTATGGGTCTCCTTAGATGGCGCCTCGCCAGAATGCTATCAAGATGTAAGGCTTGGCAACGCCTTACCGCAAATCATTGAAAATCTCAAGCGTTTACGGGCTTTTCAATTTCAAACTTTTGGCTTCACTCCGTGGCTAATGACACCCAAATTGGGCATCGCCTTTGTTGCTATGTCACGCAATATTCATAACCTCCCAGAGGTGATCCGCCTCGGTCTACAGCTTGGAGCCACAGAATTTTCGGTCAGCAACGTATTAGCCCACGATGAAAGCCTCCAAGCCGAAAGCCTTTATTTGCGTTCCCTTGACCAAATGACCGGCGGCGTTCTCGGTGAGGCACGCCCGCTGGTGCATGTCCCAATGATGGATATTGAAGCCACCACCGCTTCGGTTATGAGTCAGATTTTAGGCAGCACGCATCGACTGGAATTTATGGGAGCTACCCTTGGGCAAAATACCTGCCAGTGTCCCTTCATTGAGAGAGGTAGCCTTTCGATCCGCTGGGATGGCAAAGTCAGCCCCTGTTTGCCCTTGCTGTACACCCACACCTATTATTTGGGAAAACGACTACGCACCTCGCGAGAATATTTTGTGGGTGACCTCCACCAACAAAGCCTGAAAGAAATTTGGATGGGCGAGGAGTATTATGCGTTGCGCAAACGATTATTAGATTTTGATTTTCCGCCCTGCACCTCATGCAATTCTTGTGAAATGGCGGATGAAAACCAAGAAGATTGTTACGGCAATCCCCCGCCTACCTGTGGTGGCTGTCTTTGGGCACAAGGCTTGATCCGTTGCCCTTGATGTATAAACAGCTTGAGTTTGTCTCAAGAGCTTCAACCTCCATCCAGACCAGAGGAGATGGGTTAAGTGGTCTGATTAAGAAATGCGTTGGCGAATCACACTTTGTACGATTAGCATTCTAGGGTATACTTACGCCAAATCTTCAGGGATCGGGATTTTTCAACAAAGCGGAGCGCGGGCAAGTAGATGAGCATGATTGAAAGGAGAATGAACATGAGTCAACGCGTCTTCTTAGCAAACCTCTCGGACTTCTCTGAAAAAGGTCGCCAGGTCTTCTCGGTACAAGGCAGCTCCGTGCTGGTCATAAAGGTTGCCGAGCAATTTTACGCAGTTGCAAACCATTGCCCGCATCTTGGCTTACCCTTAGCAAGCGGTAAGGTGGAAGGCTCAACCATCACCTGCCCGTTTCATGGCAGCAAATTTGACCTCGCTAGCGGTGAAAATCTCGATTGGGTTACTAGTTTTGCTGGTTTGAAAATCCCTCAATGGTCGCGCCGCTTGCTAGAGATGGGCAAAAAGCCTACACCACTACAAACTTTTCCTATCATAGTTGAAGAAGGAAAGCTATATATCGAATTGTAAAGGCGCCTCCTCAAAAAGATGCATCCTAGATGGGCGCTTGTCGAGCACACCTTCGTATCCCCTTATGCATTATCGCAGGTTTCGGCAGCGCCATCGCTTCCGATGGACAACTGCATAACAGATGCCCGACAAATAGAGTCTCAAGGAAGTCCATCCAAAAATGAGCTATTTGAAAGTAGGGTTTGCAAGGCAAATCAGGTTACGGTTGGATTATCCTTTAGCCTGCTTGGCAAGAGGATGCTTTTTTAACAGAAACCGATAAGATAGAAATTTTTGAATTACCAACTCACAAAATCTTTGACATGTTTGGAGCGTTAGCATGAACATCGACCGCAATTTGCTTACTGAATTCTTGGAAAAACTCATGCCGAGCTTCTCGCCGCGAGCGGAAGCCTTTCTCAAAAAGGCCACCCCCGCTGATCTACAACGGGTGAACTTTCGCTACATCTTCACCATAGATGGCATGACCGAAATCAGCCACCTCATCGAGGATTTTGTCGTGGCTAATCGCGATATGGCGGACATGCATGTTTCGTTTCAAGCTTTCTCGCGCTTCGCCGACCAGGCGGAACGTTATATGATTATAGCTGACGCTGTCAAGAGGCTTTGGTTGTATGGTGCACTCGATGTCCCTCCGCCACAACTTCCCCGCACGACTATCGTAGATACCGGCAACACACCTCTAGAGCGCTATTGGTTTGTTATTGCCTATGGCCCTGGCATTCACATGACCCTGCTGGCTGAAGAAGTAACTTCTGGGGATCGTTTGCCTGAAGAACCACGCCTGTATGAGGGTATATATACGTTTGACGCTAACCTGGCTTACAAAGTACTTAGTGTTCTCCATCTGCTTTTTGAGGAACAAATCCCTGCGCCAATACCACCCGAACTGATTGAGTGAAAACCAGCTCCAGACTTTTACCTGGCTCACTCCTGCTGACGTTACCCGCCGATGATTTGCCTCTCGTCGATGTAACTACAGACCAGAGGCAAATCATCATTACAGCGCTGAGCGCCACGCTCAAGGCAGGTAACTCATCCCTGCCACAGGCTCAGTGTCCAAATTTACAACCTTTTTCGTAGCCAATAGGGTGCGGCGTTCTACGAGTCGAAGCGGTATTCACCCATTGTTGCACCTTTATC
>QEXX01000001.1 GCA_003130835.1 Anaerolineae bacterium | reverse complement strand
CGGCTGCTGTGATCTTCCAGACTTGCCAACCGCTCCTCACTATGCCGTTGCGCTTCGGCAAGTTTTTTCATCTCTGCGTCCGTTTGCCGTTGCGCTTCAGCTAGCTCAGCCAAGGCTTTCTCCAACCGGCCGCTGTGATCTTCCAGACTTGCCAACCGCTCCTCACTACGCCGTTGCGCTTCGGCAAGTTTTTTCATCTCTGCGTCCGTTTGCCGTTGCGCTTCAGCTAGCTCAGCTAGCGCAACCTCTAATCGATCCACTCGCCCTTCGGTACGTTGCTGGCTTTCATAGATCAAATCCACCCGATCTCTGATCTCCCGAAGCTGTTGGGGAACTTCCAATAACTCGTCGGTCAAAATTAAACGGCGCGCCTCATCCCGCCATTCGGGATGTTCCCTGAGAATGCGCATCCAAGCTTGAAAATCAGAGACCGTGAACGACATAGCTTGTCTCCCTCGTAAATTATACCCTGATTTCGTTCCCTTCCTCTCCAAACCGCAGGCGCAGGTAAGATTGATAGCGCAAGGGATGAATCTTCCCCTGCTCCACTGCCTTCCGGATCGCGCAACCAGGTTCATGAACGTGCGTGCAATCCCGAAAAGCACACTGCTTCACTAACTCCCGCATTTCAACAAAATAACCATCCAGCTCCTCGGGTTGGATATCCCACAAGGCAAGCGCTTTCAAACCGGGCGTGTCCGCAACATAGCCTCCTTCCGGCAAGGGGTGCATTTCTCGCCTCACGGTGGTATGACGCCCCTTATAGACGCGACGCCGTACTTCGGCAATCTCACGTTCCCATTGAGGCAACAAGGATTTTAAAAGGGTCGATTTGCCCACTCCCGAAGGGCCTGTGAAGACCGAAATTTTTCCCTTTAGGTGTTCACGCAATTGGTCTAAGCCAAAGCCGCTTTTCGCTGAGACGTACAGCAAAGGATAGGCTAGTTCACGATAAAGATCAAAGATTTGCTGAGCTTGTTCAAGCCCGATCAGGTCTATTTTATTCACCAAAATCAACGGTGGAATCGCTTGTTTCTCGCAGATCACCAGATAGCGATCCAACATTCCCAAACGCGGTTCAGGTTGGGCACAAGCAAAAACCAACACAGCCTGATCCGGGTTGGCAATAATCACTTGTTCATATTCCCCCTGTGGGGTTGGTGCCTTACGAGAAAGGGCACGGCTGCGTGGTTCAATTTCCTCAATGACGCCACTGCCGTCCGAAAGGCGGGTTATCTCGACCCAATCGCCGATGGCTGCGACATCACCGAGGCGAGGCCCCTTTTTTAACTTCCCCCGCAGACGACAAAGGATTTGCCCTTGTGGTGTATCCACCCAATAAAAGCCCGATTGAGTGCGGACGATAATACCTCGAATTTGGGTCATCACGGCGAGGGTGGTTGAGGCAAGGTTGGTTCTGGGGTTGGCGTCTCAAATCCTTCGGGGGTTGGTGTGCTGGTTATATAATAAGTCGACTCCCAGGGATAGAGCTTGCCGGGTTGACCGTAAAAGTAGAGTTCAATCACACGGCGGAAGATTGGGGCAGCATATTCCGAGCCTTCGCCAACATTCTCAACCACCACCGCAACGGCTATATCCGGCTTGTTTGGTCGGTTTTCAAAGGTATAGCCAATAAACCAAGCATGCGGTTTACCCGAACCCGACTCGGCTGTCCCCGTTTTGCCAGCAACACGGATGTCCAAGCCAGTAAAACGGTGCCAAGCTGTCCCATAGGGGCGATTGCTGGCAACCACACCGCGCATAGCTTCTTGGATAACCTTCAGGTTCTCTGGGGTCACCGCCAATTGTCCGTTAACCTTCGGAGCAAACGTATGGGTTTCTGTGCCGTCAATGGAGACAATTTTCTCAATCACTTGTGGTTGGTAGAGAGTACCTCCGTTCCCGACTGCAGCCACAAAAGCGGCAGCTTGCAAGGGGGTGACGAGCATATTGCCCTGTCCGATGGCTTGATTGGTGGCGTCGATCTCGCTGGCGGGCACGGGAATTTGTCCGCTCTCTTCTTCCACTCCCTCGATACCAGTAGGTTTGCCCAAGCCAAAACTGCGCGCCATATCGGTCACCGCAGTGGTGAAACCGGCGCGATACAAGCTCAAACCGATATGCCAAAAGAACGGATTGCACGAGCGAATCAACCCTTGCGGCAAGGTCAACAAACCGCTTGGCTGGGTTTTGCCATCTTGAAGGAAACGTTCGTATGTCCAATCGTTGAGACGCACCCCGGCAATTTCTTCAAAGAAATAGCCACAATTGTAAGTCGACTCGGCTGAATACTGCCCGGTTTCGAGAGCCGCCGCCATGGTAATAATCTTAAAAGTGGACCCTAGGGGATACAACCCTTGGCTTGCCCGATTCAGATATGGACGATTCGGATCACTAAAAATCTCGTTGAGTAAGGTAAAACTATTGAAATTGCTTGGTTCAAAGGCATTGGGGTCAAAGGTAGGCGAGGAAGCCATCGCCAGCACCCGACCACTATCGCGCTCCAGGACAACGATCGCCCCACGAAAGCCGTTGATGGCGCGTTGGACGCCAATTTGCAGATCTTTATTCAGGGTTGTGTAGATGGATTGGGCCGGCTCGGCTTGCACCTCTGCCAAGCGCGTCACCGGTTGACCCTGCTCGTTAATGACATATAACGCCCCACCCCGCTTGCCCGACAAATATTCCTCGCCCCATTTTTCCAAACCCATCTGTCCAACCCGTTCATCCCGCCGGTAGCCTTTGCGCAAATATTCATCCACTTTTTCGGCTTGAATGGTGCTGACGTAACCTACGACATGCGGGGCAATCCCTCCATCAAAGTAATATCGGGCTTTGTAGGGTGAGAGCTGCACCCCGCTCAGACTGGCAAGGGTGTCGTAGTATCTAGCGATCTCTGAAGAGGAAACTTCCCCCAAGGGTAAATACCAATCCGATCCCGGCGGGAAGGCAGCCAGGCGGGCTTGCAGGTCTTCGGCGCGAATCCCTAGCAGACTCACCAACACCGAATAAAGCTGTTCGGATTGTTCCGGAAGAATCTGACCGGGCACAATGCCAATGGCGGTCACATCGCTCTGAGCAGCGAGGGCCTTCCCCTCGCGATCATAAATGTTGCCCCGACCCGGTACATAGCGTTCCATTGCCAGATAATTCTCGCCAACCAACTCCGGTAAGACCAGCGTATCATTCCATTGAATGCGCCATTCGCCGTTCTCGCGGCTGAGGTTCATGAGGGTGTCGCGGGTAATATCGCCGACCAAGGCACTGCGCAACGTCACGCGATAACTAACCTGGGCGCTCTGAGGGCTAGAGACCAAGGCAGAGAGAATCGAGTAATCCACCCCAGCCAAAGCTACTTCCGAGGCTATACCGCGATAATGCTGGATAAACTCCTCCTCGCTAATGGCATCTTGGCTAAGAGTCGTTAACATTCGATACATCGAGAGATAGTCATCATTTTTCCATGCTTCGAGGAAACGCCGCGCAGTTGCATCGGGCGCTGGCACTTTGGTCACTCCCACCGAGGCTGGAGCCAAAGATGGTGTGGGTGGCTGTGTGGATAGAGGTGTTCCCCCTGACGAGCGCACACACGCTGTGTTTAACCAGAAACAGCACAGCAACAACCAACCGATGCCAACTCGGTTGCGCAGGCTGAAAATCGCAGATGGAATCCGTAACTGCATACAGTTCGATCTCATGAGGTGGATTATACTATCGAAACAAAAGACTTCAAAACCTCTTGGATTTGACAAAACCCTCCCCTGATGACCTCAAGAAGAGTATCAAGGCTCAATTTTCGATTCCCCATTGAGCTTTACCACCGAACAAGCTTTATAACCAAAAAATCGGGTATACTACGGGGCGATGGCGAATAAGCATATTCGCAATTTCTGTATCATCGCTCATATCGATCACGGCAAATCCACCCTCGCCGATCGGCTCCTCCAGCTCACTGGCACGATCTCGGATCGGGAGATGGTCGAGCAAGTTTTAGATTCGATGGACTTGGAGCGCGAAAAAGGGGTGACCATCAAGGCTTCCGCCGTGCGGATGAACTATCAAGCCAAAGATGGTCAAACCTATGAGTTAAATCTGATCGACACCCCCGGGCATGTTGATTTCGGCTATGAAGTCAGTCGCGCTCTCAACGCTTGCGAAGGGGCTTTGCTGGTCGTTGATGCCAGTCAAGGCATTGAAGCTCAAACCCTAGCCAACCTTTACATGGCTTTAGAAGCTGATTTAGAAATCATTCCCATTATCAATAAAATCGACCTGATCTCCGCTCACCCCGATCAAGTCGCCGAAGACCTTAGCAACCTACTGGGAACTCCTCCTGAACAAATCTTACGCATTTCCGCCAAAGTTGGCACAAACGTCGAAAGCGTTCTCGAAGCCATTGTGCAACAAATTCCGCCCCCCATCGGCGATGAAAATGCACCCTTGAGGGCATTGATTTTTGACTCCCATTACGATCCTTACAAGGGTGTGGTTGCCTATATCCGGGTGATGGATGGCAGCCTGTTGCCAACCGACAATCTGCTGCTCATGGCGAGCAAAGCAGAGTTCAAGCCAGTCGAAATCGGCATCTTTGCTCCCAATCTGCGCCCGGTTGAACGCCTAACCGCCGGCGAAGTCGGCTATGTAGCAACCGGGTTGAAGACCGTGCGAGAATGCCGTGTGGGCGATACCCTTACCCATGCCCAACGACCAGCCCCAGAGCCCTTACCGGGTTACCGTAAAGTCAAACCGATGGTCTTTGCTGGCATCTATCCGGTGGAGAATGAAGATTATCAAGACCTGAAAGAAGCCCTTGAAAAGCTGCAACTCAATGATGCCTCCTTGGTTTTTGAACCCGAAACCTCTCAAGCCCTGAATTTTGGCTTCCGTTGCGGTTTCTTGGGCATGTTCCACATGGAAATCATCCAAGAGCGTTTAGAACGCGAGTACGATTTGGACATCGTCGTCACCGCACCATCAGTGGAGTATGAGGTCGTGCTGCGCAATGGGGAGGTGTTACGCATTCATTCGCCTGCCGAACTGCCCGATGAAGCCCAAATTCAAGAGATCCGCGAGCCGTGGATGACGTTGGAGATCATCACCCCCACCGAATATTATGGGGCGGTAATGGATTTGGTTACCAAACGACATGGTGTCTTCATCCAACAGGAGTATCCTGCCCCCAATCGCGTTCAAATGATCTTTGAGATTCCCTTATCCCAAATCATCGTAGATTTCTTCGATCAATTAAAAGCTCGCACGCGGGGGTATGCCTCCATGGACTACCACTTCAAAGAATATCGCCCCGATGATCTGGTCAAACTAGAGATCCTCGTCAACGATGAACCGGTAGATGCTTTTGCCACCATTGTGCACCGCAAAGACGCCTATCATAAGGGTCAGGCAATTATCTCCAAGCTCAAGGACCTCATCCCCCGCCAATTGTTTGTGGTTCCGATTCAAGCCTATGCAGCCGGCAGGGTGATTTCGCGCGCTAACGTCAAAGCCTTGCGCAAGGACGTCTTGGCGAAATGTTACGGGGGTGACATCACCCGCAAGAAAAAACTGCTCGAAAAGCAAAAGCGAGGGAAAAAACGCCTCAAAATGATTGGCAACGTCGAGATCCCCCAGGAAGCCTTTTTCGCTGTCCTGCGGCACGGGGAGGAGAACGATTAAGCCCGAAGCTCAAACCCCCAGCTCTACCGTTCCCCCCTCGACCTCTGTTTCTAGTGGGGAGAAATGGCGGTTTTGGCTAGGCATGCTCATCAGTCTGGTTTGTTTGGGGATTCTCGCCGCCCTTACCGATTGGGAGCAATTTTTCCACGCCATCCGTCTGGCTAACTATGGGCTGATCGGTCTGGCAATGTTGCTCTCTTTGGTTTGGCTGGCAGTTCGTGGCTTGGTCTGGCGCAGTCTGCTGCAAGATAAAGCCTCCTATTGGCTGGTCTTTCGCGCCGTCAATCAGGGATATCTGCTGAATAACCTCTTACCGTTTCGCCTGGGGGAATTGGGACGAGCCTTCTTGCTCAGCCGTAAAGCCAAAATGCGCTTATTCTTTGTCCTCTCCACCATCGTGCTCGAACGGACTTTCGACCTGCTGATGGCGATCGTTTTATTATTTAGCACGCTGCCGTTTGTGGTCGGCGTCGAGTGGGCAAGGCAAGCCTCGTTGGGGGTGGCGCTTTTTGTCCTAATTTTATTCGGCGGCTTATATCTTGTCGCGCGCCGGCCGCAACTGCTCCTGAGTCTGCTCGCGTTTCTCCAAAAACGCTTCCCGATCGTGGATCGCTTCGGTCATGCTGCACTTGAAGCCTTTCTGCAAGGTTTAGGCACGCTTACGGATTGGCGGCGTTTCCTGCTGGTCAGCAGTTTCGTGATCTTGAATTGGGGTGTAGGAATCTTACAATACCACCTCTATATCCGCGCCTTTTTCCCGCAGGCGCAGTGGTTGTGGTCTGTTTTCAGCTTGGGGGTCATCTCACTGGGTCTAGCTGCTCCTTCCTCGCCCGGCTCGGTGGGGGTTGCTGAAATGGCTTCGGTCGGGGCGTTGAGTGCCTTTGGCTTGAACCCTTCTACCGCTCTGGCGTTTGCGGTGACGGCTCACCTGATTCAAGTTCTGATCACCGGCGTTATCGGCGCACTGGCGCTTGCTCAAGATGGGGAATCCTTACTCGATCTCTACCGCCAAGCCCGAATTGCCCAACGAGCGCGTCATTCTGCCGAGGGGTAAGCTAAATGCGCATCTTGATTGCTTTGACTTACTATCGGCCGCATTATTCCGGTTTGACCATCTACACCGAACGGCTGGCGCGGGCTTTGGCGCAACGTGGGCATGCGGTGACCGTTCTGACCTCCCAATATGACCCCACTTTACCTCGCTATGAAAAGTTAAACGGCGTGCAAGTGCGGCGCTTGCCGGTTGCGATGCGCATCAGTAAGGGCGTGATCATGCCCTCGATGCCTTTCTGGGCAGTGCGGCTGATTCGCCAAGCCGACATCCTCAATTTGCATGTGCCTCAGTTAGATGCAGCCCTGCTCTCCATCCTTGCCCGCTTGTTTCATAAACCCGTGGTGCTCACCTATCATTGTGATTTACGCCTGCCGCGCGGTTTGATTCATGCCCTAGCAAATCTGGCTTCCAACCTAGCCAACCAGATCACCGCCTCGCTCGCCCATCAAATCGTCACCAACACCCAAGATTATGCCGAACACTCCCCTTTCCTGCGGCGCTACTTGCCTAAAGTGAAAGCTATCCCCCCACCAATCACCATCGCCGAAGCTGGTGAAGAGGAGAGAACAGCCTTCCGCCAACGCTTTGGCATTGAACCGACCCACCGCGTGATCGGAATGGCAGCCCGCTTCGCAGCCGAAAAAGGAGTCGAAACCCTTGTAGCAGCTATGCCGCGCATCCTAGCGCGCTTTCCTACGGCGCGTGTCCTTTTTGTCGGCCAATATCAAAACGTTTTAGGGGAAGAAGCCTACGCAGCCAAGTTAATGCCTCTAATCGAGCAACTGGGGGAGCATTGGCAATTTGTGGGGGTCTTGCCACCCAAAGAATTTGCGGCTTTCCTCAAAACCGCCGCTGTGACCGTCTTGCCGAGTACCAACAGCACCGAGTCCTACGGCATGGTACAAGTCGAATCAATGATCAGTGGCACCCCGGTGGTAGCCAGCGACTTGCCCGGCGTTCGTCAACCGGTGTTGAACAGCGGTATGGGTAAAATCGTGCCTGTCCACGATGCAGCCGCTTTGGCAGAAGCGATCCTCGAGATTCTCGAGCAGCCCAGCCATTTTCGGGTAAATATCGAGCCGCTGCGGCAACAACACGATCCAATGGTCATCGCCAAGCAATACGAACAAATTTTCAACGCCTTGATCTCGCCCAGTTAACCCCAAGGATGTTTACTCCACCCGCCTCAAATACCGAAAAAGACTTCCTGATGCTGCACCTGCGCGAGTTACCTTATTTTCGCTCCTTGGTGCGGGCAGTGGAAGCTCGTTTTTATCAAGACCTACCGCTTCCTGCGCCTACATTAGACATTGGCTGTGGCGATGGGCATTTCGCTGGTGTGGCATTCGAGCGCCCTCTCGAAGCCGGGATCGATCCCTGGTTTGCCCCGCTGCGTGAAGCCCAACAACGCAAAGCCTATCGATTGCTCCTTCAAGCCGAAGGCGCCAAGCTGCCCTTTGCGGATGGCTTCTTCGCCAGCGCTGTGAGCAATTCGGTGCTTGAGCATATCCCGCAGGTCGAAGCAGTTCTAGCCGAAATCTGGCGCGTGCTACAAGAAGGAGCGCCTTTTTATTTCTGTGTGCCCAATCATCAATTTCTAGCCGCCCTATCAGTGGGACGATTTTTCGATCGGGTTAAGCTGCCTTCGCTAAGCAACGCCTATCGAGCCTTTTTCAACCGCATCTCGCGGCACCATCACTGCGATCCACCCGAGGTCTGGCAAGCGCGCCTTGAACAAAATGGTTTTGAATTATTGGAATGGTGGCATTATTTCTCTCCATCCGCCCTGGCGGTGGTGGAATGGGGACATTATTTTGGCTTACCTTCCTTGATCCTCAAAAAACTGACCGGACGCTGGATTCTTACCCCAACCGCTTGGAATTTAGCCTTACCCAAATGGATTGTACAGCAGCACTACCAAGCTGAACCCCGTACACCCGAGGGGGTTTATACGTTTTACATTGCCAAGAAAACCTCGAGGGGATAAAATCCATCCCCTTGACTGAGAGAAATCTTGCCCGACATTGCGTAAGCTCTCTCGCATCATCTGTCGAGCGGTAGCTAATGGGCTCAGCGTTCCTTTGTCAAATGGTTCAAAATCTTAGCGGAAGCAGCTGGCGACAATAGGATTTTGCAAACTGTCGGGAAACGTTCCTAATCCGCTTATTGCGTTAAGCAACGCCAGATGGGTCTGTGATTTCTAAAGAGAAAAGCGGCGTGTACCTTGCTTCGCTTGCCAAAATGACAATTCTTTCTCGAATATTCCGAACATCCATCCAATCTCTTTGAAGCTAAATTTTCTCACCTTCTCTTAAGAAATTAACCAGCGTTTTTCATCTATGCTATAGAAGGAAGCTAATGAAGGCAATTTGAGAATGAGGGGGAAGTGCGGGTCAAATTGCCAAGAGCCGATGAAAATCTTTCTCCAGACGATTTGGTAAGACCCGCTATTGTTAACAGGCTGAACAACAACCGTTACGGTTGGCTCAACTCAAGCCACGCAAGCGCAATAGAAAGCGAGTTAATCATGATCCCTAAACGTATCTTTCTGGTTGTGTTGATGGGGACGCTCGTCCTAACCGCCTGTATTCCGGGCATCTTCCCACCTACCCCCTTGCTCGCCAATACAGGCTACAACTTAGATACACTCACCAATCCTACCGCTATCGCCATTGAACCCAACGGGCGCAAGAGCGTCTTTTGGCTGGAAAAAGAGGGTACAACCCGCAACTTGATCTATTGGCGCACCCACTTCGGTGAACCTACGTTAGCCGTTTCCCGCCAAGATCGTTTTGCCGCCGCACCGGACGTCGCCGTAACCGACTCCGGAACAGCCTACCTGGTATGGTACAGTTACAATCCAACCTCCAGCCAAAACGTCTTTTATACCGCTACCCTGTCGGAAGGGAGTACATCCATCAACCCAGTCGAGCTATACGCAGGAGCCCTCTATGATACTCCCATCCTGATTCGGGTGATTGCGCGAGGGGAAACCGTCTATGTCGTTTACCCGGCGTATGGCTGCTTGCGCTACAAGCGATTATCCCCCACACCTGCGGAAGGAAAAGTTGCGGATTATCTCATCCCCAATAGTTCACTGCAAAACCTGCAAGTGACCATCGACTCATCCAACAAATTGCATGTCGCCTGGGTGGAAAAGGGAAATCCTATGGGGAACGTTTTCATCCGCTACAACAGCAATGCCACGATAACACCCGCTAGAGACATGAATCAGGGCTGGAATTTTGGCCCCTCTACCGATTCTCCTGGCGATGTTCTGGATATTACCGTTGCCGACACTCCTCCGAACGAGAAGGTTTATCTGATCTATAGGTTTGGCAGCAATCAACTCTACTACGGTACTTGTCTCGCCAACGGTTGCCCCTCCATGCCAACGACCAAGATTAATCTCTCCCCAAGCACATGGCTGATATGGGAGCTTAAAGCAGTAGGGATTGGGAGCAGTGTGTATGTCGCCTTCCTTGCCCAAAACAGCAGCACCACCTTCAACGAACTGTTTTATATCACAAACTTGGCGGCGAACCCTGCCGAGCAACGGATCACGAACTCGGATTATTCAAAAGCCAATCTCCACATGGTGCGCGTCCAATGGCAAAGCACTTATTTACCGCTTGTGGGTTGGAGAAGGTATACCCCCTCACCGCCATACGCTTTGGATGATGCCTATGTTTGGGCTCCCAATTACGGCTTACGGCAAGTTTTCACCTCCACCTCGACGGCAAGGCACCAAGGCAGCGATCTGGCAGCCAATGGCGAGTGGGTAGCCGGGGTGTGGGCAGCCGAAACGAATGGGCGGGTTGTGCCTTTCCTTAGCGGGAATGCCTATCTATCCAGTTTGCCGCTTGTCTCGAAGAAATAGCCGCTCCATCATTTGGCGCAATTCTTTCTCTGCCTTTCGATACTGAATACCCCGCTCGGACTCCTCAAATCCATAATCGATATCAGACGAGCGGGACGCGGCTCGTCTCGCTAGTTGATCGGCTTTCCATAGTTCGGCATCGCCAGCTTTCTTTTCCTGAAAGACCATCTCGACCGACCGGCTTTCTAGGAGCTCCTTCACTTTCTCCCATAGGTCGCGGTTGGGGCGTTCTTTCCCGTCAATCCCCTGCCAATTCCAACGCCCCGCCCAGGCCCCTAAGCGATCCAGTACAACCGTGTCGTAAACATATTCACTGCAGGTCACACAGCGGGCGTGGTCTCCTTCAGCAATTTGTTCTAAGCCGCGCAGAAAAGCCAGCACATGCATACGCGGATCGGTGGAGAGGCGATAGCCTCCGGAGAGTTCCTGGGTTACTTTTCCGTCTTCAACCACGACCACACCCCAGCCAGCCTTGCCCGGATTGGCATACGTGTACCCCACACAATAGAGACTCTTCATCGTTCACCTTCCCTTTCAAAAAAATTAACCAAGCTTAGATAAATTTTGACTTGACTCCCCACGGCCGTCATGGGGGAAATTCCGTAATTTGAGGAATTTGTCTTAAGCGTCTCGATAAACCGATCCAAGCCTCGGAATGCTTTGTATCGGAGGTCCCTTGCAGTTTTCGGCAGCGGATGTCCGCCCTGCGATGTTGCCTTGCGGGTTGAGTGCAGTGCGCTTGTCAATAATCGCATATCTCCGATGTCCGCCCTGCGATGTTGCCTTGCGGGTTGAGTAGCGAAACGAAGTGGAGCGTACCGAAACCCGCTGGGTTGAGCAGTGTGCTGAGCTTGTCGAAGCGCCTGTCGAAACTCGCAGCTTAGGTCTCGGTACGGGCTAACGCCCTACTCGACCTGCGCGCAAAAAGCGGGTTGAGCTTGCATTGAGTTTGTCGAAATGTAGTAAGCGCCAACGAGCGTACCGAAACCCGCTGGGTTGAGCCTGTCGAAACCCGCTGGGTTGAGCCTGTCGAAACCCGCTGAGTTGAGCCTGTCGAAACTCGCAGCTTAGGTCTCGGTATGGGCTGACGCCCTACTCGACCTGCGCGCAAAAAGCGGGTTGAGTAGCGAAACGAAGTGGAGCGTACCAAGCGAATCATGACCTTTAGCAGGCAAACCATTTTGGCTCATGTGCTATACTGTGCTTAACGATTCCCCTGCGGTTGGTGTTTTTTTGTGCTGGGAGTTTTACCAATGCGAAAAACGATTCCCTTTCTCGTCCTCCTTTTGGTCGTATTTAGCCTCTTCCTGTGGATTATCAGCCCTTTCATCCAACCTAGCGCTGCAGCGACAAACGCTTCGATTTCGGTGAGTGAGGTGATCGCCAGCGGCTTGCAAGCCCCGCTTGACATCACCCACGCCGGGGATGGCAGCGGTCGCCTATTCGTTGTCGAACAACCCGGTCGCATCCGCGTCATTAAGCAAGGCGCCTTGTTGAGCACACCTTTTTTGGATATCACCTCCTTAGTTTTATACGGTGGCGAACGAGGTCTGTTGGGTTTGGCATTTCATCCTAATTACGAACAAAACGGTTATTTCTACGTAAACTACACCCGCCAACCCGACGGTGCAACCGTACTTGCGCGATATCGGGTTTCATCCAATCCCGATGTGGCAGATGCGAGCAGCGCCACAATCCTCTTGACCATCTCCCAGCCATACGCCAATCACAACGGGGGTTGTATCAAATTTGGGCAAGATGGCTATCTTTATATCGGCATGGGCGATGGAGGCAGCGGGGGCGACCCGCAGAACTATGCCCAGAATAAAGACTCCCTCTTGGGCAAAATGCTGCGCATTGATGTCGATCACGGTAACCCGTATGCTATCCCCGCCGACAACCCCTTTGTCGGTCAAGATGGCGCAGATGAAATTTGGGCATTGGGCTTGCGCAACCCGTGGCGCTTCAGCTTTGACCGCCTGAGCGGTGACCTTTATATCGCCGATGTCGGTCAAAACGCCTGGGAAGAGGTCAACTTTCAACCTGCAAACGCTAGCGGTGGAATCAACTACGGCTGGCGTTGCCGCGAGGGGACACATCCTTATAACTCCAGCCCGCCTTGCAACGACGCCAACTTCCTCGCCACGCTGACCGATCCCTTTACCGAATACAGCCATAGTGAAGGATACTCGGTGACCGGGGGATATGTCTATCGCGGCACGCGCTATCCCAACCTGTATGGAACATACTTCTTCGCCGATTATGTCAACGGCAAAATTTGGAGCATCAAAAAGCTTTCCGACTCGCCGCTGACATGGTCAACCCGCACTTTAGAATTGGATGCCGATTTCAACATCAGTTCCTTTGGCGAAGGGGAAGACGGTGAGCTGTATATCGCCAATTACAATCAAGGGAAAATCCATCACCTAACCGATCCAAGCGGGCCGGTTGACCTAGCCGAAGCGCTCAAAGGTTCGCAGAAAACAGCCAGCAGCCCATGGGCGGATACAGACGAAGTGATCACCTACACCATCGAGTTGAACAATAACACCCACACAACCTTCTCCAATGCCGTTCTGACAGACACCTTGCCAGCCGATTTGACCTACCTGGCAGGCAGCTTTAGCGCCTCCAACGGAAGCGTGGACGATTCTCAAGCTCCCCAGCTCAGATGGAGCGGGACTCTGCCACCAGGCATCACCACCCTCAGGTACCAGGCGCGGGTTAAGTCCACCGCCAAAGGCAGCCAAAACAATACGGCTAGCCTGACCGTTAACGGTTTATCTGCCTTATCCCTTAGCAGTTCAGTTTATGTTCCCCGTCCGAAGTTAAATACCAGCAGCGCAGATTTTGTGCTGCCGGGCACGCAACCCAATCAGTTACAAACGCCTCTGCTCGATTCAATAGACTGCGACACCTGTCATTCCGCGCCGATCTACGACCGATGGCGCGGCAGCGTGATGAGCCAAGCCGGGCGTGATCCACTGATGTGGGCAGCGTTGGCGGCATCCAACAACGTCGTCCCCAATTCGGGGGAACTGTGCCTACGTTGTCACATCCCCAACGGCTGGTTTGCCGGGCACAGCCAAGACCCTAGCGGCGGGTTGATGACCGCCCAAGAGCTTAGCAATGGCATCTCCTGTCAGCTTTGCCACCGCTTGGTCGATCCGCAGCCTCCTTTGGGCACTTCCGATCAAGCCAGTGCCATCGACGCCCTCATTCGTCAGAATCTGACTCACCCCATTCCCGCCAACGCTATCGGCAATGCCATGCTGATCGTTGATCCCAACGACAACCGGCGCGGGCCGTTTGAGCTGGCACAAAGTTTCAATTATCACACCGCCTATCGCACCGATTTTCTCGGTCAAAGCGGGGATGCAGTCACCCGCTCACGACTGTGTGGCTCGTGCCATAACGTCTTTAACCCTTTGCTCAGTTGGGATGCCAGTCGCAATCAATACTGGCCAAACAGTGGAACCGCTCAGGCAACGGCCAAATCAACCCCCTATTACCCCATCGAGACCACCTTTAGCGAGTGGTTGCAGAGCGATTATGCCACCCCAGAAGGCGTTTATGCCCCTCAATTTGCCGGCGAAAAACCTGATGGCATTGTGCGCGCCTGTCAGGACTGTCATCTCAGCCGCGCCACAGGCTCGGCGGCCGACAGTGGCTTCAATCCCTTCCAACGCGACTGCCGCACCAGCGGTTGCCTACCCACCCATGACCTGCTCGGTGCCAACACTTGGTTGCCGCAACTCCTGCAAGTCGAAACCTGGCGGTTGAACGCCCTTGGAGAAAAAACCTACCTCGATCAAAACCAACAAGCAACGCAGTCCTTTTTGAGGAAAGCTGCCACCCTGAGCGTCAATTTACTGGAACAAGGGGGTAGCAAGCTGGCGCG
>QEXX01000123.1 GCA_003130835.1 Anaerolineae bacterium | reverse complement strand
GGAGCGGTTGGCAAGTCTGGAAGATCACAGCAGCCGATTGGGTAAAGCCTTGGCTGAGCTAGCTGAAGCGCAACGGCGCAGTGAGAAGCGGTTGGCAAGTCTGGAAGATCACAGCAGCCGGTTGGATAAAGCCTTGGCTGAGCTAGCTGAAGCGCAACGGCGCAGTGAGGAGCGGTTGGCAAGTCTAGAAGATCACAGCAGCCGATTGGATAAAGCCTTGGCTGAGCTAGCTGAAGCACAACGGCGCACCGAAGAACGGTTGGCAGAGCTTGGCAAAGCCATTGCGGACCTCCAACGAGCGTTTGGATCAACGGTTGAGGAAGAAGCGGCAAGTGTTGTCGAGGTTATCTTGCGCCGCAAGGGGTATCGCATCTTGCAAGAAGCTTTCTCGCTTGCTTGGGACGGTGAAATTGACGTCGTCTTGCCGGTGGAAGATGGCAATGGGAAGCCGATCTGGGCACTCGTGGAAGCCAAGTCTCGTTTAAGCCAACGCGATGTGCGCGGTTGGTCGCAACGGGTACGCGATCCAGGCTGGCATCAACAATTGAAGGCACGGGGCATCTTTGGCCCATTCTTGGTTTACGCTTATAGCATCCGCATGGATTTAGGAGCTCGCGAACAAGCTGAGAAAGACGGGATTGGCTTGTTGAAATGCGACGGCGAGGTGCTTGCCCCGCGCGGCTTGATTGAACCGAGCTAATCAGGAACAAAAAGGTTTTTTTACTGACGTAGGGAGATGAAAATCGGATTGAATTAAGGGTGTTCTTCATTATTGGTGATACAATAAAGGAAATCAAACCAATAAGGACAAACGGATGGCAGATGCAATTCTTGATGTCCAAGGGTTGGAGACCCAATTTAAGACTTCAAATGGAACGATTTATGCGGTAAATGGGGTATCATTTCACCTAAAAGAGGGGGAAACTTTAGGGGTAGTGGGGGAAAGCGGTTGTGGGAAAAGTGTTACGGTAATGTCAATGTTGCATCTCATCCCCTCCCCGCCTGGAAAGGTGACGGCGGGAAAGGCTTTGTTTTGGGGAAAAGATCTTCTCAAAATGAGCGAGGATGAGATTCGCCATATCCGCGGCGCTCAAATCAGCATGATCTTTCAAGACCCAATGACCTCGTTCAACCCGGTTCTGACCATCGGTCGACAAGTCGCTGAGCCGCTTGAAATTCATTTGGGAATGAGCAAGAAAGAAGCTACCCAGCGGGTTGTCGAACTGTTGGAGATGGTTGGTATCCCGCGCGCAAAAGAACGAATCAACGATTACCCTCATCAATTCTCAGGAGGGATGCGCCAGCGGGTGATGATTGCGATGGCACTCGCATGTAATCCCAATGTCTTGATTGCCGATGAACCCACCACCGCTCTGGATGTGACCATCCAAGCCCAAATTGTGGACTTGGTCAAGCGCTTGCGCGATGAGATTAGCATGTCCATTATTTGGATCACCCACGATCTTGGCATCATTGCCGGGCTTGCCCAACGCGTGGCCGTGATGTATGGTGGATATATTATTGAGGAGGCACCGGTCAAGGAGTTGTATGCTCACCCTCAGCACCCTTACACCATTGGGTTGCTGGGCAGTCTGCCTCGCTTAGACCAAGATCGACGCAAGCGGTTAGAGTCCATTGATGGTTTACCACCAGTACTCTATGAAAAGCCCACCTACTGTCCTTTTGCGCCGCGTTGTAAGTATGCCTTCGATCGCTGCTGGAGTGAGAATCCTCCTTTGGAGAAGATTGACACCGACCATTCAGTAGCCTGTTGGTATAACGTGGATGAAGGAAGGCCGAGATGAATACATCGGATGCTGCTTTACTAAGCGTTCGCAATTTAGTCAAACATTTTCCCATCAAACGCGGCATCATCTTCCAGAAAGAAATCGGCGCGGTTCATGCTGTGGATGGTGTCACTTTCGATGTTCATCGGGGGGAAACCCTTGGTTTAGTCGGGGAATCGGGTTGTGGAAAATCCACCACTGGTCGAACGATCCTGCAACTTTATCGACCGACTTCGGGGCAAGTGCTTTTCGATGGCATCGATTTGGTAACCTTAAAGGGAAACGAATTGCGCAAAATGCGCCGGCGAATGCAGATGATCTTCCAAGACCCCTATGCCAGTCTAAATCCGCGCATGACGGTGGGCGAGATCATCGGAGAACCTTTACTCATCCATGGGGTTGCAAGGGGTAAAGCAATCCAAGAACGAGTGGAGCAATTATTGGAGTTAGTTGGTCTAAATCCGGCCTTTTCAAATCGCTATCCCCATGAGTTTTCTGGGGGCCAACGACAGCGCATTGGGGTTGCAAGAGCCTTAGCTTTACAACCGGATCTGATTGTATGCGATGAACCGATCTCTGCTCTGGATGTTTCTATTCAAGCCCAAGTAGTCAATCTCTTGGAGGATTTGCAACAACAGTTTGGTCTGACTTATCTATTTATTGCTCATGACCTCTCGATGGTGCGTCATATCAGTAACCGCATTGCAGTGATGTATTTAGGGGTTTTGGTTGAACTTGCGGACCGTACTGAACTATATAGTAACCCTCTCCATCCCTATACTCAGGCGTTGCTTTCGGCGGTTCCGATCCCTGATCCCTTCGTGGAAGAGCGACGCAGGCGTATTATTTTAGAAGGGGATGTACCTTCCCCGGTAAATCCGCCCTCTGGTTGTCGTTTTCGAACGCGCTGCAAATATGCAAAAGAACGATGTAGTGAGGAAAAACCGGAATGGCGTGAATTCCAGCCTGGACACTTTGTAGCGTGTCACTTTGCGGGTGAATTGGGGTAAAATTCAACCATCAGATGAAATGAAAGGAGGTGGTATCAGGGCTAAGAGAGAAAAGGAAATTTCACTGCTAGAAATCGTAACGCAAAAAATTCAAACACCTTTATAGAGGAGAAGGAAGTATGAAGACGAAAATTTTTACTTTGATGGCTATTCTAATGATTTTGAGCCTAACATTGGCAGCCTGCCAACCTCAGGCGCCCCAAGTCCAAGAGGTCATCAAGACCGTGATCGTCGAGGTGCAGGGGACTCCACAAGTTGTGGTCGTAACCCCTGAACCGGTTGAACAGCCGGCTGCGCCAAAGACCTTGCGCCTGAATATGGGCCCAGGAGATATTCCCACCATTGATCCCGCTCTCTCTACGGACACGTCTTCTGTCCAGATTGTTGAGGAGACCACAGTTGGCTTAACGCGACAGAACGAAGAAACCACTGCTCTGGAACCTGGCATGGCCACCTCTTGGGAAGTCGTCAACAATGAGGATGGTACCCAAACAGTGACCTTCAAACTGCGCGATGATGTCTATTGGGTTAGATACGATGGTAATGAGGTTGTTCAGGTCACCGATTGCGATGGTAATCCGCGCAAAGTTACAGCCATGGACTTTGAATATGGCATTTTGCGCACCTTGGCTCCGGCAACCGCTTCGGACTATGCGTATGTCTTGGCGTTTGCCATCAAAGGCGCATCTGAATACAACGCCGGTGAGAATGAGGATCCTGAATCTGTAGCGGTTCAGGCGCTTGACGAGACAACCCTAGAGATTACCTTTGTCGATCAGGCGGTCTATAACCTCAACATTGCCGGTATGTGGGTTGCTCATGCTCAACCGAAGTGGCTCATTGAAGGGGATGACTGCACCGAGGCACGCGGCGATCGCTGGACAGAGACCGGCTTCTTCCAAGGATATGGCCCATACACGCTAAAGGAATGGGTACATGACTCGTATATTACTTTGATCAAGAACCCCTTCTGGGTCGGAACCGACTCAGTACCTGAAGCAAAGATCGAAGAGATCACTTGGACGATGCTGGATGAAGCGCCGGCCTTTGCCGAGTACGAAGCCGGCAATCTAGATGTAGCCGGTGTGCCTCTAGCGGATATCGATCGTGTGAAGGCTGATCCGACCCTTTCGGCGGAATTGAAGATTGCTCCGGTTCTTTGTACATACTATTATGGCTTCAACACAAAGGCACCGGTTGTGGACGATGTGCGTGTGCGCCGCGCTTTGTCCATGGCAATTGATCGAGAAAGCTTGATCGCCAATGTGACTAAGGGCGAGCAGGAACCAGCTCAGTGGTTCTCACGGCCTGGTTTAGCCGGTGCTCCAACCATGGAAACACATCCAGACCTGGGTGTCAAATATGATCCTGAGAAGGCGAAGGCAGAACTGCAGTCCTATCTTGACGAAAAAGGTTTGACTGCTGATCAGCTCGATCTGACCCTAATGTTCAATACCTCTTCCGGCCATCAAAAGATCGCGGAAGCGATTCAGCAAATGTGGAAAGATGTATTAGGCGTGAATGTCAAGCTGGTGAACCAAGAATGGAAGGTTTACCTAGAGACAATTAAAGGCGCAGACACTCCGCAAATTTGGCGCTTGGGCTGGTGCCAGGACTATCCAGATGCCAACAACTTCATCCGGGAGGTCTTCTATCCGGGTGGCTCAGCCAATCCGAAAACAGATGGTAGCGTAGGCGGCGTTTCTTGGAACAATGAGACCTTTAATCAGCTTGTTTTAGACGCTGCTAAAGAGACCGATCCGGTAAAACGCGTCGAATTGTACGCTCAAGCTGAACAAATTTTGGTCTATGAAGACGCGGTGATGATTCCCATCTACTGGTATACCCGCGTGACCGTAACCAAACCATACGTCCAACGCACTTTCTCTGTACTGGGTGGTTTGGAACACATTGAGAAATGGGATATCGTTCAATAGAGTGTTGAAAGTTTGGATGGGGAAGGCAAACCTTCCCCATCCAAATTAACACGGAGGTGTACATGGGCCGCTATATCGCCCGTCGTCTCATTTATTTGATTGTGGTTTTGATTGTTGTCTCATTCATCACATTTGGTTTAATGCATGCGGTTCCTGGCGGACCCTTTGATCGGGAAAAGGCCTTGCCGCCAGAGATTATGGCAAATCTTGAAAAACGTTATCACTTGGATGATCCACTCTGGAAACAGTATTTGAATTATTTATATGATGTTTTCATTCCTCGATTGACAACACAACCACCAAAAGGAACTTTGGAGGACGATTTTTTAATTAGCGCCAAAATTGGGGGGATATGGTTGCGCTGGATGAATTTTGGGCCTTCGTATTCATCGCGCAGTCGCACTGTCAATGACATCTTCCGTCAACAATTGCCAATTTCAGCTCAGCTTGGAACGATGGCTTTGCTGGTTGCCTTAATCATCGGTATGCCTTTAGGAATTATTGCAGCCCTTAAGCAAAATACAATTTTTGACTACATAAGTATGAGCATTGCGATCATCGGGGTATCTGTCCCGGTGATTGTTTTAGGCCCGCTATTGATTTGGATATTTGGCGTAACATTAAAGTGGTTACCTCCTACCGGCTGGGGGGCAAAGCCTCCTTACCTTTTGGGGTTTTTGCCTACCAAGTGGGGATGGGATTTCTTTAAGTTTGCCATTATGCCCTCCGTGGCACTTGGGTTAGGCAGTTCCGCAGTGATTGCACGCTTGACCCGTGCCAGTTTATTACAAACCATTCGCGAAGATTATATCCGCACAGCTCGAGCAAAAGGATTACAAGAAAGATTAGTTATCACACGACATGCGTTAAAAAACTCTTTAATTCCGGTGGTCACCATTTTAGGCCCAATGTTTGCGGCATTAGTTACCGGGACCTTTGTCACCGAGTTGGTATTTGGCATTCCTGGAATGGGAAAATACTTTGTGACCAGTATCACGAATCGCGATTATCCCGTTATCATGGGTACTATCTTACTTTACGCTGTTTTTCTAGTAATTGCTAATTTGGTGGTAGATATTGTCTATGCTTATCTCGATCCCCGCATACGGTATGATTAGCCAGGAGTCAGACAGGAGGTAGGATGTCTCAAGAAGCCATGCGTCTTAAAGAAAAAACGTTAACCGGCGGAGTGCCGCTTACCCAAAAACGTGAAAACTTGTGGGTGGATGCTTTTCGGCGATTGATCCGCAATCGGGCTGCTGTGGTGGGAGGCACGATTGTCATAATTTTGATCGTTATGGCGGTCTTTGCTCCTCAAATTGCCCCCCGTAGCTATGAGAAACAGGTTTTGAACGATCAGAATACGGTTCCAGCCTGGCTCTTAAGCCTTTTCCCAACCATGAAACCGTATGCTCGAATTTCAAACGATTATCTCCTAGGAGCTGATTACGTTGGCCGTGATTTGTTTAGTCGCATTGTCTATGGTGCCCGCGTTTCTCTGACAGTTGCCTTTATCGGACCTTTGATTAGCTTGTTGATTGGCACCATCTACGGAAGTATCTCTGGTTATTTTGGCGGCCGAGTTGACAACATCATGATGCGCATTGTGGATGTCTTATATGCTTTTCCAGGTTTGCTCTTTATCATCTTGCTGTTAGCCTTTTTCCGCTCGACCTTAACCAAATTAGAGCCTGGCACGTTTGCATACACCATTAGTCAACTGGATGCCCGTTTAGGAGGAATGTTGTTCATTTTCGTTGGCATTGGGTTGACGGCTTGGGAGACGATGGCGCGTTTGACGCGCGGGCAGGTCCTATCGGTACGTGAAAAAGAGTTTATTGAGGCCGCTCGCACAATTGGCGCTTCAAACTTAAGGATCATGTTTCGCCATATCTTGCCCAATATCATCGGCCCCTTGGTTGTGGCAGAGACTTTAGCCATCCCCGGTTATATCTCCACCGAAGCATTTCTTTCTTTTATCGGTCTAGGGGTCAATCCTCCCACTCCTTCGTGGGGTTCGATGATTTCGGATGGTGCGCAAGTCATTCGTACCTATCCGAATCAAACCGTCTTTCCGGCTTTGGCTTTAGCCATAACCATGTTTGCTTTCAACTTCCTTGGTGATGGATTAAGAGACGCGCTTGATCCTCGCCTTAGAGGAACGCAATAAGACTAAAAATTGGCTTAAATTCAGCAGACCTTCACACCGAAGGTCTGATAAATTAAGCTATTTGCGCAGAAGGTAAGGTTGGTGTCTTTCGGAAAATTTCATAGAGTCGCACCTCCATTTTGAAGTTTTTATGGTAGTATTAAATTTACCTAATTATGGGTAATTCAGTACAAATTGCTCCGCTCTTACGAGAACTGTAGATAGAAGGAGGTGACAGGGACACAAAATTTGCTTTCTTCTAATTTCCCCTACCACTCTAAAACGAAACTTTTTTGGAGGAGAATATGCTAAAGACTCGTCTATTTCAACTCATGGGATTGCTGATGGCATTAAGCTTGGTGTTGGCCGCTTGTGCACCGCAAGCTACCCCAACACCGCAAGCCACCCAACCGCCAGCAGTGGAAACCCAACCACCCGCAGTGGAAACCGAGGCACCTGCTGAGCCGACACCGACTCCCGAACCAACTGTCCCACCGACCACACGCAAAGGTGGTTGGTTGGATGAGGTTGTGTTCACCGTAGTTGAAAGCGACTCGGCGATTCAGCAAATTCAAGCTGGAGCCATTGATATCTATACCTTCGGTCTAGCTTCGAACAAACTCAGCGATATCAAGAACTCCGGTTTGAAATATGTCTCATCGTATTCGGGATACTATGACATCCTCTTCAATCCAGCTGTTTTTAAGGACACCACAGTTCTCAACCCGTTCTCCAATCGCAAGATCCGCGAGGCGATGAACTGGCTGATCGATCGCGATTACATTAACCAGGAGATCTACGGCGGCGGTTCTTTGCCGAAATACTTGCCCATCACCACCCAGTTGGTGGATTATACCAATGTGGTTGAAACCGCCCGCAAATTGGAAGCGTACTATGCCTACAACCCCGAGAAGGCAAAAGAAGTCATCACTGCCGAGATGGAAGCTATGGGTGCAACCTTAAATGCCGATGGCAAATGGGAATATCAAGGTAAACCTGTCACCTTGATATTCATTATCCGCAATGATGGGGATGGCACCCGCTTGCCCTTGGGTGACTATGTTGCGAACCAGCTTGAGACAGTTGGCTTCACCGTTGATCGCCAATATAAGAAGTCTTCAGAAGCAGCTCCGATCTGGATTCAATCTGAACCTACGGATGGCTTGTGGAATCTCTACACAGCCGGATGGATTTCAAGCGGCTTGACCCGGGACGAGAAGAACATTTTCCAAGAGATGTATCTGCCTTCCAGCGTTCAGGGTCTGCCGGTTTTCTTGGCTAATCAACCGGATCCAGAATTCCAGGAAGTTGGCGATGCGCTTGCAGAGGGTAACTTCAAGACATTAGAAGAGCGCAAAGAATTGTTTGCCCGCGCCCTCGAACTTGCCATGCAAGACTCATTGCAGGTGTGGATCATCGATCAACAGCAATATATGCCCATGAAGGAAAATATCCAGGTAACCTACGATGTCGGCTCGGGAATCGAAGCCTCCTTCATGCCTCCATACACACTGCGGATAGCTGATCAAGAAGGCGGCCAGGTGAAAGTGGGTACAAATGACTTGTTTACCGATCCATGGAACCCCATCGGTGGTAGCAACTGGGTATGGGACGGATTCGTCCAAAAATTCACCCAGAGCTATGGCTTTATGCCGGATCCTTTCACCGGTCTACAGTGGCCGCTGCGCGCCGAAAAAGCGGAAGTTACCGTCCAGGCCGGACTACCGGTTGGGAAGAATCATGATTGGATTACCCTCAACACCGCTGAGACAATCCAGGTGCCGGAGGATGCTTGGGTAGATTGGGACGCAGCTAACCAGAAATTCATTACTGCGGGCGAAAAATTCCCCGATGGTCAGACCGCCAAAGTAAAGAGTGTAGTTTACTACCCGGCCGATCTCTTTGAGACTGTCAAGTGGCACGATGGCAGCAATTTCTCGGTTGCCGATATCGTTATGGCGATGATCATGACTTTTGATCCGGCTAAACCGGAAAGCGCCATTTATGATGAAGCAGCGGTGCCCAACTTTGAGTCCTTCCTCGCTGCTTTCAAGGGTGTGAAGATCGTCTCGACCGATCCGCTGGTCATCGAAACCTATACTGACAACTTCTACGGCGACGCCGAATTGAATGTTACCAGTTGGTGGCCATATTACAGCTATGGTGAAGCCTCTTGGGCGGCGATCACAATCAGCAACATGGCCGAAGCGGCTGGGGAAGTAGCATACACAGCAGATAAATCAACTCAGAAAGAGGTTGAGCAGACAAACTATGTCGGCGGGCCCAGCCTTGAGATCTTGAACAAGTATCTCGACCAGGCAATTGCTGAGCAGATGATTCCCTATGCTGCCACACTGGGTCAATACTTGACGGCCGATGAAGCAGTTGCTCGCTATCAGAACCTCAAAGCCTGGTTCGAGGCTCATGGCCACTTCTGGGTTGGCACCGGTCCTTATTACCTCGATTCGGTAGGGCTGACCGAGAAAACGGCTGTTGTCAAGCAAAATCCCGACTTCCCCGATCTAGCTGACCGCTGGGCAGCCTTCTCGGAGCCGATGCTGGCCGAAGCGACCCTCGACGGTCCGGCGCAGGTGAAGATCGGTGAAGAGACCACCTTTGACCTGACCGTAACCCTCAAGAACGGCGATCCTTACCCCTCGGCCGAGATCAAAGAGGTCAAATTCTTGATCTACAACGATCAAGGTGAAACCCTCTACGTCGGTCAAGGACAGCCCGGTGAAGGTGATGGTATGTTCACCCTGACCATCCCAGCCGATGTCACGGCGACCCTGACTGCCGGTGCAGGCAAGATTGAAGCAGCCGTTGTACCCATTCCGGTTGCCATTCCTGCATTTGCATCCTTGGAATACGTCGTAATTCCATAGAGCTCTCAAGATAGTGTGGGGCGAAGGAATTCCTTCGCCCCATTTCTCTTACCTAAGGATAGGCGATGAGCACAGAAACGCTTCCGGTATCTTCCTCGGTTGATGAGCGGAGAGCAAAAGCATTTGCCGATAGCACATTTGCCAGAGTAGCCAAATATACGGCTCTTCGCTTGGTTACCCTTTTTGTCACGGTTGTGATTGGCATTTATCTCACCATTTTGATTGCCAACATGGGGGGATATGTGGACACCATCATGCGCAACGAGATTAAATACAACGCGGCCCAGGCGGTTATAGCCAACCCTGCGAGCCGCAATTTAGCTCCCGAAGTGCGTGAAAGACTCATCCAAGAGCGAATTGCACTCGAAGAAAAACGGCTCGGTTTGGATCAGCCCTTTGCGATTCGTTCGTTTCGTTATCTGCGCAATGCGCTTACCCTTAATCTGGGCTATGCGATCTTCATGAACAGCGACAGCGGCTCAAGACAAGTTCGTTTGATCCTTCTAGAGCGATTGCCAGCAACACTGTTGCTTACCGGCACATCCGAGTTGATCTTGTTCTTCGGCAGTGTGTTTATTGCCTTGTCGCTTTCACGGAAATATGGAAGTTTTTGGGATAAACTGACGATTGCCCTCTCGCCGACATCTTCTGCCCCACCGTGGTTTTATGGCATCTTCTTCATCTTAATTTTTGCGGCAATTCTTAAAATTTTGCCCTTTGGCGGTCTGGTAGATGTACCCCCGCCGCGCAACCCCATTGATTATGGCCTCAGCGTCCTAAAGCACTTGATTTTACCGGCTTCATCGGTCATTGTTAGTTCATTATTCCTCAGTATTTATAACTGGCGCACCTATTTTTTGATCTATTCGAGTGAGGACTATGTCGATATGGCGAGAGCAAAGGGGTTGTCTTCTCGGGATATCGAACGGCGCTATATCCTCCGACCTACACTGCCAACCATCGTCACCAACTTTGCTTTATTGGTAATCTCACTCTGGACCGGCTTTACCATTACAGAGACCGTCTTCCTATGGCCAGGGCTTGGACGGACGCTTTACCAAGCCATTGGTTTATATGATACCCCGGTCATTGTTGGTTCGACCATCATTTATGCCTACTTACTCGCAATAACGGTATTTTTGTTGGATTTTGTTTACGCGATAATCGATCCACGCGTCAAAATTGGTGGAGGAGGGGCATCTCAATGATGAGATTCCGCAATATTCTCAGTGAGCTGTTGCGTTATCCCTCAGCGGTTATTGGGAGTTTGGTGGTTTTATTGCTGATCGGCGTGGCAATTTATACCCTTGTGAAAATTCCCTATCGAGAAGCCATCCGTCTATGGCGGGGCGGCGAAGAGGTTTGGTATCAAAACCCAAAATATGCCCCTCCGGCTTGGTTGAATTTGTTCTACTCAAAGAAACAGCCAATCTCTTTTGCTGCCAGCAGTGCCAAGGGCGAGATGGAAAAAGTCGTTACCCCGGTAGATCAAACGATTTCGACTATCGAACTGAGATATACCTTCGATTTCCAATACGACGAATTTCCGCAAGATTTGATCCTTTATTTCAAGAGCAGCTTTAGCGAGAAATCTCCCTTTGTCTCAATTAGTTGGGTTACTCCGGATGAGAGGACCATCCGCATCGCCGATTTCGGCGTCAGTCGTTCACAAACCTTTCGCTTCTCTCAGGATAAGAAACTTCAAAAACGCTTGAAAACCGAAGATCAGGTGATTCCGGCTTTATTTAGTGTTGCCAATACGGATGAGTATCAGCCATTGAAGGGAAGCTACCAGTTGATCATTACGGCAACAACGTTCGAACCTAACACAAACCTAGATGCCGAATTTGTGTTACATGGAAAATTGTATGGATTTGCCGGCACCGATCAGTATCGCCGCGACTTAACCTTGGCTTTGTTATGGGGAACACCGATCGCTTTGGCATTTGGACTGTTAGCTTCTTTAGGAACTTCGCTTTTGACGATGATCATTGCTGCAGTTGGGACTTGGTATGGCGGTTGGGTAGATGAATTGATTCAAAGAATCACAGAAATAAACCTCGTCTTACCCTTCCTGGCAATTTTGATCATGGTAGGAACGTTTTACTCGCGCAGTATCTGGGTGATCCTAGGAGTGACGATCCTACTCAGTATTTTTTCAGGTTCGATCAAAACTTACCGAGCGATCTTTTTGCAATCCAAAGAGTCACCCTATATCGAAGCCGCGCGTTCCTACGGGGCTTCGAATACCCGCATTATCTTTGCCTATTTGATTCCGCGCATGATCCCGTTGCTTATTCCAGCTTTAGTCTCTTCCGTCCCATCCTATGTTTTCTTGGAAGCTTCCTTAGCCGTGTTGGGATTGGGTGACCCGGTTCTGCCTACTTGGGGGAAAGTCATCGAGAATGCCTTCACAGATGGAGCTTTATATCGCGGTTTATATTATTGGGTCCTTGAACCGGCCGTGTTGCTGATGCTGACCGGTTTGGGTTTTGCCATGCTCGGATTTGCTCTAGACCGCATTTTCAATCCAAGACTGAGGGATATATAGTTGATGAGCGGTAGCAATTCAATCCTTTTACGTGTCGAAAATCTGATCATGCACTTTGCCACTACGCGCGGACCGGTGCAAGCGGTGGATGGCGTGGATTTTGAATTGGGGGTTAATCGCGCCGTGGTCATTTTGGGCGAGTCCGGGTGCGGTAAAAGTTCACTCGCCAAGGCAATCTTGCGCCTTTTGCCGCGTAACATTGCCAAGTATAGCGGACGGATTTACCTGCACGATCGCGATGTGATGCAGTTGAGCGACGAAGAGTTCCGCCAAAATATCCGCTGGGTGGAGATGTCGCTCGTCCCCCAAGCGGCGATGAATGCTCTCAACCCTGTCTTGCGGGTTGGTGATCAGGTGGCAGAGCCGGCCATCATTCACATGGGGATGAGCAAAGCTGAAGCAATGGAAGCTGCCCGTACGATGTTCCAACGCGTTGGCGTAGCAGAGGATTTTCTGACCCGTTATCCCTTTGAATTGAGCGGCGGGATGCGCCAACGGGTGGCTCTCGCCATGGCATTGGTGACTTTGCCTAGCCTGGTGATCCTGGATGAGCCGACCTCGGCGTTGGATTTGCTTACCCAAGCCAACATTTTCAATACCTTGAAACGAATTAAGAAAGAGCTTGGCACCAGCTTTATCTTAATCACGCATGATATTGCGACCTCCAGCGAACTGGCGGATGATGTGGCTGTCATGTACGCCGGACAGATCGTAGAAACCGGCGAAGCCAAGGATTTCTTTCCAGACCCGCTCCATCCCTATTCCAAGATGCTGATGGCAAGTGTGCCGCGGCTGCGCGCCGATCAAGATCCGCAGTTCATCACCGGTCAACCGCCTAGCTTAATTTCACCGCCTAGCGGTTGCCGCTTTGCCGAACGTTGCCCGGCACGGTTTGAGAAATGCTCCGAAGAACCGCCGGTTATTGAAAGAGATGGACGCAAAGTGCGTTGTTGGTTATATGCCTAAGGAGTTTGCATGGTTGTAGAAGCCCCCTCCCTAGTCAAACCTGAAATGGATCAACGCCAAGTGTTGCTTTCGATTCAGGATTTGCATGTCTGGTATGAATTGCGCCGCTTTGGGTTTGGCATCGTAGGATACGTTCGGGCGGTAGATAAGGTCAGTTTTGACCTGCATCGCGGCGAAGCGATTGCCGTGGTTGGGGAGAGCGGTTGTGGTAAATCAACCCTGATGAAGACCATTCTCGGTTTGGTCAAGCCGCGGCAAGGCAAGGTGATCTTTGAAGGCAAGGATATCGCTCAAGCCGATGCGGCGACCTTAAAATGGTATCGTTCGCAGGTTGGTTACATCCAACAAGACCCCTATGGGGCCTTGCCTCCGTTCATGAGCGTGCGCCGCATTTTGGAGGAGCCGTTGGTGATCGCCGGCGTTAAGAGCCGCGAAGAGCGCACCGACCGCATCCATCGCGTGATGGAAGAGGTCAAACTTTACCCGGTGGAAGACTTTTTGGGCAAGTTCCCACACATGTTGAGCGGGGGACAGCAACAACGGGTGGTCATTGCGCGCGCCATGATCCTAAACCCCAAATTAATCGTTGCCGATGAACCGGTCTCGATGCTCGATGCTTCGGTGCGGGTGGAAATCCTCAAGCTGTTGCGGGGCTTGCAAGAGTCGCATAACCTGTCTTTTATCTATATCACCCATGATTTATCTACGGTTAAGTATTTTTCGGAGCGCATTTTCGTGATGTATGCCGGCAAATTGGTTGAACAAAGCCCGATTGGGGAACTCTTGCAAAACCCTCTCCATCCCTATACCCATGCTTTGCTTTCAGCCACCTCGGATCCGGATGCTCGCAATGCTTTATCCTTCCGCGAAGTGCCACCCGGCGAACCGCCTAGTTTGGTCAAACCCCCGCCGGGTTGCCGCTTTCATCCCCGTTGTGCGCAGATGATTCAAGGCTTGTGTGAAGTCGAAGAGCCACCGGAGTTTATGCCGCTTCCCGATCACCGCGTGGCATGTTGGTTACATAAAGAACCATAAGAAAGCGATTCGATCGGTCTTGCGTTTGTCTCCTATGCGGGCTTGGAAGTTGATCCTGATTGGTTTTCTCTTATGTTTGAGCGGGGTGGTTTTGCCCTTCCTCATGGTCATTAAAATCCTCGAGTCGACCTTCTTTTTGAATTTTCTTTCTTATACGGCTTCGATCTTGGGTTTATTTCTTGGAATCATTGGCGCAGCCTATTACGTGCGCGAGAATCGTCAAAAGTAAGAATTTGCAGAGATTCTGCTTGGAAATGTGATAGAATCAAACTGGCGATGAGGCTCGCCATAACCGTCATTGACTGATAGCCTCTACTGGATCATCAATCCGTGGAGGTTTTTTTATTTTGGAAAGCCTACTTCTTTTTTGCCCTACGTGCCGCGCTCCAAATGCCGCTGGTGTTCTGTGCCCACAATGCGGACAACCTTGCACCGATGAAGCGCGCACGATGGCGGAATCCTTACTGAATACCATTCTTGCCAACGATCCCACTCGCCAAGCGATGGCGATTGAAGTGCTTACCCGTTGGTTGCAGGACTCCCGCTCTTTGCTCCGGTTATCTATCCTGCTTCAGTCATCCTCCGATCCTTATTCGCTTACCCTCGTAGCCCGCGGCTTGGGATGGCTGGCTAACCCGGACGCAATTCCCCTGCTGGCTGGTCTCTTGGGTCTTAATTTCTCTGTGATGCGCAGCGAAAGCGTCTTCGCCTGCGGAAAAAGATGGACGCGGACGTCCACCCTCCGCACGAATGGAGCGCAGGCGTTTTTGCTTGCAGGCAACGATGATTGATGATGATTTACCCGTCACAGTCAGGTTATAATGGGAGAAAGGAGGATGCTATGCAGCGCGAAATCACTCATGCTGGGCCTCTGCTAACCCTGAGCGGAAACTTAGCGCAGGTCGGTTGGTCCCGCCAGCCCTTGTTAGATTGCAACCTCGAATCAGCTCGGTTTTATCGCTTTCGTCCCTTACAACGCTTTCGCATCAAACGTTGGGATTACTATGCCGTTTTTACCCCGCAACGTTTTTTCTCCGCCACGATTGCCGACCTCGGCTATGCTGGCAATATCTTTGTCTATACCCTCGATTATGCCACCCATGCCCTGCACGAAGAGGGTTTGGTGGTGCCCCTTGCCAAAGGAGTGATTCTGCCGCGCAACAGCCAACACGGCGATAGCCATTACCACGGAAAAGGGCTCAAACTCGACTTTACCGTTGCCGACTCGAGCCGCCGTATCCAGGTTACCTGGCCGGCCTTTGATGGCGGTAAAGGGATCGAGGCGGACATCACTTTAGAGATGCCGCCTGGTGCCGAGTCGATGAACATCGTTATCCCCATTGGAAAACGCCGTTTTTACCTTAACCGCAAGATCAACTGCCTTCCGGCACGCGGCCGGTTGCGCTACGGGGAGCTTTCCCTCGAATTAGACCCAACCACTTGCCTAGGTTCTCTTGACTGGGGACGCGGTGTGTGGGAGTACAGCTCTTTTTGGAATTGGGCAAGCGCTAGCGGCTTTCTCCCCGATGGACGCACGGTGGGATTGAACTTGGGTTGTGGGTTTGGCGATCTTTCTGCTGCCACCGAAAATGCTTTGATCTTAGCTAATCGGATTCACAAACTCGATCAAGTCACCTTCGATTACCACAGCGGCAATTATATGAAACCGTGGCGCTTTACGGATAACCAAGGCCGGTTAGACCTGACCTTTACCCCCTTTGTCGATCGCACTGCGATCACCAACTTAGGTGTGATTTATAGCGAAGTGCATCAAATGTTTGGGCATTATCAAGGCTTTGCGATTGCCGATGATGGGGAAAAAGTGTTGATTCAAGATTTGATCGGCTTTGCGGAAGAACATCATGCGCGATGGTGAACCGTTCAGCGCTTTCTAGTGGGCTTTTCTGGCGGGTATCCCTTTTCTCAGCCGCAACCCTGCTCTTTCAAGTCATTCTGACCCGTCTATTTTCGGTAG
>QEXX01000122.1 GCA_003130835.1 Anaerolineae bacterium | reverse complement strand
TTCCGAACCTTTATCCCCATACGCCCCGGATGGCTGTACCGCAGCGCGGGCAGGCGCCGTTGCGGATGACATTCGATAGCACCAGGGGCCCCAAGCGCCGAATTAACAAACTGCCGCAGTTGGGACACTCGGTGTTCTCGTGCCGGTTTCCCTGTTGATTAATATAAACGTATTGCAGGCCGGCGCCTTTACCAATTTCCCAAGCCATTTCAAGGGTATAGAGTGGAGTGTTGGGGGCGTTGTACTTGTAGGAAGGAACATATCCCGCCAGATGCCAAGGGATATCCACGCCCAGTTCAACCGCAATGCGCCGGGCGATGCCTCTGAGAACTCCCTCATCGTCGTTTAAGGCGGGAATCACCAAGGTGGAAATTTCTACATGCACGCCATACTGTAGGGCAATTTTGCAGTTCATCCAAATGCGTTCCATATCCACCCCGTCCAAGTAGCGGCGTGCCAATGCGACATCGGTATTGATGTCCACGTTCATGGCGTGCATGCCGGCATGAATCAGGAACATAAGCGCTTCCGGGGTCATGTAGCCATTGGTGACAAAGACGTTGTACAGCCCGTGTTCTTGAGCCGCTTGAAACGCATGGAGCACCCATTCTAAGGCAAGGGTGGGTTCATTGAACGACATGGCAATCCCCTGACAGCCCGCTTCCTCAGCAATGCTGACGAATTGGGAGGGGGAGATAAATTCGCCGCTCAGCGGTGCGTCAGCGTGGGCTAAATCCCAATTGCGGCACCATAGACAAGGAAAATTGCAGCACCACCCACCGGCCGTCATGGTCTTGGTGCCTGGGTAAAAGTGATAGAGCGGTTTCTTCTCAATAGCATTAGCGGTCATGGTGGAAATCGCCCCATACACTAAGGTGAGCAATTGACCGCCCCGATTCAAACGGGTGCGACACCATCCCAATTGACCGGGAGGGATGACACAACGCCGTTCACAAACATGGCAACGGAGGGTTCCCTCTGAGACTGGTTTCTGCAGGATGGCTTCGCGGGTGAAATCGGTGTCCATTTTTAACCATTTTGCAACAAAAATCTAATACCAATCAGCGCCCTTGCACTCGCTGCCCGTTGCCTTGCGGGAAATTGCTGCGATGTTCGATGATCTGAGCTATGATGATCGGGTCGTTGGGAACAGGAGTTTCGGCTTTTGTCTTGATTATACAACCAGATAAAGGCTTTTTTTCTAACAAGTCTGCAAGGGGGAGCAGGCAAACGAAAGAATTTCCTTTCCTGCGATAGAGAACTTTTGAGAGGTTTCATCCCGAAGGTTAAGCCATTTCTCACATGGTATAATCCAGCAAAGCAATTCTGAAGGTAGTGCATCAGGACGATCCCTCACCAGAGATTGAGGGCTGGCATCGGTTATAGGTACGGAGGACTGCATTCAAGAGGCAATCGAATGAAAGAGCAATATTTGAGCATTACCGATAAAGCTGCTAAAGACGGCTGCTGGGACTTAGTTCAAGTCAAGGATTTGGTGAAATACTTTCCAGTAAAAGGGGGCATTCTCCAAAGGACTGTGGCGTGGGTTCAAGCGGTGGATCATGTGTCTTTTACGATTAGAGAAGGCGAGACGGTTGGGTTAGTCGGTGAATCGGGATGCGGTAAGACGACGGTTGGGCGTTGTATCCTGCGGTTGATCGAACCTACTGCGGGCAGCATCCTATTTGAGGGGGTTGATATCATGACCTTACGGGGCAAAGAACTGAAGGAGATGCGCCGCAATATGCAAATCATCTTCCAAGACCCCTATTCGTCTTTAGATCCTCGCATGCCTATCGGCGAGTCAATTGCCGAGGGATTGAATATCCACAATATTGGCACACCCAAAGAACGCTTCGAGATCGTCATTGAAATGTTGCGCAAGGTTGGCTTGGAGGACTATCACGCCCGACGCTATCCGCATGAATTTTCTGGGGGGCAACGGCAAAGGATCGGCATTGCACGTGCCTTAGCGTTAAAGCCGAAATTTATTGTGGCGGATGAGCCGGTCTCAGCCTTAGATGTCTCGATTCAATCCCAAGTTTTGAACATTCTCAAAGAACTCCAACGGGAGTTCGGCTTGACTTACTTGTTCATTGCGCATAACCTTAGCGTTGTTGAGCATATCTCCGATCGGGTTGCGGTCATGTACTTAGGTAAATTGGCGGAATTTGCCGACCGAGGTGAGCTCTTTCGTAATCCTCTTCATCCCTACACTCAAGCCTTAATGTCTGCCATCCCAATTCCCGATCCGAAGCTGAAGAGAGAACGCATTATCCTGCAGGGGGATGTCCCCAGTCCCCTGAACCCTCCCAAAGGTTGTCGCTTTCACCCTCGTTGTCCGGTGGCGATGGAGCATTGCTCTGTGGCAGAACCACCGTTTCGGGAGGTCAGCCCTGACCATTGGGTGGCTTGTTGGTTAGTTGAGTAAAAGAACCGTTTGTGGTTGCCTATGAAGATACTGATTGTTGATGATCAACGCGAAGTGCGACGGATGCTCAAAGCTGCGCTCGAGGCACAATTTCAGAGCGCGATCCTTCAGGACGTGCCTTCCGCTGAGGAGGCAATGGTTTTATTGTCCCAGGATCGCTTCGATTTATTGGTGGTGGATGTCCGTTTGGCTGGCATGAGCGGTTTAGAGATGGTCGAAAAAGCACGGCGGAGGCAACCCAATTTGAACATTGTGGTCGTCACGGGCGTCAACGATCCCGCAATTCACAAACAGCTCGAACAAGCTCCGATCCAAGCCTGGTTTCGCAAACCTTTGCCGATGGAAGAATTCTTAACGTGTGTGCTGAATTTGCTGGGTGAGACAGCAACCCCGCTCCCCCTGCCTCAACAAGAACCATTCCATCCTGCAGAAGTTGAACAAGAAGAACACTTTTCTACCCGCTGGGACGTGCTCTGCGAGCAGCTGGGTTTACAGGGCTTGTGGATCGCTGACGCGCAGGGAAATTTGCTTGCTCATTCCATGAACTTGCCTGCTTCGCTTGAGTTTTCCCGTTTAATAGAATATTTCTCCCAAACAGAGCGGGAACTCCATAACCTGCAGATTCGCTATGGTGGAGAAGCCTTTTCTGCGCTTGGTTTCTATTTGAGCAAAGAAACCGTTGCGGGTCAATTTCGCTTTGAGGATTACGCTATCATTTTTGGGGTTGACCGAAGACGGTTGCCTACGCAACCTCTGGCGTTGCAACAGACGATGGCCCAAAAGGCATTGGAATTGCTGGCAGCTCTGGAGAGGGATTTGTCCGATCTCCACCAGAGACTTGATTCTCAGCATCGTATCAGCGATCAGAACGTAGTCTCATCGGTTTCTGCCGACACAGCTTTAGAAGCCCTCTTGCAAAATCCTTCCCTTGAGGTCGGCGAACTCCAAAGGGTTGATGAGTTTTGGGAGCAGAGTTTGGCAAGCGAGGCAGGGATGGACTTAGGGGCAGACTCTCAGATGCTTTATTTTCATCAAGCCCGTCAATTAGGTCTTTTGCCCTCCGATGAAAACGAAGAGTCCCTTAAGGGATGATCTCGAAAGAAACATACGGTTCGATAAGCTGTAGCGTTTGGGGTTTGATGCCGTAAACCTTGAGTAAATCTTGCAAAGAATTGAAAAAGCCATAGCGGGTGCGATAGGCAATAATGCGTTTTGCCAAAACTGCGCCAATGCCCGGCAGCGACTCGAGTTCGGCTTGCGTGGCATAGTTCACATTGATAAATGGGCTGGCCGTTGGGGTTGGCGTCAGGGTGACCGCTGCTCTCTCCAGCGTTGGCGTAGGGGTATCGTAAGCGAGCGGTACAAAGATATGCTGGCCGTCGCGCAGGGGAGCAGCTAAATTGAGGCTGCCTAAATAAGCGTCGGGACGGGCGCCACCGGCCGCCTGCAAAGCATCTTGGACACGACTGGAATAATGCAAGGTATAAACTCCGCTAGCGTGCACGGCGCCTGAGACATAGACAACCAATCCCGCTGCAGTAGGTTGGGCAGATAAGGTTACGGCTTGGCCACGCGGTGGGCTGACGACCAACAATAACAAGCCGGCCGAGAGCAAGCCTAAGAGAACCCCAATCAAGATGTTCCAAACCGCCTTCATCGGTAAAGGGCTAAGGATTGATCTGCAAACTCAGTCCGAGTCGTTGTTTTGAGGCATCGACGTGTAAAACGCGCACTTTGACCCGATCTCCCTCCCGCAACGACTGAAGTCGATTTTCGCCTTCCTTCAAAGCGCCGAATTCGGTGATGTGGATTAAGCCATCTAGACCCTCTTCCAAGCGGGCAAACGCGCCAAAGGGAACAATGCTGGTGATCACAGCCTCGGTGATTTGACCGGGGTGATAGCGTTCTTCGGCGGTTTCCCATGGGTTTTTACACAAGCGTTTGAGGCTGAGAGCGATGCGAGCGCGTTGTGGATCGACCTGGAGGACATAGACATAGACTTTTTCGCCCAGCTTGACCACATCACTGGGATGGCGTACCCTCCCCCAAGAAAGTTCAGAGACATGGATTAAGCCCTCCACCCCACCCAGGTCGACAAACACGCCAAAATCGGTAATGTTGGTTACGATGCCTTGAACGCATTCCCCAGCTTTGAGTTGAGAGAAGAGCCAATTGCGCCGCCCACTATCCGCTTGCGCTGCCCGCTCGGAGAAGACAACCCGCCCGCGCTGTGGATCACACTCAATCACCTTGAGGCGCAGGGTATGCCCTTGATAGGCAGCCAAGCATTGCTCTTGCTCTTCAGGGGTTAGATTGTTGGGCATATCCATTAAGTGCGAGATGGGCACAAAGCCCTGCAATTGAGGCCCGCTGACTAAGAGTCCTCCCTTATTGTAGCCGGTTACTTGTAAATCAACGATGCGATCCTCGTCATAAAGGGCTTGCGCCAGTTCCCAATCGACAATGTCCTGCGAAATCGAGCGGCTGGCTGAACTGGCGACTTTGTTCTTGTCGCCTGATCGCTGTGGTTTTTCGGCGATCCATGTATCTTCGCTTAAGACAGCTTGCCACCATCCTTCATCGGGCGGTGGAGGTTCATCTCGCGAAGTGATCTGTTTAACTTCGGTCACCATTAAGTCACCTCACAACCTAGAATGGAGTGTGAACGGATTCGGATTCGTTTTGCTCTTCAGCCGATGCTCGCTTTTCCATTTCTAAAATGGCACGTGCAACTTCTTCGATAGCAATGCGTTGCTTGCGGTATAAATCCGCTTCGGATAAGGCGAGGCGCTTAGCGACTTCCCGCACGCTCTTGCCTTCCATAAATTTCATCTCTAATATATTATACAATATCCACTCGGCTGTGAAGCGCCGTTCTCCTTCCGGTTTTACCTGATCGATGGCGCGGCGTAAGATGGCGCGTAAGGCATTGGTTGGATTGTCCCCGTGTTCGTTCAAGGCTTGTTGCACAACTCGAAGTTTGATCAAGGGATTTCGGGAAAGTCTGGGTCCACCCCAATAGTGAGTCAAGGCTTCCTTCACCCAACGCGCCATGCTATCTGCGGGTGGTAAAAGCGAGTCTATGGTTTCTGGGGCTGCAAGGGATGCTCCGGAGTTATACCGCGCCACGGCGCGCAGCCGCCGCAGCCATTCCATTTGGGATGAAAAAGCCTCTAAAGAGGAGAACACCTGGCTCTGCAATAGGCGATCTTCCAAGACCAAAGCTGCTCGCTTGATTAGAATCTGTAAGGCTTGTGCCTGCTCTGGATCGATTGGCTCATCTTTCGGGCGTTTGACCACGATTAAGCCTAGCAATTGCTCCTCTTCGGTGCTTTCGGCATGGAGTGGGAAAAGCCAAAACTCTCCCCACTCAAAGCAAAGTCCGTCTTGGTTGACCTGAATTTGGTTAAGGAGCTGAGCGGTTATTTCCGCTTTTTCCAAATAATCCGTCTCACCAACCGTAACCAGAATCTCCAACCCGGAAGGGGCTAGGGTCACAAGAAAAGCTTGCGTGGATTGCAGGCGATCGCATACGGCAGCTAGGATAGCTTCTAAGAGTTGGCGAATGTCACCGCTGGTTAACAGGCGTTCTTCGATGGTTTTGAGTCGTTCGATATCGGTGCGATCGTTACCGATTAGCAAGATGCGCTCCCAGAGAGGGGAGCTGAGCGTGACGAGATGTTGCAAGATTAGAAGCGTTCCCACCATCAGAAAGGGTACAGCAGCATTGTAAGGCATCCCGTAGCGCTCACCAATGCGGCGGGCGATCGTGGTCACAGCTAAAACCGTGGAGGCAATGACCGGCCCGCGCAAAATCCACTTCGCTAAGCGTCGCTTAACCACCCGATCTGGCCAAGGCACGCCAAAGAAAGCGACAGCATAAGCCATGAGGATGAGCAAAAAGGAGACCACCACATTGCTGGTTACCGAAGCCAGCCAAAACAGGAGGGTGTGCTGATTGGCAAAATCCGAACCGAACAATAGATACGGGTAAGACCCAAGCGTTGGGGCGAGGGCTCCAATTAACAAATATCCCATGCGTCGCCGACTGGTTTTGGTGACCGTGCGGCGGTACGCCCGCACAAGATTCACCCACGCAATCGTGCTCAAGAATAAGTAGTAAATGGTAAAGATGTCTGTCAACCAAGTGCGTTGGAGATGTGGAGCAGGCTTTGCCCCACTCACCAAAGGCCCAACCAGCACCGAGAAGGGCAGGGTAGCTAAAAATCCTAGCGAGACCAAATAGGAGAGACGCACAGCTAAGCGGCGTCGCCCGCGCGACGGGCGCCCTGTGGTGGTTAAGACAGCATCCGAAAAGTGTAAATAAGCAGCCGGCAGAATAGCAATTCCGATCCACTCAAACCGCAACCACATTTCCCGCATGGCGTTTGGGCTGGCAACGCTGCTTAAGGCATCTCCAAACGACACCACAAACACACACGCTAAGATGGTGGCAAACGAGCGCGTTACGCGGTCGCGCAGATTAAACGACAAGGCGTAAATCAACAATGAGAACGCCGTTATAGCAATTCCGGCTGTGAGGAGTTGGTTTAGAGTGCGAAGAATGCCGATCATCGATTGAGCCATCTTGACCTTATCCGAGAAATCACCGTAAGCTTCTGGCAAAAAATAGCCCGACGTCACCGTTGGGGTAGTAGGCTTCCTGAAAACCACAGAAATCAAAGCCGAGCTTCCTCGCCATCTGGATGGCTGGGTCGTTGCGAGACTGCATTTCTAAGATGATGCGCTGTGAATCTCTCGCCACCCCCCACTCTCCAGCGGCGAGCAGGAGGGCTTGTCCAATCCCCTTGCGACGCAGGGAATGACTCACGACCAGGTCACTAATCCAAAGCGCAGCGGGGGTTTTCTGCAGGGAAAAAGCAATAAAACCGACCAATTGCTCTTGGGTTTCGGCAACCAACATTCCATCGCAGCGGCTCCATTCTTCGATCAATTGCTGGCGGTTGCGTGGGTAGGCCACCCTCGTCAGGCGCGGCAAGCGTACCCTTCGTAAGGTGATGGTCAACGTTTCATCCTCCTCGTTTTCTCGTTCGATCTGGCGAACATATTGCGTGGTGTAATCCCGTTCCAGGGTGAGCAATTGTTCTAGATCAGAGGCGAGGGAAGGACGGATTTCGATCTGCGGCATGCAGCCTCCTCTAAGGTTGAGGGGATTGAGTGGTGGATACCACGCTAATTTGAATCTCACAGGGCGGCAGGGCACTTCCTTGATTATCGACCAGCACGAGCCGCAGTTGATAGACAGCCGGCGAGAGTAGAGCGGTGTTCCAAGTGCCTAGCAAGCCAGCGGGTTGGATTTGGTTGCCGGCCAGGATGGTTAGCCAATCTTGCTCATCAACCCGGCGCATTTCGATTTTATAGAAACCAAAGTTGGGGATGTTGGCTGAACCGCTAATTTCGACAATTCCACTCACTTCAGCGCCATTTTGGGGAGAAGAAATAAAAATTTGTCCTTCGATGCATTGCCCGGACTGCGAGGAGGAAAGCAGCGCAGCGGCTGGGAGTGTTTCTTGAGGGGTGGGGGCATTTTCGTCGACTTGCCCTTGGCTGCCCGCATCCAGGGTGGTGGTCGGCGAAGCCAGTAGGTTCAAGGTCGGGGTGTATAGGGGGATTGCCATTGGAGTTGAAGGGAGAATAAACGAAGTCAGGATGAATTCGGCTACTATGAGAGAAAGAATAAAGAGCAGGACACTAGCCGCCTGATTGAGGCGTCCTTGGGCATTTTCTCGTTCTAAACCAAATACGGCACCTTGCAGTTCCTGCCAGGCTAAAAAAAACTTGCGCAGATAAAAGATGCCCACGAAACCGAGTAAGACATAGATCCAGATTTCATAAGTCTGAAAAAAACGCAACGCCTCTTGCATCTTCTTATGACTTTGGCAAGCCGATCGATGCAATCCCGACCGAAGTTAGCGTTAGATGCTCAGGATTGCAACGCTAGCCGTTGTAACACACCGCGCAGGATGCGAATCAATTTCGGAACAATGATTTGACCAGCTTGAAGCACTTCCTCGTGGGTGGTTATCGTATTTCCATCCAAATTGGCTTTGTTGCTGATGCCCGAAATCCCCAGCACGCGCAGGCCGCCGTGTCGCGCTGCAGTCACCTCGGGGACCGTGGACATGCCCACCGCATCGGCGCCGATTTGGCGCAAAAAGCGTAGGTCGGCGGGGGTTTCAAAAGACGGCCCAGCCAGGCAGATATAAATCCCCTGGCGTAAGCGGATGTTGTGTTCAGCGGCGGCTTGGCGGGCATAGTCACATAGGGTGCGATCATACGCTTGACTCATATCCGGAAAGCGCGGGCCGAGTTCGTCCAGATTAGCGCCTCGTAAGGGCGTAAGGCCTGCCATGCCGATCAAGTTCAGGTGATCGGTGATGAGCATTAGGTCACCCGGTTCATATTCTGGGTTGACAGCACCGGCGGCATTCGTGACTATCAAGATTTCGATCCCTAAGCGTTGCATGACCCGCACCGGGAAAGCCACTTGTGCCATGCTATAGCCCTCGTAATAGTGCACGCGGCCTTGCGAGATGAGCACTTTCTGTCCTTCCCACTCGCCGATGACCAGACGTCCCTTGTGCCCTTCCACCGTAGAGCGTGGCCAGTTTGGAATCTCACTAAACGGGATCAGGATCGGTTGCGCGATCAGCTCGGCGATTTCCCCTAGACCGGAACCTAAAATCATCCCTACCTTTGGTTGAAAAGGCAAACGAGACCTTAAGAACTTGGCTGCTGCATCGATTTGATCTAAACCTATCCATTCGCTCATCATCTATCCTCGAAAGTGTAGAGAGTCCTGAGTGGAAATGCATGGATTGGAGAAGGAAAATCGGCTTCTCCAACATTTGCCTGTATTCCACCCCAGCATGATGATTATATCATGAGGGAACAAAGAGACATTTCGGGGTGGCCCTGTTCTGTGGTCGCAGAGCGGCTCGCTCGGCCCAATCGCCTTAGTTGAGTTCTTTGAGCACTTCCCAAAAAGCGTTGGCGGTCGTTTCTACAGCCTGATCATCAATCCAGTAATGAACGACAATGCGAAAGCGATGAGGTTCGATGGCACCGACCAAAACGCCTCGTTCCCGCAAAGCTTCACATACTTTTTGGGTGGTAACGGGCGATCCCGATTCGAGTTGGGCAAAGATCATGTTTGTGGCTGGTGAGCCCGGCTCAATGACCAGACCGGGAGCGCCTTGTAATTTTTGGGCAAGGCGTTTGGCGCGAGCATGATCCTCAGCTAGACGCTCGATCATGCTTTCCAGCGCCACGATGCCGGCCGCCGCAAGCACACCCGCTTGGCGCATCCCGCCTCCCAATTGTTTGCGCACCCGCCGGACGCGCTCGATAAAGGCTTGGCTGCCGCAAATGAGCGAACCCACCGGCGCGCAGAGCGCTTTGCTAAGACAAAACGTCACCGAGTCAAAGGGTTCAGCAAGTTCTTTGGCTGAAATGCCTAAAGCAATGGCGGCGTTAAAGATGCGCGCTCCATCTAAATGGGTCAAAATGCCGCGTTCTTTGGCAAATTCACTGACTTGACGGCAATATTCCGCAGAGAGCACGACCCCCCCGCACCGATTGTGCGTGTTCTCAAGGGCGATGAGCCGGGTGGGAGGTTGATGGATATCTTTGGGGCGAATGGCGGCTTGGAGTTGTTCCAACGCAATTGTCCCATCTGGCTGATTGGGCAATTGGCAAGAGTGGATTCCCCCCAGCGCAGATATGCCTCCTGCTTCGTATAAGAAAGTGTGCGCCTTATCTCCCACAATCACCTCATCGCCCCGCTGACAATGGGCTAAGATGGAGGCGAGGTTGCCCATCGTGCCGGAAGGAACGAACAAGGCGGCTTCTTTGCCCATCAAATCGGCTGCCATTGCCTGCAATCGATTCACCGTGGGGTCTTCTCCATAAACATCATCACCGACTTCAGCGCGCGCCATCGCTTCACGCATGGCTGGGGTGGGCTCGGTCACGGTGTCCGAACGTAAATCGATGAATTTCATCTTATCCTCCAGAACGTCTCAAGGTTTCGAGCAAATCGCTTAGCTCTTTGGGGAGTGGGCTTTCGAAGAGTCTTGGCTGAGTTTCGCCGGGCAGGATGACCGACAAGCGAGCGGCGTGCAGAAAGTGGCGGTCGATGGGTAAGGTGGGCTTCTGCCTGCCGTAGACGCGGTCACCTACCACCGGACAGCCAATAAATTGCAGGTGAAGGCGAATTTGATGGGTGCGGCCGGTTATTGGATGCACCTCTAACAAGGTATGGCGGGGAAAAACTTCTAAAGTGCGATACTCGCTGATGGCGGCTCTGCCTTTGCCGGGCGGAACGATTGCCATTTTTTTACGCTCTTCAGCAGAGCGTCCAATGGGGGCTTCGATGCGCCCTTTTGGGGTAGGCGGCTTGCCATCCACCAGGGCAAGGTAGGTTTTCTCTGCCTTGCGCAGGCGGAATTGCTCTTGTAGCCAACGATGAGCGCGCTCGTCTTTTGCCATCAAAAGGATGCCAGAGGTATCCTTATCCAAGCGATGCACGACACCAGGGCGCACTTCCCCGCCTACACCTTGGATCTGCGGTGCGTGCGCCAACACGGCGTTGACCAACGTACCCCGTTCGTGCCCGACTGCCGGATGGACAACGATGCCAGCCGGTTTATCGATTACCACAACACGGACATCTTCATAAAGGATGTTGAGAGGCATGGGTTCTGGCTCAAGTTCAGCAGGCTGAGGTGGGGGGATGGTTGCCTCGATTTGATCGCCGCTTTGGACGAGTTGCCCCCCCTTGCGGGCATAATTGCCGTTGATGCGCACAAATCCGTCCTTGATTAAGTTCAGCCACCGCGCTCGCGAGAGTTCAGGGTAGCGACCTTGCAAGGCTTTATCCAGCCGTTGGGGAGTGGACTCAGTGTAGGTGAAGGAGAGTTTCTGTTCACCCACCGTGCTGGCCTTCTGAAGAGGACTCGGTTGGTCGTTCTTCCAAGTCATCGTTTGTTTCTACCCCTGTCTGCGGGTGTTTTTGTCTCTCGCGCCAATCTTTCAACCAGATGCCCAGGGCTAAGACTGCCACTCCGATGGAGATGCTGGAATCAGCAATGTTAAACACTGGGAATGTACCCACAGAAATGAAGTCCGTGACATACCCTTGGGTTAATCGATCGATCAAGTTACCCACTGCGCCGCCAAGTTGTAAACCCAGAGCAATGCGTAAACTCCAATCGCGGCGGGGGACTTGAGGAAAGTAAACGAAGATCATAATCGCCACCACAATGGCTAAGATCATAAAAATTCCCCCAAAACCTTGCAAAATACCAAAAGCGGCTCCGGAATTCTTCCAGTGAACTATGCGAGCATAGGGCGTCAAAGCCTCCCAAGGTGACCAGACCTCGCCCAATTGCAAATTGCGGCGCACCAGTTCTTTGGTCCACTGATCCAGTGCAATAATCACTGCGGCTAACCCAACCAAGAAAGCATAATCCCAGATCAACTTTTTCAATCAAAGACTCCTATGAAAGAGGATCAGAAGCATGGATGACTTTAGCCTAAAGCCACATCTAAGAGCATCATCACGGCAAAGCCCAATAATGCCCCAATGGTGGCTACATCTGTAGAAGAGCCTCGTTGGGATTCGGGGATCAATTCTTCAACGACAACATAGATCATGGCGCCGGCGGCAAATGCTAAGGCATAGGGAAGCACCGGGCGCATCGCCAGCACGGCTGCTGCCCCGATGACCCCCGCAATCGGCTCCACTAAAGCAGACAATTGCCCCGTCCAAAAACTCTTAAAGCGCGAGATGCCCTCTCCCCGCAATGGCATCGAGACCGCTACCCCTTCCGGGAAGTTTTGGATGCCAATTCCCAAGGCGAGTGCAATGGCGCCGCTTAGATTGGCGGAAGAAAGGCCGGCCGGTACCGCCCCAAAAGCCACGCCCACTGCCAGACCTTCTGGGATGTTGTGCAGGGTGATGGCTAAGACCAATAAGACAATGCGTTTCCAAGTTGTTTTCGGGCCTTCGGCTTCTTCGGTTGCCAAACCCATGTGCAGATGGGGCAGAATGGTGTCGATCAACTTGAGAAACCCTCCCCCGAGTAAAAAACCAACTACAGCCGGCAACCAAGCCGGCAAGCCAATTTCTTCTGCCATTTCAATTGCTGGAGCCAGTAACGACCAAAAGCTGGCTGCAATCATCACTCCTGCGGCAAAACCTAACATACTGTCTAAAATTTTTCGATTGACGCTTCGGAAAAAGAACACCGCCGATGCGCCTAAAGCCGTCATCAACCAAGTGAAGATGGTGGCAAGCAAGGCTTGTAAGACCGGCGATACACCACTAAACCACTCCATCCATCTCGCTCCTGCATAAGAGTTTCATTTTAAAAGATGGCTCTATCATACCTGAAAATAGGCTTTCAGCAAAGCCGGGTTTTGACTTTGTAAATTCTACCAAATTGTGCCTGGCAACCATGCCTGATTGCGTAATCGTGGTTTCACCACGGATTTGCTGCAGAATGCGTCATCTATGAGAGTTGATTTTCGCCTCTTTTTTTGCTATAACTATTGTAGGTTGGTTTTCCCTTAGGAATAGTGTAGTGTAGCGGTAGTATCAGCCCGCCGAAGGGTTCCTCAACCCTGCCATACATTATTCAACATCCCACATTGAAAGTCTGCTTCGTCCTACAGAAGGGGGGAAAGGCGGAGAAGGTTTCCCTTCAGGTACCGATCGACTGAGTTTACTTGTCGTCGCGGAAGGAGGTGAACGGACTTCCTCAGTAGCTTATCTTTATCAAAACAAGAAAAGAATGGATGATGCTTTGTAAGGAGGCAGAAATGTCAAAAAAATCTTTTTCCATCCAGATGGGGCTGCTCGTCAGTGGCGTCATTCTAATCGTCGGATTGGCTTTGTTTGCGCTTCTCATTCAACCAGGCTTGGCGCAAAACCCCCAGCCTGAAGAAGAGCAGCAGCCTGCAGGAGAAGAAGCGGTGAATGGCGATGTCAGCCCTTATATCCCCATTCAAGGGCGCTTGACCGATAGCAGCGGAACCCCCCTAAATGGGAACTATACCATCACCTTTCGCTTGTACACCGATGCCAGTGGGGGAACGGCAAAATGTTCCCATGCCCAAACCGTTACCGTAATCAATGGGTTATTTACGACAAGGATTGGAAACTGTACTTCAAATACACTCAACGGACAATTGCTCTTTCTGGGCATCCAAGTGGGAAGTGATCCCGAGATGACCCCTCGTCAGGCAATTTATGCGATTCCGTATGCTTGGAGCCTGAAACCTGGTGCGGTGATCAGTTCAACAACCGACACGGTACTTACGGTGCGTTCGAGCGGCCCAGGCGATTCGGATGGGTTGATAGCTTATGGGGGCGGAAGCGGTGAAGCCATCGAAGCCTATTCAACTGATGGAATTGGGGTCTTCGCCAATAGTGACAACTATCTTGCTCTGCAGGCATACGCTTACGTCGCAGCCACAGACGAATACCCTGCCATATTTGGTTGTGTAGCAGCAAGTAATACGGTCTGTGATCCTTACCGAGATGACGGAAATGCAGGTGTAATGGGCTATAGTCAATATGGGTTTGGCGGACAATTCAAGGGCGTAGATGGGGGCTTGCTTTCAGAAGGGAGTGGAGCGCTTTCGCCGGGAGCATGGATAAAAAATACCAATGGTGTTGGAAGTCTGATAGAAAATTCGTCAACCGGCAGCGGAAACGCAACGTTATATTTGGTGCAAGGGAATTCTGGGGGTGATTTTGTCGTTGGGGCAAGTTCCTACTTGGGGACTCATTATTGGCGAGTCGATCGCACAGGAAAGGGCTTTTTCAATGGCGGCACCCAAAGTAGCGGTGCCGATTTTGCCGAACAGATGGCTGTCGAGGGTGAGGAGAGCAAGTATGAACCCGGCGATGTCTTGGTGATCAGCGCAAGCGGTGACCGCATGGTCGAGCTAGCTACGCAACCCTTTTCGACGGCGGTAATTGGTGTTTACTCAACCCAGCCGGCTGTCTTAGCGGGCGCGCCGGACTCCGATAACCCTCTGGCTGGCATCCCGGTTGCCATCACCGGGATTGTCCCTTGCAAGGTCTCGGCTGAAAATGGGGCTATCCAACGTGGCGATTTGTTGGTTACAGCCGCCACACCCGGTCATGCCATGCGGGCTGGGGATGATGCTCCTCAAGGAACGGTTTTGGGCAAGGCTCTGGGAGAGCTGAGCGAGGGGACAGGCATCATCTACGTACTGGTGATGTTACAGTAGGAGGGGTCAAATGAACAGAAGGTTAACTGCCAGTGTGCTGATTCTGGGTCTGTGTGCCTGGTTGCTGGTTGAGACGGCATTCGGCATGTCCTCGACAAACTACCGCTTGGAATGGTTTACACCCTTGAGCGGCAGTGGCGGTTCGATGAGTTCTGCCCATTACCGGGTGGACTTCACCGTCGGACAATCCGCTAGCGTCAACTTAATCGAGTCGACCCAAAGGATGTGCCTCGGATATTGGTGTGGAGGCATAGACTGGCGGATTTTCCTGCCTTTGATTCTGAGAAATTAACGGGGTTTTGGGTGCCAGCTTTCAGAAGGCTGCGATGGCATCCCAGACACCGCAGCCTTCTGGTTATCACCCGTTGCCATTGTTTCCCAAGCTGATTTATAATCGGTTTAGCGATCTGGATGGATACCCCCGATTGGATTCGAGCACGCTTGGTAAGAATCAAAATGCACTCTGCGAAAGCAAAACATCCCATTGAAATTCGGCCGATTAAGAGGGAGGATCTACCCAGAGCAAAGGAGATTCTCGATGCCGGCTATGGAGAAGCCCCAGGACGGGAAACTGAATTGAAGCGACTGCTGCGCATCCAAGGCGAAGGCTGGTTTTTTGCCTGTCAGGGGAAGCAGGCAGTCGGCATGGGTGGGGCGATTCTCTACGATCATTTTGCTTATATTGGCATGATGGCGGTTCTGCCAGCCTATCAGCGCCAAGGCATTGGGCGGACAATTTTTGAGCATGTGTTGGATTGGCTGCGTGAGCAAGGCTGTCTGACCTATTTGTTAGATGCAACATCGGCTGGGGCTGCTTTATACCGTCAATATCACTTTGTTGAACTCGACCAAGCCCGTCAATATGTTTGTTCCCAACCGCCAAGGGGTACTCATCCCTCAGCCCGGGTAGACCTCGTGAGGGAAAGCGATCTAGCCGAGTTAATGGCTTTCGACCGAGACCTGTTCGGCGCCGATCGAGAACGACTTCTGCGTGTTTATCTAGCGGATTTCAGTGATCGATTTCTGATCAAGCGCAATCTCAACGGAAAAGTGTGTGGTTTCTTACTTGCCCAGCCGCAACGCCTTGGACCTTGGATGGCACGCTCGGTTGAAGACGCCGCCGACTTGCTCGCAGCCGCGTTGGCTCTCCCTTTTGAGGGCGAAATCAATGTGATTGCCCCGGCAACCAACCCCTTTGCGCAAGCCTTGTTCGAGCATTATGGCTTTCACTTGTTGCGCACCTTGCCTCACATGGGATGGGGGAAATTGCCCTCCCCATGTCAGCGGCAATTCATCTATGGCCAAACCAGTTTTGCTTTGGGTTAATCTTGACCAAAGGAATGGCGCGTTTTATCACTAGGAAATTCGTTCTTTTTGTGGTTAAATGAGCGCGATATCTTGAGTGATCGAGGAGAAGTTTGGATGCAAACCATTCTGCGCAGTAAAACCAAAACGGTGAAAATCGATCCCAATGGCCCATTCACGATCATCGGCGAGAAGATCAACCCAACTGGCCGAAAGAAATTAGCCGCCGCCTTACAGGAAGGCAACTTTGACTACGTGCGGGAGTTAGCCGCCAAGCAAATTGCCGGCGGAGCCGATGTGTTGGATGTCAATGTCGGGGTGCCGGGCTTGGATGATGTAGCCGTGCTGCCCCAAGTGGTCAAACTGTTGGGAGAAGAATTTGATATTCCTTTATGTATCGATACGCCAAATGCCAAAGCCTTAGAGGCAGCGCTCAAGGTTGCCCCTGGTCGAGTGCTGGTCAACTCGGTCAACGGTGAAGAAACATCTCTCAGCAGTGTGTTACCTTTGGTAAAGGAATATAACACTGCGGTGATTGGCTTGGTAATGGACGAGAACGGCATTCCCAATGACCCGGAAACCCGTTGTGCCATTGCTGAAAAGATCATCGAACGCGCTGCTCGGTTGGGCATACCGATTGAAGACATTGTCATTGACGTCTTGGTGCTGACGGTCGGCGCAGATAGCAACGCCGCAGCCGTCACGTTGAAGACCATTGAGTTGGTGCGCAAGAATTTTGGGGTGAACATCAATTTAGGGGCCAGTAATGTCTCTTTTGGTTTGCCAGACCGGGATACTTTGAATATGGCTTTTTTGGGCTTGGCGATTCATGCCGGGGCGAGTTGCGCGATCACCGATCCGACCAAATACACGGCTTTCATCAAGGGGTGTGATCTGCTGATGGGGCGGGATGCCTACGCAGCCAAATATATCAAATATTTCCGCACCCATCCCGTCGAAGAGAAAAAATAAACTTCGCAAGCAACGGTGGGATAACAGCAAAATGGTTATCCCACCCTGTGTTTTTGGAAAGGCTGTAATTGTCGGTCACAAATGAAAGCCGAAAGCGATCTCAAGATCCTTGTGCGCGAAATGCAACCCTTTTTACATCCGCAAGCTGTGGTCTTTGCGGTTCTTTCCCAACCTACCTCTCCCAACCTCTCTCTCGATCCGATCGCAACATTCCGCGAAGAAGAAGGAATCACCGTGATCCTCCCCCAAAGCGAGGCCGAGCAGTTTGGTTTGCCCTTTGAAGGTTTGTGGGCATGGATCACGTTACAGGTTCATTCTGCCCTCGATGCTGTGGGCTTCTTGGCAAAGATCAGCGTGGCCTTGGCACAGGCGGGAATTAGCGTCAACGTGTTCTCTGCTTATTATCACGACCATCTCTTTGTGCCTTGGGAGCGTCGTTTCGAGGCGATGGAGGTGTTGGAACGAATACGTCAAAACGCCCCTTGAGTGAGGGGCGTTTTTTGGTTCACTGGATTGGTCGAACAGCTACCGCTTGCGCCTATGAATAGACGCAAGCGGTGTGGGAGACGCTGCGGTAACCCTTCTACTCGTCTTCTATCCGAACTAATACAGCTTTTACGATGATCCGGTAGAGATATTGGTTGCTCCGTTCGTCATACTGGCTGCACGTAATGAGGGTTAACCAAGCAAGTTTCTCGTGACGTAACGGTGAGAGCGATTGAGGGAGTACTCGCTCAACGGAACGCACTTCGTAGATATAACGTTGATGTGCCAAATGCACGATGACCTGATCACCAAAGACCAAATTATCCAGTCGTACGAAGGGGCCTGGCAAACCATTCGGTAAATAGACATGAGCGGTTAACGCCGAATTGCCGCGGTGGGTTGGGAAGGCGGTGCCTTCCAGCCAACCCACTTGATCCCATAACCAAGTCAGGTTCCAGTCCTTCCCTATGGCAGGGATGCCGACAATTTGTGCACTGATACCGAGCTTAGGAATCTCTAACCGCAGCTCATTAAGAGAAGAGTAGGCTTTGTCATCGGGTTGCACAGGGATGGGAGTGGTTTGCTTGGGCGGAAATCCGGTTAGCGGTAAGAAAGGTACATCAATTTCCACGCTGCTTGTAGGAGCGTAGAGATTGACACCCGTCGTTGGCGCATAAGCCCTCTCCGTAGATACCGAGTTATAAGGGGATTGAGGGGCAGACACGTCTGTTGGCAGGGTAGACCATCTTAGAGACGCCGTATTGGTGACCTTTGCTCCGGCAGCCACATTTCCTAACCTTGCTTGAAATTGAACGATAGCTTCCGTGGGGTTGCCATCCGTTAGGAGCGGGAAGTATGCCCAGCTTACCTTGAGTTTGGGTGCTGCGCTATCATCAATGACCCCTTCTGGGGGACCGCTGAGAATCAACAGTGAACCTGGAACGTAAACAAGTTCCGGTGGCAACGTATCATTTAGAACGACATCAAAGGCATCAACCTTGCTCTGTGGACTATGACGAAATGTGAGGGTAAAGGTGACGATCGTTCCGGGCAAGGCAACGCTGCGGTCGGCTTTCTTTTCGAGGATGAAATCAGGTTCAACGATTGTCACCTGTGGAGCAGAAGTTGCTAAACTGCCTCCTTGCCAAGTCACCGTCACACGATTTTGCAGCGAGAGTCCGCTTTTGTTTTCAGGGCTGTCTAGCACAACCGCCCGATAACGCAAGGATAAAAAGCCATCTTCTGCCCCTTGGTTACGCACTTCACCAAGGGTGAAGTTAACTCGTCTGCCAGCGTCCGCAACATTGGAGCTATCGATAGGTTCGGATGCCACCGTGGGATTGAGCGGGTCATTACAGGCGGCAGTGAAGCCCCCTGTCAAAGTAGTTGTGATCGCATCGCTGGAGGTTATGATTGTGTCGCAGCCCATAAAGGATAAGCCTTGATCGAGGATGTCTGTTATCATCAATTCGGACATCACACTCCCAGCCGGCACTCGCAGGCGTACTTCATAGGTAATGACTTCTCCAATCGCAACATTCGGCAAGGGGGTAAAATCCTGATTCGTAGCGAGAATGGATTTTGTCAGGTCGCCATCTGGTGAGGTGATGATTGGGTCATCATCATCGTCTTCATTGTTCGATGGATCGGGGTCGGTGGTGCCATCTGGCGGACTCACCGTCACGCTGTTTAGCAGTGTTCCTGAGGTTGCATTTGGATCGACAGAGGCAACCACAGTATAGGTGATCGTTGCGCTGGCAGGTAAGTTGACGGTATCTTGAAAGTTTTCGCTGATGTTGTCTCGTGAGGTACAAGTGGCACCCAAGCTTGGGGTACAACGCCAACTCCAAACGACAATTTGGGGCGGTTTATTGTCGCTAATCAAGGCGCCGATTACATCGCTAGGGCCGGAATTCTGAACAACAATTGTATAAGTTATCGTTGAACCCGGCGAAATAACGGTGTAGCCATCATCCTTAAAAATCGATAGATCCGATTGAACATTGGACGTATCGGTATCGCTGGCGGTGTTGTTGTCTGGCGTTGGGTCGGTGATTCCAGTTGGCGGAGTGACGGTGACTGTATTGGTCAGGTCGCCCGTGGCCGAGGAACTTAGCTGGGCAAAGACGGTGTAGGTAATTACAGAGCCGACCGGCAAATTGACCGAGTCACTGAAATCGGTGGTGATCAGGCCGCCAGAGCCGCTGCAGGTTGCGTCGCCGGTGGTTGAACAAGTCCATTCCCAGGCGGCAATTTGGGCGGGAAGGGTGTCACTGACGACGGCGCCGATGACATCGCTGGGTCCAGCATTGTTGACGATGATCGTATACATAAGACTAGTGCCTGGGATATACTCGCTCACACCGTCATCCTTAGTAATGGAGAGATCGGCTCGCAGATCGGCGGTATCGGTATCGCTGGCGGTATTGTTTTCTGGGATTGGATCGCTAATTCCATCTGGCAGGGCGATGGAGGCGGTGTTGACCAGGTCGCCGGTAGCGGAGGAGGGGATGGTTACCGTGACGGTGTAGGTGATGGAGGAGTTCGCCGGCAGGTTCACGG
>QEXX01000121.1 GCA_003130835.1 Anaerolineae bacterium | reverse complement strand
GCAAGCTTTGCAAGGCATGATAAATGAGCCTCAGCGCGCTTTCCCAATCTGCGATGCGCACCAGACTGGCTGGCGTATGGAGGTAGCGGCCCGGCACCGCAATCGAGATACTAGGAATGCCGGCTCGCTGCAGATGAATGGCGCCAGCATCCGTTCCGCCTCCACCTGCTTGACGGAACTGATAGGGAATACCCTTTTCCTCTGCTGTGCGCACAAAATGGGCAACCAACCGCGGATCAGAGATGGTCGCTCGATCGGAGAGGTAAATTGCAGCCCCTTGACCTAGGCGCGTGTTATACCGGTCGTTCTCGGGCGGGTAAAAGCTGTCTTCTACTTGCAGGGGCAAATCATAGGCCGGCGTACAATCGATCACAATGGCTAAGTCGGGATTAAGCGCATGGGCAGCCACTTTGGCGCCGCGCAAGCCAACCTCTTCTTGCACTGTGAACGCCGCCAGCAAATCAAGGGTGGGATATTCATATTTGAGGAGTTCTATAGCAATAGCTACCCCAATGCGATCATCCAGTGCCTTTGCTCGGATGCTCTGGCCGATTTTTTGAAAGGGCGTGGCAAAGGTGCCCCAATCGCCCACTTTCGCTTTTCCACTACCACCCAAATCCACTCGTAAGGACTCAACGGTAAAGGGATTGCGGCGCTCTTCGGAGGTGGTAAGATGAATCGCCTTACAGCCGATCACCCCTTTGTAGTGCTCGCTACCAACCTGAACAGGTTTTCCAGCTAGCCAGCGTGGATCAATGCCTCCGACTAACTCAAAACGGAAGATGCCCTCCTCTCGGTCATCTTCCGCAGTGAGCATAAAACCAACTTCATCGAGATGGGCACTCAGCATCACCCTCAGAGGTTTCCGCGATTCTTTCTTTTGGAAGGCGAGCAAATTTCCCAACGCATCGATGCGCATCTCCTCAACAAAAGGTTTGATCCGTTCCATCACCAAACGACGGGCTTCGGCTTCATTGCCGCTTACGGCAACCGCATTGCACAGTTTCTCGAGGTATCGCAGTTGGTCAGGCGTGATCGCTGGTTGATTTAGGTTTTCGGTGTTTCGTCCCATTGGATTTTTTCCATAAAGTCCAGGTCTAAACTTGAAGCAAACTCTGCCAATAAGCGGGCTGCCCGCCGAATATCCTTTTTGGAGACCATCTCAACCGGGGTGTGCATATACCGTAAGGGAATACTAACCACCATGGTTGGGATGCCTTCGGCAACGGTTTGCAGGCGATCCGCATCGGTTCCTGAATAACGAGGCATGGCTTCCATTTTGCAAGGGATTTCCAGCTTCTCGGCAAGGTCCTTAAAGATTTCGTAAAGCTTCGGATGAACTGTCGGTCCCCACCCCAGGGTGATTCCCTTGCCTAATGGGTAGGTTTTATGTGCTGGACTGCCCGGCCCGCTGGCATGCGTGACATCGATGACCACCGCCAAGTCAGGGCGGATTTGAAAGGCAGATGTGGCTGCCCCGCCTAAGGTTTCTTCCTCTTGCGTGCTAGAAACCGCCCAGATGTCCCAAGTATGGCTTCGATTCTTCAACTCCTCGAGGCAGAGTGTTAAGGCGCATAAAGAGGCACGATTATCCAAAGAAGGAGAACAGACCAGATCCGAATTCAGTTCCAGATAATTGCGGTTAAAGGAGACCAGGTCGCCAATTTGAACCCAACGCTGCACATCCTTTTCATCTAAGCCGGTGTCAGCCCATAAATAGGTCAAGGGTACACTCCCATCTTGCGCTTCAGGTGGCAGCAAAAAGGAGGGCGGTTGCACGATTACGGCCGGTAGAGTACGTTTTCCGTGTACTTGCACCAATTGACCCGGTAAAATCCGATGGTCAACACCGCCAATTTCGGTCAGGCGTAAAAATCCCTCTTTGATGCCGCTGACCATCAATCCAATGGCATCTTGATGGGCAACCAGCATCAAACGAGGGCGCGGTGGCTCCCCACTTCCCTCCAGAAAACCCAACACGCTACCGAGACGATTGCGTGCAAGTTCATCAACGAAGGGTTTCCATAAGGTTTCCACTTCGTGAGCAATTGCTTCCTCATAGCCCGATAAACCTGGGGGAGTGGTCAACTTTTTCAGCAGATTCGAGAGATGGTTTGTCTTCATAGCCTAATTGTATCGGAAATCAGCAGTTTAAGACAGCCTACCATGAGTTATCTTCGGGCGCTAACTTGTTGACGTCGCAGTCGAAGTAGGCGACTCCAGCGGGATAACCGTCGGCAGCGGCGTGTTCGTTGAGGGCGGTAGAGGAGTCTCCGTGGCAGTTGGTGGAGGCAGAGGCGTCTCGGTCGGAGACGGAAGCAAAATTGGGGTATCGGTTGGAGTGGAAGTAGAGGTTGAAGTGGGACTAGATGTTGGCGTTGAAGTAAAAGTAGGCGTTGCTGTTTGCGTTGCGGTCGGGGTCATCGTATGGGTGACGATATTGAAAAAGGGCGTAAAGGAAGCCGTTGGAAACACAAACAAAGTTGGAGTGACCGTAAAGGTTTTGCGCGCAGTTGAAGTTAAAGTCGGAGTCGCAGTTGCACGCTGACGCGGGGCTTGCGCTGCCAAGAAGAATCCCAAGCAATAGCAAGGTAAAGTGCTTAGGAGGATCATCACCAAGACAATGCGTAAGCGACGGTTGGTTAGGTTATCAGCCTCCATCGTCTCCCTTTCCGTGTCTGCATGATAACATCAGCTTGCTTTTGCGACAAGTGCTTTTGCGCATTACCCTTCAGGCCTTCAGGGTGCATATTTCGCAACCAGTGAACGTTGGACTATAATCACCTTGTTAGGAGTTAACCTCGGATGTACTGGATATTTCTTTCCCCTCATTACGATGATGTCGTCTTCTCCTGCGGGGGTGGCATCTGGGAACTACGCCAAGCCGGGCAAGAAGTTGAAGTTTGGACGATCTGCGGCGGGCATCCATCCGAGCAGATAAATTTTTCCCCTTACATACAGACACTTCATCGCCGCTGGGGGCTCGGGCAACAAGCGGTCGCTTTGCGAGAGGCTGAAGACACCCAAGCCCTGGCTGTGCTGCAGGTTAAAGGGATTTCCTTTCCAATCCCAGACTGCATCTACCGCACTTCCCGCAATGGTCAGTTCCTATACAACTCGGATGAGTCCCTGTTTGGGAATCTCCATTCAGATGATTTTGCATTCGTCCAAACCCTAAGCGAACAACTTACCCAGAAAACGCCCGCTGGAAGCCGGTTGATCTGTCCTCTGGGTATAGGCAACCACGTCGATCACCAGCTCACGCGCCTCGCTGCCGAGCGAAGCGGGCTGCCCTTGTGGTACTATGCCGAGATTCCTTACATCTTCCGTCATCCAGATTGGCAAAACGAATTCCTCGAAGCAATTTTCCCGGCACAATCCATCCCCATATCCGAAGCTGGATTCAAGCACTGGTTACAGGCAGTCTGCGCGTATCGCTCGCAAATCAGCACATTTTGGGATAGTCTAGAGGCTCTGCAGCAGGCTTTTGCCTCCCATTGGCACGCCAACCCCGAACTGCGGTTATGGGGCAGAAACAGGTGAAAACGCTCGATAGAATAAGAGCAATCTACACACAACCCAGGCAAACCTGACGGACCTAAAGACAGGAAAAAACATCTGGTGATTACCCAAAACTTGCTGGGGGTGGGTAGGTGTTGAGCAGTTTGAGGGTGGAAGCGGTAATCCATAGTCTGGCTACTCCCCAGAGCAAGCGG
>QEXX01000120.1 GCA_003130835.1 Anaerolineae bacterium | reverse complement strand
CCCCCTGATGTCCTTAAGGAACTGACCCGCGGCAGCCCCCTTCTCGACCACGCAAGCCCCGATTCGGAAATCAAGGGATTTTTACCCGCAAACGGTCTCTATCTCATGGTCGCCTCCTGCCCCATTCTCACCAGCACAAAGGAAGGGCCGATTCGCGGCGCCGTCATCTTCGGACGGTTGCTCGAAGCGGCGGTCGAATCGGCGCTTGCCGAACAAACTCAGACAGTGCTGCATTTGTTGCCCATCGAAAAAGTGGTCAGTGATCCAAAGCTGGCAGCCATTCTGGCTCAAATGGGAATCGAATCCAATCAACCTGCGAGCGGCAATCTCCGCCCTACTCCAACGCAGATTACCATTTCTCAACAAACCGTCGAAGGCTACCTGCTCCTAGAGGACCTCCACCATAGGCCGGCGCTATTGCTCGCCGTTAGCCGTTCGCGGCAAATCTATCAATCGGTCTTGCAAAAGACTCTGCTCAGTGCTTTGGCGCTGCTATTGACCGCCGTTTCATTGAGTTTCCTCATGGTACACAGCTTAGATCGGACGGTCTTGCGTCGTCTCTCGCAGCTCCAATCGGCGATTCATCACATCACCACCCAGCGTGATCTCTCCTTGCGTTTACAAGACCATAGGGCAGATGAGCTAAGCCAACTAGCAGCAGACTTTAACACCATGCTAGAAAGCTTAGCTCAATCGAAAGCCGCCTTACAACACGCTCAAGCCGAGCTACTGGAAAAAGCCACCCAACTTTCGGAAATGAACCAAACCTTGCAAGCGGAGATCGAAGAACGCCGTCAGGTTGAATTTGCCCTGCGTCAGAGCGAAGCGCGCTATCGCCATTTAGTGGAAAATGTCCCCATCGGGTTATACCGCACCGACAAAGACAACCGCCTGGTCGATGCCAACCCAGCTTTTCTGCGCATCTTTGGCATTGCAGGGGATGAAGTGCCGGTGGGAATGGAGGTGCGCGACTTTTTGGTCGACCCACAAGACCTCGAGCGGAAAAACGAGCGGATCGATCACGAGGGCGTCGTGCGCGGTTACGAGCTGCAAATCCGCCGGCCGGATGGCACGATCGTCTGGATTCGGGATACCTTTCAAGCCGTCTTTGATGAAAACGGCGATTTATTGTATTATGAGGGCAGCGTCGAAGATATTCGCCACGAGAAGCAAGCCGAACAGATCGAGAAAGCCCTTTTCGACATCGCACAAGCAGCTTTGCTGACCCCTTCGCTCAACAATCTCTTTGCTCGGGTGCATCAGATCGTCTCCAACCTTATGCCCGCTAAAAATTTCTACATTGCCATTTATGATGCCAAACAAGAGCACCTCAACTTCCCTTACTTTGTCGACCAATTTGACCCCGCACCTTCCCCCAAGCCACTCGGTAAAGGCCTAACCGATTATGTCATCCGCAACCAAAAGCCCTTATTGGTGGACCCAACCGAGTTTGAACAAATGGCGGCGCGGGGCGAAGTAGAATTGATCGGCACGCCTTCCATCGACTGGATGGGGGTGCCGTTGATCGGCGCCAACGGCGAGGCGTTTGGGGCAATGGTCGTGCAAACCTACGATGAAGGGGTGCGCTATTCCTATGGGGATCTAAACGTGCTGAGCGTGATCTCTGCCCAAGTTGCCCTGGCTATCGAGCGCAAAACGGCTGAAGAAGAGATCGAACGTCAACAAGCGTTCCTGCGTCAGGTCATTGATATCAATCCAAGCCAGATCTTTGTCAAAGACCGGCACAGTCGCTATGTCCTAGCCAATCAAGCCCTGGCGAAAGCTTATGGCACAAGCGTCGAAGACCTGCTCGGTAAGACCGATGCAGATTTTAGCCCCTCGCCGCAAGAAGTGCAAATCTATCACCTCAGCGATCAAGAAGTAATCCGCACCCTGAGAGAAAAGGTGCTCCCGGCTGTACCCTTCACCGATGTCAAGGGCCGTAAACATTGGTTCTACACCGTCAAACGCCCCTTGATCGGCATCTTTGACGACGTGCATATCCTGGGTGTTGCCACCGAGATTACCGAGCAAAAGCTGGCGGAGGAAAAGCTTTCCTACAATGCGTACCATGATGCCCTAACCGGTTTACCCAACCGCCTGCTGTTTACCGACCGCCTTAGTCACCTCTTGAGTCGCGTCAAGCGGCACGATCACAAAGAGTGGTTCGCCGTAATGTTCTTGGATTTAGATCACTTCAAGAGCGTCAACGACACGCTTGGGCACATGCTGGGCGATCAATTGTTGGTCTTGGTTGCCAAGCGCCTACAACGTTGCCTGCGCGCTTCGGATACCATCGCCCGCTTTGGCGGCGATGAATTCGTCATCCTGCTCGAAGATTTAGCCACCGTACAAGATGCCATCCAAGTGGCTGAACGCATCCTTGCCGATTTAACGCCACCCTTTAGCCTAGCTGGCAATGAGATCACCATCCATGGCAGTATTGGGCTGGTCTTGAGCAATCCGGAGTACCAAACGCCGGAAGATATGCTGCGCGATGCCGATATCGCCATGTACCGCGCCAAAGCCTTGGGGCGCAACCGCTATGTCGTCTTCAACACCGCCATGCGCGAGTTTGTGGTGCAAAACCTGGAGATGGAAAAGGAGCTACGGGCCGCCATCGAAAACGAACAACTTGAGTTGCATTATCAACCCATATCCGATATGGAGAACAAACGGGTGATCGGGTTCGAAGCCCTTGTGCGTTGGCGGCATCCGCAAAGAGGCTTGATTTCTCCATCGGAGTTTATTCCCCTTGCTGAAGAAAGCGGGCTCATTATCCCTATGGGGGCCTGGGTATTACGCCAAGCCTGCCGCCAAATGCGCCAATGGCAAGATCGCTATCCCACCCATCCCCCGCTGACGATTAGCGTCAACCTATCCAACAAGCAATTCTCTCAACCCGATTTATTCGAACAGGTTGAAACGGCGCTACGCGAAAGCGGGCTTCCCCCGGCTTCCCTCCAACTCGAGATCACCGAAAGCGTTATTATGGAAAACGCCGAATTGACCATCGCCACGCTGGAACGATTGGTCGCCATGGGGGTAAAAATTCATATTGACGATTTCGGCACCGGCTATTCCTCCCTCGCCTATTTGCATCTCCTTCCGATCCACGCCATCAAAATCGACCGCTCGTTTATCAGTGGCAAATCCTCTGCGGACAACGGCATGGAGATTGCCAAAACGATCATCAACCTTGCACACGACTTAAACATCCATGCCATCGCCGAAGGGGTCGAGACCGAAAGGCAGTGGAAATCGCTTCAAGATTGCAACTGTGAATATGCTCAGGGGTACTTAATTGCCAAAGTGCTTGACCCAGATCAAGCCGAGCAATTCCTGCGCAACGCACTGCGCGCCGAGTCTTAGCCATACCTTGCCCTCTTCACCCATCTCCTTTTTGCCCCATCACCCAACGGTTAACCGTTCCTTCGCCCGCCATTTCACCCGCAGTGGAATTGTCGTTCGATGAGTCTGGCGCGAGACTCAGGGCATGAGACTGCTGCCCGAACTGTCCAAAGGTCATCTTTATCTCCTGCTGGCGCCGCGCGCCATCCAGCGTCCGCTCTTGAACGAGTTCATCGCCCGCTTGGCTTTGCGCGGCGAGGTGCAGGTGCTGGTGTGCGGCAATCGCTTTCACACGCACGAGATCGCCCGCCGCTTGCGCCATCACACCGAAGCCTTTGAAGCCGCTTTAGGACGCCTTCGCCTTGCCCGCGCGTTTACCATTTATCAGGTGCTAGCTCTGTTGCGCTGCCAGCGCGACACGCGTCTGCCCAGCCTGGTGACCGACCTGCCGGATTTGTTTTGCGACGAGAGCGTTCCCCAAGCAGAGCGGTTGAGACTGTTTCAGGACTGCCTAGCCGAACTCAAGCACCTCAGCAGCAATGCGCCGACCCTGGTCAGCGCCAGCCCGGCGGACTTGCCGCTGCAAGGGCATCTCCTGCACCTGCTGCAAGCCGCCGCCCAAACCCTGTGGGAGATTGAGCGACCTTCTCGGCCTGCCTTTCAATCTCGCTTGTTCTAAAGGAGAGCTAACATGGGACGCACCCATCCTTCCATCACGCAGACCTTTCTTGAAGAGCAAGGCGCCTTAGCGCGCTTTCGGCGTGCCCTGCGGCGCAGTGATCAAGTGGTTTTCGATGACCTGTTTGCGCGTGCCCACCAACACTTAGCCGCCGCAGCGTATGCCTCGCATGCCCTGCCCCTCGAGGTGTTTCTGTTAGCCATGCTCTTGGAAGAACACAAAGAGGTCAGGGCGCTGCGCCAACACTTGGAAAGCCTGCAATCTGGCTTGCCTGAACCCAATGAATGAGATCGAAGGCTGGCTTTTGGATCTGTATGCCAACCAAGAAGGCACTTTGACCGTTTGGCTGCTCCAGCCAGACGTGCAGGGGCGGGTGGTTTGCCGTGCCCTGAAGCAGCGCTTTCCCATTACCTCTTACGTGAGCGCAGGAGCACAAGAGCTGGACGCTGTTGGGCGCTTTGTGCGCCGCCAGCCTTTTCAAGTGCATTTAGAACCCTGCCAACGGCGGGATCTTTTTCAAGCGCAACCGATCAGCGTTTTGAAGGTGCAAGTACAAGAGGCAGCCAGCCATGCCCGGCTCGTTCAGCGTCTCACGCAGGTGTTCCCCGATCTGACGTATTACGACCTCGATGTGCCGCTCGCTCTGCGTCATGCTGCACGCTATGGGTCGTTTGCTGCGGCGCGCTGCCGTTTAGCTATCGACACGGCGGGTTTGATCCAGCACTGGGAAACGCTGGATACCCCTTGGGAGATCGATGCGCCTCCTGTGCCGCTGCGCATGCTCTACGTAGAACCCGATGTTGACCCCGCCCACGCCCCGCCCACCTACCTGCACGTGCGCAGCGGTCGCTATCGTTATTGTTTGGCATTGCAACCCAGCCGTCCTTTTCTGATCAACTTACGCGCCATTCTGCAACGCCACGATCCCGATCTGTTGCTCACCCGCTGGGGGGACACCTGGCTGATGCCTTATCTGCTGCGATTAGCACAACGCTTAGGCATTCGGCTGCCGCTCAGCCGCGACCCGCAGCGCGGGGTGGCTTGGCGGCCGCAGCGCAGCTATTTTTCCTACGGGCAAGTCATCCACCGCGGGCGACAAGCCTATCTCTTCGGACGTTGGCACATTGATGTCGAAAATGCCGTTCTCTATCACGACTATGGGATCGAGGGCATCTTGGAGATGGCGCGCGTGACCAGCTTACCGTTACAAGCTGCGGCGCGCCTTTCGCCGGGCAGCGGCATCTCTGCCATGCAAATGCGCACGGCTTTGCAGATGAATATTTTGGTGCCATGGCATAAACAGCAAGCCGAGTTGCCCAAAACCGCCCTCGACCTCTTATCCAGCGATCAGGGGGGGCTGGTCTATCAGCCCATTGCCGGCTTACACGAGCACGTTGCCGAATTGGATTTCGTCTCCATGTACCCCAGCATCATGGCGCGCTTCAACATCTCACCCGAAACCATCGCTTCCTCAGCACACACGCGCTCGGCAGTCTTGAACCTGCAGCCCTTGAGCGAGGCTTCTCAAGCCGCCCTGATCCCGCAAACGCTCTCTCCCCTCTTGGAAAAGCGTCTGGAACTCAAAAAAAGACTGGCAACCTTGCCGAAATATGACCCGCGCCGCAAACGATATCAGGCTTGCGCCTCGGCGCATAAGTGGCTGTTGGTCACTTGTTTTGGCTATTTGGGCTACAAGAACGCCCGCTTTGGGCGTATCGAAGCTCATGAAGCTGTAACCGCCTACGGGCGCGAAGCGTTGCTGCGCGCCAAAGAAGCCGCCGAGCAGCAAGGCTTTGAAGTGCTTCACCTGTACGTAGATGGGTTATGGGTCAAAAAACGCGGCGCCGAGCAAGCGACGGATTTTCAACCCCTGTTGGATGAGATCACTCGGCGAACCGGCTTGCCGATTGTCTTGGAAGGGATTTACCGTTGGATTGCCTTTCTCCCCTCCCGTCGGGACGAGCGTATCGCGGTGCCCAATCGCTATTTTGGCGTTTTCCAAGATGGTTCCTTGAAAGTGCGCGGCTTGGAACTGCGCCGCCGCGATACCCCGCTTTGGATCGCCGAGGTGCAACAGGCAATTTTGGAGCACCTGGCCGCCGCCCCCGACGCCACCAGCGCGGCTGAGCAGATTCCCGATGTGATCCAATTTGTGCGCGCCTCATTGGAAGCGCTTAAGCGCGGCGCCGTCCCCCCTCAGAAGTTGCTCCTTGCCCAGAAACTAAGCCACTCGCTTGAAGAATATCGTCAACCCTCTGCGGCTGCCCGCGCCGCCAGGCAATTGCAAACACAAGGAAAACTGCGTATGGCAGGACAATGTGTGCGTTTCTGGTATGTCTGCGAAAAAAGCGGGGTGCGCGCTTGGGATTTGGGCGCACTCCCCCATCCAACCGAATTGGACTATCGCCGCTATCGGGAACTGCTCCTGCGCGCCGTCAGCACCCTCCTGCAACCGTTCGGGATGGACGAAAAACGCCTGCGCCAAGCAATGGCCGCCGCTTTTCCCGTCGAGGCGATACCCCTGTGGAAAACGGCGCTTCCTCTACCTGCCTGCAATTCATGTTTGACGGCTTCCTTTCATGCGTCCTTACTTTTGGCGCAGGAGCCGCGCTGAATTGGCGAGGATACCTAAGTCCGGTAGCGATTGTGCGGCAGCGGCAAGCACAGGCGGCAAAATGCCAAGCGCCGCTAATGCCAACCCCACCACATTATAGACAGCCGTAAACGCCAGGTTCATTTTCACAATGCCCATCGTTCGGCGTGCAATGCGGATCACTTCTGGCACAAGAGACCAGTCTTCGCGCATTAGAGCCACATGAGCCGCTTCAAGGGCAATGTCTGTGCCTGCCGCGCCCATTGCGATTCCGATATTGGATTGCGCCAATGCGGGCGCGTCATTTACGCCGTCACCGATCATTACAACCGTATGCCCTTTGGCTTGGTAGTCCTTCACAACTTCAATCTTGTTTTCGGGCAGAAGGTTGGCGCGATACTGAACACCCAGTTTTTGGGCAAGCGCAGCGGCCGCGCGTTGATTGTCGCCTGTGAGCAGTTCAATCTGCTTAATGCCAAGGGCGCGCAGTTCGGCGAGGGCGCCAGGGACTTCAGGACGGAGCGCATCGGCGGCGGCAAGCACTGCCACAAGTTGATCGTTTTGGGCGACAAATAAGAGCGTCTTGCCTTGCCCTTCCAATTGTTGAGCCAGTGGCAAGGATTGTGCCGCTGGAATCAGACGGCGGTTGCCAACCGCTACGAGACTACCGTTCACCCTTGCCCGAACGCCTAGGCCGGGCATGGCTTCAAAATCTTGTGGTTCGGAGAGTGACAGATTTTGAGCGCGGGCGGCTGCGCGCACGGCTGCGGCTAATGGATGCTCCGAGTAGCGTTCAGCGGCAGCGGCCAGGGCGAGGACTTCGGAAGTGGGCAAGCCGTTGAGCGAGATGACATCTGTGATTTGCGGTTGACCGAGTGTCAGCGTGCCGGTTTTATCCACCAACACAACATCGGCATGCGCCAATGCCTCAAGATACTTGCCGCCTTTGATCAGCAAGCCGCGCTTTGCACTTGCGCCGATGGACGCCAGCATTGCTATAGGTGTTGCTAAGGCGATGGAACATGAACACGCTACAACCAGAACGGCGGCAGTGGAAAGCGGATTGCGGCTGATGAGAAAGGTGAGCGTGGCGAGTCCAATGACAACGGGCAAATAGGATGCGCTGAATTTGTCTGCGAAACGTTGAACGTCAGCCCGGTGAGCTTCGGCTTCTTCCACCATTTTGACCACACGCCCGAAAGTTGTGTCCGCGCCGACACTGAGAGTCTTCACGCGCAGGCTGCCCAACTTCGCAATCGTGGCGGCGAAAACGTGCGAACCGCTTGCCACTTCAACGGGCATCGACTCGCCAGTGATAGCCGCTTGGTCAATGGTGGCTTGTCCTGCAATGACTTCGCCATCTATCGGAATCTTTTCGCCAGGGCGGACAATCACGATTTCTCCAACTTTCACTTCTGCTACTGGCACTTCTGCTTCTGCGCCGTCGCGCTCCACGCGGGCTGTTTGCGGCGCGATAGCGGTCAATTCTTTCACGGCGCGGCGGGCGCTTGCGGTGGTGAAGTTTTCGACGTACTCGCCCACGCGCATAAACACAACGACAATCGCGGCTGTGACCCATTCACCAACAGCCAACGCCGCCATTGCGCCGATGGTCATGAGCGTATGCGAGATGATTTGCCGTTTGAGCGTGGCGCGAATCACTTTGCGAAAGACAGGCAAACCGCCCATAAGTACAATGGCAACTCCAATAGGGAACGGCACAAGTTCATTGAGTATCTCGAACATTCCTAGCCATTCGCCCACAACGACAATGGATACTACAACGCTAAACACACCAGCCAGTAATAGAACCAATTGCCAGTTGAAGGCTTGGGCTGAGATTGTCGAAGCATCACCCATCGGCGGGGCGGCGGTTGATGGGGTAGTTTCAGGAACGGAATAATCACCTGCGCTGGCAACGGCTTTGCGAATAGCGCTTAAGTCCACTTTGTCAGGGTCAAACCGAATGATGGCTTTCTCAGTGGCAAGCAAAACGTTGACGGACTCCACGCCGGGTAACTTGGCGATGGCATGTTGAACATGCTGAGCGCATTCGGCACAGTCCATGCCTTTGACGGAGACTTCCAAGGTTTGCAGTTTAACCATGGTTGGACTCCTTAGCGTTATAGCGTGTGCATTCGTAAACGCCTTTGGCGACCTCGGCGAGGAGTTCATCCGCAAGGCGGAGTAGTTGTCCAACACGCTCATCACTCAATGCATAGCGAACAAAGCGCCCTTGCTGTTCAGCAGTGACAAGTCCGCAATCGCGCAAACAACCGAGATGATTGGATACGTTTGATTGGGTTAAGCCGGTGGCTTGTACGATTTCGCTTACGGTGAGCGCCCCATCCCGCAATGCTTCCAGAATGGCAAGGCGTGACGGGTCAGAAAAGCCACGAAAGAGTTTGGCTTTCAACTCACCGGTCTTGGGATTGGCGGCAATAAGCATCGTGCGCTCCATAAATCATCGTATCAGTATATGCTGATATGATAGGCAAAAAAACAACGGCTGTCAAGCCGCCTGAATGGGTTAAGGGATATTCCGAATTTGGAGGAAGCCGTCCAACGGCCTGCGCATCACCTGCGCCGCCGCAGGCGGCGTCGGCTGCCGCGCGAGGTTAGCCTGCCTGTTCATGTAAGGCAAACGCCAATTGGATGGGCTTATCAGATTTTGCAGTCTCAATAAGCACTGTCTCATAACCAGGTTTTATCAATAGGGCTTCTTCCATTGAATTTCTAAGATTTTCTGTTGAACCTACGTGATAAAAATGAGTAAATGTTCTTTCTATTAGCCCATCCCAGTAGGAAGCAATGTGCTGATTTAGACGATACTTGTTTTCTTTCCACATAGACAGCGCAAAACCACATGGCAAGTTTCGAGCAATTCTTGCTAAATCTGCCGCGTCGTCTTCTGACCACTGTTGATAGTAATCTGTATGCCTGCCAATGTAGGGCGGGTCAAGATAAACAAAGTCATTTATATCTACATCCATAAGAACTTCTCGCCAGTCTCCAGCACGAAATTCCCAATCTTTGCCTTGCATAATTTTATGTATTTGAGAAATTTGATTTACTATCTTGGTTACGTAGGCTTGACGAAAGCGATCTCGCTTACGACAAAACGGAACATTGAATTCACCCTTGCTGTTAAAACGCATGACTCCATTGAAGCACGACCTGTTGAGGAAAATAAAATCTAAAGGGTCTCCAGTTCTATTGAAACGTTCTCTGACCGCATAATAATAATCTCCGCCCTTTGACAATAACATTTTGCCTTCTGCGGTCAAGTATGACCTTACTTGTTCAGGCGACAGATTTCCATCATAAATCATCTGGTATAACCTGATGATGTGAGGATTAACATCATTGAGTAATGCGCGTTCTGGCTGGACATTGAACAACACTACGCCTGATCCAAGAAACGGTTCTATCCACCGCCCTTTGCCATTCCAGGAAATGTTACTCAAGATGAATTTGACAAGTTTAGTTTTAATTCCCTGACACTTTATTGGAGGGACGATGACTCGTTTTACTGTACGCGGCAAACCCTGGTTAATCACTTTGACAAACCTTTGTATTTTAAATAACTACGCAAATTAGTGTAAGGCGGTCGTTTCAGTTCCGCTGCTCTTGCCATATCTTTGGTCAAATAATACATCCAGTAGTCATCAAAAACATCTTCCCCTAATGAAGCAAATGGTCCAGCGCCATTTACAAGTTTATCAATCTCCGTGACTGAACCAATGTTTTTGGTGTTGCCACTTCCTGGGCGGTCAGATGCGATGCGATATTTCTCTTGAACAAAGAACTGGAAGTCCTTGATAACAGATGTAATCCGCTCAAGTTCATTAAGGGTGTATCTTCTTCGCTCATCAATCAAATCATCTGTTTTTGAATAGATTACGCCCAAAACGAAATGACCCATATAAGAACCGTAAGGAAAGGTTATATTTTTTGTGCTATTCCTTTCTCGGAAATATCCAGTAAAAGCTCCAAGTGTCATACCGTTCACACGATTGCCATCAACTCTGTAAGTGCTTTTCAAGTCGAGTGCGAAGCGATGACCCTCATCATCCACAAAACTTATGTCTGGATAGGAGTTCTGTTGTTCGGACAACACCATTTTTAAGCCGTGTTTTTCAGCAAAGCGTGCAAGTTCTGGGAACAACAAAAGTTCCATGATTTTTGAGATAACTTTTGTGTCCACTGAAATAGTGTAAATGTTCTTGGCTATATCAATAAATCCCTTGATAATCCAGTCGCCATTTGGAGTGGAAACCGCCGAATTAAACATTGCTACTTCCGTCTGAAGCGCGGTCAGAAAATCGTTTTTATCCATTTGTGTATTTTACCACCTAGATTCGGAAAGGCGGGCTAACGGCCTGCGTTTCCAGCCGCCCGCGTAGCGAAGCGGAGCGGGTCGGCTGGAAACGCTTGTTGGGCGGCCATATCGATTACAGCATACATAGCCAACGAGAAACTGATGCAATTTGGTTCGGATCGTTCAAATTGGCAGCGTTTGTGAGCACTCCCTTTTCCAATTGATCCCAAATCTCAGTGGCCATTCTCTTCTCAATCGCCGCACCAATAAAAAAGAGATACGGGGAATGGCTCACGTTGGCAAACACTTCACGGATACGGTCAAGTGCCGCTCGCGCAGTTTTCCAATGCTCATCTGCGCCTGCGGGGTCTATTCCGCCTTTGAGTTCGCCAAGAGCAATATAAGACCGGGCTGATTTGTACCTGGTGGCTTGCAATTCGTCAGGACTGAGATCGAACAAGCACAAATCTATATTGTTCTTAACCAAAGGCACGCTCAAGTTGTAAATCAGGGTGCGCGGCTTACCTTCGCTTTCCCAACTCAATCCCCGTAGAGAAAACTCGATTTCCGAGTCATCATCGGTCATATCAACCCATTGTCTGGTCTTGGCGTGTTGCCAGCGGTATCGAATGCCAGCAATTGTCAGGGTGGAAACGATGGCACGAGTAAGTTTTCTCTGTGCCAGGACGCCGCCAATGTTACGCATTGAACCGCCAAGCGTGTCGCCGCGTGTCAATAGAAACCTGAACACCAGCTCCTCTACAAACTTTTCTCCTGCCGGATCGAGGAAGTTCTTGATAAGATTAGTGATGGCTTCCCTTTTATCTTCTGGCTGTAAATGAACGAGAGCTTTATCGGACAATCCTGCCGCTGTGAGGAGACCCGATTCTATGCCCCTGATGCTCAGCAAGTCAGCAGGGGTTCTAGCCCTTGATGCGGCTTCTTGTAATGCTCTCGCTTCGGCAACGTAAGGCGTAGCGCGACGATTCTTTTCAAGCGCAAGTGCGACAAAGCCTGCACGCGTGGCTTCGTAAGTCGTTACGAGGTCATTGCTAGAGCGGAGATGGTTTTGGTAAGGGCGCGAGGGCATCATAATTTTCTCCAGACGTACACGCATTTGCGCAAAGCTTTTCGCCCATGCTCGCCCATCTGCTGACTGCTGTTGCCCTTGCCGTCTGGTAAAACGAGAATATTCTCAACGCGAAAACCCAATTGTTCAGCAATATCAGAGAGTATCATATCCACCGAAATACTTGCGCCCGCATAGCGTACATTGTCGTTCACCATCAATAGCAGCGCATTCGGTTGCAAGACACGCGCACACTCTGAAATGACACAAGCCATCTCGTAAAAATAGCCCCTCACCATCCTGGGAATGCCGTTGTTGTTCAAAGCGCCTTGGGCTTTCTGGTCTTCCAGGTATTTCAGGATCGCCTGTAACAGCGTCTGCTTATCGGCAGCAGCCAATGCAGTGATCCACCGCGGATTAATACCCAACAGATCTTTAGCGCGGTTTTCCACCGTGCAACTGAGCATCTCCTGGCGGAGTTTCACCAACCCTTGTTCATTCGTCCCCAGTAATGCCAGTTCCAACGCATACGTGCGGGTGTAATCATAGCGGTTGCAGTAGGGCGGGGAGGTCATGATGGCATCATAGTTCCCATCAGGCAACGTAGGTAATATGTGAAGGCATGAGCCATCGTACAAACGAATTTCGCCCTGAAGTTTTTCGGTAGGGAATAAACCGGCTTGGTGAGTGGGCGATACATCGGCTAGAATTTCGTTGATTTTCTCGTAAATGGCTTGTTCGAAACTGGGAATGTTCCCTTTGTCAAAAATCTTTTTGCCATGGGTGCGTCCCGACCGATAGTCCCACCGAAGATATTGGCCGTCCTTGCGGGTAAAACTGATAGACTCCAAGACACAGAGTAAAGCAAAGCGCAAGACGGTCTGAACTCTGCGATTCTCTTGTTGACATGCACCCAAATATTTCTCAATGGCTTCCTTTGTTCTGTCAGGGTAAGCTCCTTGTGTGATCCGCAGTTCTGGTAAGGGGAAACGCGTTTCTGACTGCTCCCAAACCCGCATTTCTGCCCATTGGCGTAATCTTTCAAAATCTTCGGGTGTGAACTCTGCATCCAGAATTTGTTTGGCCGTAATGATCTGGTGACCGATCGGTAACAGCTCTATGCCATCTGCGTTTATGCCCATTGCGCTTGCTGCGAACAGAGCCGTTCCGCTTCCTGCGAAAGGATCTAGGATTCTGCCCGCGGTAATTCCGTATTTGTGAAATAGATGTTCCACTAAAGAAGCAGAGAATGCTTCTTTGAACCTGTACCAGCGATAAACGGGTCTGGTCTTATTGGCCTGAAAGCTGACTAGAAGACGAGAGAGTGAGGGCTGGATGACGAACCTGCTTTTGAACCGCTGAAAGAGCTGCTCGTCGAGGCGATCTATCTCGTTGAGGGATATGTTCTGTTGGGTACCCAGAACATTCGAGACTTGGACTGGATTTAGCACCACTTTACACTCCAAATTCGTAGCAGTTACAACAAGTATACAACCTTTTGGCAATGCAGTCCAAGCCGCCCAACGGTTGGTTTCAGCGGCAGCGGCGGGACAGGCAAGACTCCCTCGCCTGCAATCAACTCTGCTGGCTTATGGCGCATACCCGAAGCGGCGAAGCCGCCGCCTGCACTGAGCGTAGTCGAAGTGTCCGCTGCAAACGGTGTTGGGCGGGGCTACTCCTACGTAGAACCGGACTTCTTGCGGCTGGCTAGCCACTTTTGTAGCGACTTCTGACTCTCACCTGATGGAATACCTGCCAACAAATGCTCCACTCTGATGTCTTCATCCAATTCTGGCCAGTGAATGCCTTGTCCCCCCCCAATTAGGCGCCATTTCTTTCGTTCTTCTGCTGTGCCATGCAGTAACCGCGGATACCAGACTAACGGCACGACGATCGTCCGCCCATCATCGAGCGCAACGATCAATTCATCGTCTGTCACTTTCACGTCCTGGGCTTTTGCCAGCCGTGGTTCAATCGCTAAAGTACTCATTCCACTGCTCCAAAATTATCGCTTCTCGCTCTTCCACCAGTTGTTGAATCTGCCGGGCTTCGTGGGGACGAAAACCGCCGCTGTCTCGCAATCGTACTGGGTTAAGCCAGAACTTGGCAATTTTCCCTTCCCTTTCCACATGAACATGAGGTGGCTCATTTCGATCACCGGAGTATTAAGAACTCACCTTACGCGGTAGCGCGAGATTTATCTCGTGGATTTAGGCGACATGAATATCGCTTACGCGGTAGCGCGAGATTTATCTCGTGGATTTAGGCGACATGAATGTCGCTTACGCGGTAGCACGAGATTTATCTCGTGGTTTCAGGCGCCATGCATGTCGCGGCACGAATGATTTATCTCGTGGATTTAGGCGACATGAATGTCGCGGCACGAATGAACTGCGTAACGTCAGTTAAGAAGAAACGGTATGGACCTACATAGGCTATTGTAGGGGACATAGCATGCCGATGGCTTTTCGAGGCATCAGGAAACTGCATATTTGGTCAGCCAACAAAGTGACTTTTGTTAGTTTACCATCTTCTTTGCTTGATTGCCTAGACACAGATATGCCCCGCAAAACATAGGATTAGGTTGAATCCTTCAGGATAACTGCTTATATCTTGCCTCCGTCCGCAATTGATGCGAAAATCGGACAAATGCCTAAATAATTGCGTTAATTACGGACACCCTCAGCCTAAACAGCAAAATTTTGACAAAGTGCTAAAAAGATGTATCATGTTTGCAAAATCATCATATCATACTTCCCGAGCTTTATCAATCACGGCGAAGAAACTTCTCGACTAACTGCGCAAAGTCCTGCGGCTCAAACCTTATTCCTATCGCACCGAGACCACGTACGTGGACTGGGTGCACCGCTTCATCCTCTTCCATCACAAACGCCACCCCGCCGAGATGGGCGCTGCCGAAATCGAGACTTTTCTTACCCACCTGGCTGTGAATGAAAATGCTGCCGCCTGCACCCAAAATCAAGCCTACCGTGCATTGCTTCTCATTTACTGAGAGGTGTTGCATAAAGACTTGGAACACCCCCTCGATGCCCTGCATACTAAGAAGCCAAAGCGTTTGCCGACCATCCTAACCAGGCAGGAGGTGCAGCATGTATTGACCAATCTCCCGGGCACAAACCTGCTGATGGCACGTTTGCTCTATGGCTGCGGTCTACGTTTGATGGAATGCATACGATTGCGGGTTAAGGATATTGACTTCCGCTACCGCACGATCACCGTCCGGGATGCAAGAGATTTTGGAGTTTTATCTATGCCCGTCTCTCCACCGGACACTCAAACCGTTGGGCGGAGACTATCATTACGTAAAACGTAAAAACTCCTGCGGACATTGAGACCGAAAAGGAAAAATCGGCAAAGCAGCATTTTGACCAGATCAAAAAATGATTCTTCCTTTCATGGCTCTGCAATTGTCCATCTTTTTTGCCCATGTAGCCGGACGCCCCACCCTTCGTCTGCCGCAAAAGCCTTCCTCGCTACTTTGATTTAGACCTATCGATTCCCCGAGCGCATCTCAAACAAACGTAAGATAAGCACGCTGCCTAAAATCATCCCTCCACCCAGCAATTGCGGCGGAGTCAGGCGTTCACCGAGCAAGAGATAAGCCAAGACAGCCGTAATCAACGGCTCCATCATGGCAATCAGGTTGGCAATGCTGGCTTGTAAATAGTTCAGGCTTAAGCTGTAAAAGCCAAATCCGCCAACGGTCGGCCCAACCCCCAGGACGAACAGCACCAACCAGCCCAGCGGACGATTTCCCAGCCAAAAGAGGCTTTGCAGGGGGGAAACGCCCTGCAGCCAACCACCCAGCAAGCTGAGCGGCAAGAAATAAAGAGCGGCGAAAGCGAAAGAATATAGCAGAGCTGTCCAGGAATTAATGCCCCGATTGGCGGTAAATTTTCCCATCAAGCTATAGACAGCAAAGATCAAACCCGAACACAAACCGGTCAAGATACCGAAAGGATTGAGCGCCCAAGCCGCGGCGTCATACGCCCCTGCTACCAGTACACAGCCCCCCAAACCCAAAGAGACGGCCAGAACTTTGATCGGGGTCAGCGGCTCACGGAACAGCCGCCAGGCGAGCAAAGCGGTGAAAGCAGCCGAGCTATACGCCAAGACGGTGGCTGCCGCCGCGCCGTTCAGCGCCACCGAAAACGACCATAAGCCATTAAACAAAGCAACCACCACCCCATAAAGCGCAAAATAGGGCAAGCGCCCCTTGCCGGGCGGCAAGAGCGCTCGGTTGCCAACAGAAAAGATCATCACTAACCCCAGCACCACAAAGACATCGCGCCAAAAAGAAAGCGTCAGCGGGGAAAGCTGGTAGTTGACCGTCAAATAGCGAATGAAGATGCCGGTGAAAGCCCACGAAATCGTGGCGGCGACGCAGATCAGGTAACCCTTTGCCAAGCGACTAGGGTCGGGAGCCGGAAGGAGCACAGATTTTTCCATAACAAGCGGATTATACCCTGCTATTTTCGCAGATCGCACCTCAACCCTTTCCCTTCAACCCGCCTTCATACTTACGGGTCGAGTAGGGCGTCAGCCCGTACCGAGACCCAACCCAACGGGTTTCGGTATGCTCGCTGCTCAACCCGCTTAATCCCGCTGGTCGAGTAGGCAGGTGCTCTCCCTGCCGTACCGAGACCCAACCCAACGGGTTTCGGTACGCTCGCTGCTTCACCCGCAAAGCAAAGCCGCAGGGCGGACGTCCCCGTCCACCAAAACCTGTCCGGCAATATCGCTACCATAAAAAAGCCGAATAGGCTCAGGGTGCAAACACCCGCAAACATGGTTTTTCGGCAGTCAAGCACAGGATTAAGCTGGTTCGGAAGGTTCAAAAATCAAGCGCAGTGTCAGGCGGTTTTCTTCGCTTTGCACTGCTTCCTCTTCAGTTATCTGCCAATAGGGCTTTCCCTTACCGGAGATGTTAACCAGCCACGTTTCAGCAGGTTGCCCCTGTTGGCGTAGCGCTTGGATGACCTGCACCAAGCTGAGCAATTCCTGAACGAGCTTACGCAGCTTTTCGTCCGCAGAGAGGATTTTCAGCGCCTCCTCATCGAAAACCAGGCGCAACGCTTTGGCATCCTTCTGCCCAAAAGCCTCTTGGATGGCGCTCAGGATATCGCCCAAAATCTCCTCCACCCGCCGCATGGGCTTGATCAAAGAAACCTGGCGCAAGGTCTGCACGCGCATGCGCTCATCCCAAGCCTGCACCTCAAGCGTCAAAGGCGCCTTCAACTCCAGCCCTTTGCCCAAAAGCGAAGCCGGCAGATGGATTTCGAGCAAGGTCTGCTGGCGACGAGCCGTCAACGAAGTGTGGGTTTCAACCGCTAGGGCGAGGCTGCCATCGCGGCGCAAAACCAAGCGGCTGGATTGAGCCGAGAACTGCACCTCACTCCAGCCTTGGCGCAGGATGATCTGGCTTAAGTCGGACAGGGCAAGCTGATTCTTTGCTTCGGGAGAAGCTTGCCGTCCTTTGGCAATCCCTAGCGACGTGGAGAGCCAGGCTTCCATCTGAAGGCTTTGAAGGGTAGAGACTTGCACCTGCATCTGCTGCGCTCTTCGATGTGGTTTCTATCCTCCTTATCGGCAAAGTTCGAAAAAGCTTAAGGAAGCCTGCTAGTTTAGCAACGGCAAGCTTTCCTATGCTTTCATGCGTTTGTTGGCTGGTTGAGAGAGCCTTTAGACGAAGACGAAGTTTGCCTACCCTACCGGCGCCGCACCAGACGTGTCATCCCAGGTGAGGATCTTTTCGGGCGTGATCTTCGCCACGACATGCTGCCCTTCGTTGATCATGCGCTGGATGGTGCGGGCGCATAAGCCTTCTACGCCCATATATTTGGTGTATACCTTGCGGACAAAGTCCCGCGCCCAATCCTCAGGTTGATCGATTAGTTCCACCCGCCCTTCAAAGATCACCCCAATAAAGCGTAAGCCTCCCCACGTCTCATCGATGGTCACCGCACAATAGGGATTGGAAAGCATATTGCGGTACTTTTGCGAGCGACGGTCAAGGGTCACCCAAAGATGCGTTCCATCCCAGTCAAACCAAACGGGGACAACATGTGGTTTCCCGGTCTTGGTCACCGTGGCAAAGCGGGCGATCAGCGGACGAGAGAGGAACTCGCCTAGTTTTTCGGGAGTAAAAGGGCCCTTGATGGGCAAAGCCACATTAGGACTGTTTGGCATTTCGGACATAGACACCTCCAAAGCGTTCTAGAGCAAGTAGGGCTGCTCCTAGCAAGCCGGCTTCGAACGGCAATTGCGAAGCAACCACAGCAATTTTTGGGCAGATTGGCAAACGGAGTGCATTCATCTGCTCCCGAGCAGGCGCCAAGAGCAGTTCGCCAGCTTGTGACAGCCCGCCACCGATCACGATCAGGGGCGGTGCAAAAAGATTGGCTAAATCGGTTAAGCCCACCGCCAAAAAGCCAGCATGTTCCACGAGCAGCCTGCAAGCCAAAGCATCTCCCTGCTGAGCCATAGCAACAATTTGCTGAGCGGTTGGGCGCTTGTCTAAGCGGGTGGGATGCAAAGCCGCAGCGACCGCCTCGGCTGCACGCCGTTCCAAGGCGGTCGCTGAGACATACATTTCCCAACAGCCCCGCCGCCCGCACGGACAGGCTAATCCATGCTGATCGATACAAAGATGGCCAAAATAGGCTGCCCGACCGAGCGTATCGGGCAAGCGTTTACCCTCTAAGATAACGCCTCCACCTACACCGCTGCCTAAGGTGACCATGACAAGGCTGTTATAGTCTCTGCCTGCTCCGACAAGGTATTCACCCCACGCGCACATCGGACCGTCATTTTCGACCAAAACCGGCAGATCGATGGCATCTTGCAAGTATTGAGCGATCGGGTAACCCTGCCAGCCTTCTAAGTGCGCAAAGTGAGGTGGCAAGAAACACCCACTTTGGGGATCAACATCTAATGTAGAAGAAACGCCAGCACCAACCACCTCCCACCCTTGTGCCTGAGCTTCTTCCGCCAAGTCACGCAGCAGCTTGGCAAGAACATCAGCTATCTGCTCGGGCTGATCGTGTACCGGGCTGGGGAGATGCTTTCCTTCAAGAAGTTTTCCCTCGCTGTTGACAATGCCGCCCTTGAGGCCGGCACCGCCTAAGTCCAAACCTAAGGCACACAGAGAGGTTTTGTCGCCGCTCATGCCTTCTACTAGAAGTGACGAATGCGTTGGCGATATTCTTGGAACAAGGCTGAATGATCCTGCCCGCTATCCACATTGGCGCTGATCAGCACCTTGGGCTGCACCTGATGATTGAGCATGGTTTCGATAATCGCGCAGATATAGGCTTGAATCAGGGCTGAACCTAGAATGGTCGAAAGGGGCCCAAAGCGCTGTTCCAAGCCCGGCAAGCTCAACGAGGCATCTCCTTCAGGAACGCAGGTATCGATGACCAGATCGGCGACATCGGTGAGCTTTTTACCAGATGGATGCCGGGAGGGCAAACCAGCATAGGCGCTCGCCGAGGTCATCGCAATTACATGCAAGCCATGTTCACGCCCATAAAGCGCAGCCTCTATGGGCACAGCATTGCGTCCTGAATTGGAGACAACGAGGAGAACATCGCCGGAACGGAGATCATAGCGATCGAGGACAATGCGGGCATAGTTCTCCAGGCGTTCCAAGTCGGTGCTTTTCGAGGCGCTAAGATGAAGCATCAAGGCCGGATCCAAAATGGCATTTACCTGAACCAAGCCACCGGCACGAAAAAAGACCTCTTCAGCCAGAATGTGGCTATGACCCGTGCCAAAGACGTGCAGAATATTCCCTGCGATCAGGCGTTGAGCAGTGAGTTGAGCCGCCTGCTGGACTGCCAGCGATTGCGTCTGTTCGACTTTCTGTAGAGCTTGTCGGACGGTCTCAAAATATTTGGCAATAATGGTGTTTTCCATGTGCCACCTTTCTACCTCCTTACCGCTGGCGGAATCGGAATAGCGTCTAAGACCGCCCAGCAGCGCGAGAACTCGTACTGACCGCGCTCGAAGATGTGGCGTATCCCTTGCAGAGTGATCGGCAAATCACTCTCCACACGCACGGCATACGGCTGGTTGGGAAGCACATCTTGCCAATCGGAGATCAAAACCGAAAACAAACGCTCAGGGGCAACTTCAAAGGCATGTTGAACTTCTGCCACAGAAGCCTGAATCGGCTTCGAAACTTGTAAACCAACATCCACGTCGCCGCCTGGAATAAAGGTCACCGTGCAATGCGCCGTCTGTGAATTGGGGTTCAGCACAGAGAGCCATTCACGCTCCTCCAAGGGAAACCGATCGGAGACTAAATACACACAATCTACGTACATCCAGGTTTTCTCGGCTTCTCCGAGTGGACCTGGGTGATACAGATAAGTTGCCATGCTGTTGGTGATGCGTTCCTCACCGATGCGATCACCCGCCGTAGCTTGGACGACCACCGGTTGGGTGCTACGCACGCGCACCCCAAAGCGTTTGCGCGGGTTGCAGCCGGGCGGCAGATTGATCGTCCCTAGGTTATCCGGTTCATCGGAAAAGTGCAGTCGCCCTTGTCTGCCGGCCGCCAAGCGAAAGGTGAACTCTTGCGGCGGCTCGTCCATGTAATAAAACGTAAGTGTGACTTGCGCTTCCTCCTGTTGGTTGAGATTGACAATGAGCATCCACTTATCGTAGACATTAATACTGCGCGTTTTGCCCCCCTTTGCCCAATCCTCAAATTCATCATATTGAGAGAAATACTCGGTAACAAACCATTCTTGGTACATCCTAAAACTCCTTGTCCTGGTGATGCATAACAATTGATCGCTATGGCTACTTCATCTAAGTTTCACCCTTTCAACGCTCCGGCCGTAATACCAGCGGCGATATATTTCTGCAAAAAGGTAAACAATGCGATGACCGGTAAGGTCAGAATGACCCCTCCTGCTAACATGACTTCTTTTTGGGCAACCCCTCCGGAGGCAGACCGTACGGTGAAAAAGCGATAGAGAGCTACCGATGCGGTTTGAACTTCTAGATCTTTGCTGAGGAAGATGGTGAACAGGACGTCATTCCACACTAAAACAATACTGCTGAGCACGACGGCCACCAAAACGGGTGTCGAAAGGGGCAGCACAATGCGCCATAATGCCCCCAATCGCGTGCAACCATCGATCATCGCTTGCTCTTCTAATTCGATTGGTAGCCCAGCAAAGAAGCTGCGCAGCAATAGTACGGAATACGGCACCGTGAGTGCAGTGAAACCAACGATTAAACCCACACGACTGTTGTATAACCCTAACTTTAGGTAAATGATATACAATGGCAAAAGCAAGAGCACAAAGGGCAACATCTGGGTTAGCAGGAAGACAGCCGTCACACTACGCTTACCCGGATAGTTCAAACGGGTCAAGCTGTAGGCTGCCGGACAAGCTACAATCAGAGTCAAAATGGCTGTCACCAACCCGTAAACGGCCGAATTAACCAACGGTTTGGCAAAGGTCTGAAAAGCCTTCTGATAGGCAATCAGGGTGAAAGTTTGGGGAATCCAGCGCGGTGGATAGACATAAAGCTCCGAGACCGGACGCAGGGTAGATGTCAAGAGCCATAGGAAAGGGACTACAATAAAAACGGTTAACCCGACCAACGCCGTGTAAACTGGAACTGCTTCCCTCAACCTGCGCAGAAAACGCCGCAAGCGGCTCATTTCTCCTCCGCCTTGACCATTTGTAGATAGATGGCTCCAAAAATGAGGCTGATGAGCATCAAAACCATCCCAATCGCCGCCCCTTTGCCCAAATCATAGTAGCGAAAGGAAACTTTATAGACAAGTGGCGCCAGGGTGGTCGAGTCGATGCCGGGTCCCCCCTCGGTGAGCAAGAAGATGGCGGTAAAGTCATTCATCGACCAGATCAAACCCAACACGACTAAAAGGGTGAGCACCGGGCGAATACTGGGCAAGGTAATATACCAAATTTCTTTCCAAGAAGTGCAGCCATCCACACGAGCAGCTTCCCGCATCTCTTTTGGGATAGCTTGTAAGGCAGCTAAGATGGCAACATAGTTGTAGGGGAACCACATCCACATTGCCATCAACAAAATTGAAGGCCAGAGCCACAGTTTATCGGTCAGAAAGCCCACATTTTCGGAAATCAGTCCTAGTTGGCGCAAGAAATAGTTGAGTAACCCCCACTGACGGTCATAAATCCAACGCCAGGTCAAGGCAGTGGTGGCAATAGGCATCATCCACGGGATCAAAACCACCGACCGCCAAAACCAGCGCCCGCGTAGTTCCCGATCCATGAGTAAGGCGAGGACCAAAGCAAAGAGAATCGGCAAAAAGGTCGCCCCCAACACCCAGATCACCTGGTTACGCATATAGACATCTAAGAAGGGGTCGTGGAGCAGGCTTTGGAAGTTACACAGTCCGCAAAACTGCTCCGAATCGACCCCAGCAGTTAACTTAAAGCGATTCAGACTCAATTGAGCAGAGCGAACCAATGGATAGCCGATCACCAAGCCAATAAACACAAAGCTAGGCAGCAGCAGAGCGTATCCCAGGACAATTTCATCGCGTTTGAGACGGCTAGAAAACAGCCCTCGTATTCTGGAAGAAGCGCCAACGGCTTGAGAGATCGTCTGTGGTTCGATCATCGGATGAGATCTAACCTTCCATTTTATTGTTTTTTGGCGGCTTCGATGAGTGGCAATGCTATGTCGCGCATCTGCGTATAAAGCTGATCGGGGGTGATTTCATTACGGTACATAGAGACCAGCAGTGGATAAGCAGCGCCGGTGATCTCATCGCGCGCCAAAAAGCCGCTCAGAGGCACAATGCGGCTGGTCTGATTCATCTCTTCCCAACGCTTCCACCACCAAGCAATGGAAGGATCATAGGCTTCTTTAAGCCGCTCTTCGATCGTCCAGCCAGTGGTTGGAGGGACTGTGCCGTCTTGGTGCTTCCAGGCTGCTTTGGTTTGCGAGAGGATTGCCATTAGATCAAGCGCAGCCCGTCGGTTCTTTTCGGGGGAGGTTTTGAGCAGATAGAAGCCGGTCAAACTAAAGGTGATAAAGGGCTTCTTCTCCGGGCTGGAGGGGCCATAGGGATAGGGCACTAAGCCAGTGATCTTTTCATTGACAATCTTGCCTTCCGTATCTAAGGTCTTGCCAACGCTATAAAACCAATTGCCATGATCCATGGCGGCAATTTGACCGGTGGAGTAAGCTTGTTCAACCTCTGCCCAAGTCCAGTTCAAAGCTGCTTCGGGGGTTAGCTCCATCAGTTTTTTGACAAACTCGGCTGATTGCAGCCAAGCGTCTTTCTCTGAGCTATCGGGGCGGAAATCGCCGAAGGTCAAGCCGTTTCCACGCCAAGCAAAGAGGATTGAATCCATCATCGACCAATCGGCGCCCATCTTAAAGGCGTAGGGCTTCTCAAAGCCAGGTTGTTGGCTCAAGGCTTGCATAGCCGCCACAAAACCTTCTTGCGAGGCAAGGCTATTGGGGTCAATCCCAGCAGCTTCTAGCAAATCGGAGCGCACGATCACGGCTTGATTTTCCATGCCCATGGCGGCCATGACCAAGCGTCCGTCGCTGCACAGTCCATTGGAAGGAGGCTGCAAGGTAGCAGGGATGCGCGAATCCACCCACCACTTGGGCATTTGACCGTCTAAGGGTAGGACGAAATCGCCACTGCACCAGTTTTCAGTCGCTCCACCCCAGTTATAGGTGATGTCCACCGGCTCATTTGCCATAACAAAACCGGCTGTCTTTTGGTCGATCTCGCCCCATCCGATCAGTTCCCAGTTGATCTTGCCATTGGGATACCGTTTCTTCCATTCGCTCGTTGCCCAATCGATCAGCTCTTGGTTGTGCTCAGAAGGGTTATTGGGATCGAACCAATGCGCAATGCGGATTTCAATCGGGTCGGTGCTGGCGATGCTGTTAATCCACTCTTCGTAGGTTGCGTCGCTGACGGTTGGCGTGGGGGCTGCAGTCTCTGGGATACTGACGGCCGCAGTGGGTGTTGGGGGGCTTGGTTGGGTGGGCGTTTGGGCTGGAGCGCACCGCGAAACGATCAACGCTGCACCGCCAAGGGCACCAATCTTCAAGAACTCACGGCGAGAAAGCCTTTTCTTCATGTCATCCTCCTTTACTACAAATCGATCAAACCAAACAAAATCAACAAGCGGGGGGTAAGCAACCCCCATCACCTGTCATTGCTAAAAAATGTTCTTCGTCAACGGCAAATGATCCACTGCCCAAGCAATCTGCAAACGCTCCAGGCAGGCTTTGGTAGGGATGCCCTGCTCACGGTCCCAGCCCATCAATTCATAGAAGGTTTTAATGGCTTCTTGGACTTGATCGGGGGGCAAATAGTTTCCCGCCGAAGGGCCTGTTTCAAAAGGTTGGTGGAAGATTTTGGGCAAGCGGTCATCAGCAGCCGACAATCCCTCGCGCAGATTGAAGATGCGCGCCAAGGTGTAAGCCCGTTCCCCAGCTCTTAATAACTCTTCCATCGTGATGTCCCAGCCGGTCACCGCTTGGATTAGGGACACTAGTTGAGGACGGCCAAATGTGAAAAAGATAAAACCACAAAAGCCCATAAGATTCATCGTCACCGACCAAGGGATTTCAACGGCTGCCAAGCGCATCTTATCGCGGCTGAGGTCGTCAATCGGCAATGGGCGTGTGATTCCAAAGGGTCGCAGAGGAGCTATGCTCTCTTCGGTCGTATAATCGGTGTCATGAACATTATGGTTATGATCGGCACCGGTAGGAGAGACAGCATAACCGATACCCAGGGCATATTTGATCCGCGGTTCGTGCATGGGCACTTCTTGCCCCTTAACTTGCACCGCCAATTCTTCTGTGCCGCGTCCGATTGCGCGGGCGGCGCGTAACGAACCTTGCGAAAGGAGAAAACCGAAACCTTCCCGCTTGCCCATGAGTTCGACAACTTGCACCATCGCTTGGGCATTGCCAAAGCGCAGTTCAATGCCCCCGGTATCCTCCACAGTCAGTAAGCCCCGCTCAAAACAATCCATCGCCCACGCAACCGTTACGCCAGCCGAGATCGTGTCCATCCCATAGGCGTTGCACAGTTGATTGGCGCGTGCAATGGCCGTCAGATCATCCACGGCGCACATTGAACCAAAAGCCGCGATCGTTTCATATTCGGGCCCGCCATAAATCGCCTCGACCGGAGCCTCCCCTTCTTGCACTTCGACCACCCGTTTACAATGCACTGGACAAGCAAAACAGGTATCTCGCTCCTTAAGGATGGTCTCAGTCATCGTCTCGCCGCTGATGGCTTCATAGCCCTCGAATATCCCCTGCCGGAAGTTACGGGTGGGCAGGCCGCCGCTCAGCTGATGATGAACGACACCCGAAGCCGTGCCGTTTAAGCGCAGATCAGCCGCCCAGGTTTCCGGAAAATGCTGGGCGTACCATTTTGCCAGCTCATTGAGCGCCTTGGAATTATGGGGAGTCACCTTTTGTGTCCCCCGTACAGCAATTGCCTTCAGGTTTTTGCTGCCCATCACAGCTCCCAGACCGGTGCGGGCGGCAGCGCGATTGATATCGTGCATAATGGCTGAAATGGGGGAAAGCCGTTCGCCAGCAGGGCCGATTTGTGCCACCCGCACGCGGTGATCGCCTAACTCCTCATGAATCAGGGCTTGCGTGCGTGCCGTGAGCAACCCCCACAAATGTTCGGCAGGGCGAATTTCCACCTGATCATCATGAACCACCAAATAGACCGGCTTCGCAGCTTTGCCTTCGATGAGAATAGCATCGTAGCCAGCCTTAGCAAGCTCCGCCCCCCAAAAGCCGCCCACATCGGCTTCGCCAAAACCGCCAATGAGGGGCGATTTTGCTCCAACCGCATGACGCCCACTGCCGCCAACGGCTGCCCCGGTCACCAAACCGTTAGCAAAAATCAGCTTGTTCTCAGGGCTGAGCGGATCAATTCCCGGCGGCAGTTCTTTCAACAAGTAGTAGGCAATCAACCCCCAACCCCCAAAATATAAACGCCAAAACGCATCGTCAATCGCCTCAACTCGCCAAGAGGAGTCGCTCAAGTTAACCCGTAGCAGTTTTCCATTAATTCCCAAGACCATCTCGTTCCTCATCTGCAGAAGAAAGTTTCTTTAGGCGCTGTTTTAAGCTTTCCATCTCTGGGGTAACCCGATCCGAGAGATAAACCCGATCGGGATTTTGATAGGGATGGGCATCGACAATCTTTTGGTTGAGTTTGACCCCTAAGCCCGGTTGCTCAAGGATCTCCAAAAATCCTTGCTGCGGAATTTCGATAGCCGGTTCAACCAATTCAAGCCGCCAAGGCACATCGTTGGTTGGTAATTCAAGGATGAGAAAGTTGGGCGTGCAAGCCGCAAGGTGCAAGGCAGCGGCAGTCGAGACCGGACTACCAGAATTGTGAGGCGCAAAGCTAAGATAGCGCGCTTCACCCATAGCTGCGATCAAGCGCGTCTCAAAGAGACCGCCCGCATAAGTGATGTCTGGTTGAAGAATATCGACAGCCCGTGCTTCGATCAGACGGGAAAATTCATATTTTCCGTATAAGCGCTCTCCGGCAGCAATGGGTATGGGAGAACGCTGGCGCACAAAAGCCATGGCGGTTTCATCTTCGGGTGGCACCGGCTCTTCTAACCAGAAAGGTCGATACACTGCCAGCTCATTGGCAATGCGCACGGCTTCAGCCGGTGTAAACAAACCATGCGCCTCCAACATCAGTTCTACCTGATCACCAACCGCCTGACGGACAACATCGACCTCTTCCAATACCTGCTTTCGTTGTGTTGGGGATAACCACCCATTGGCACCATGAAAGGGATTCCACTTCAAGGCTGTGAACCCCGCTTGGACGGCTTGTTGGGCAGCCTGAGACAGCGCATCTAAGGTGCGTGAGCCTTCAAACCAGCCGTTGTTGTATACCTGCACCTGTTGGCGAACTTTCCCCCCAAGCAGTTGGTAAATTGGGACACCCAGCGCTTGACCGAGGATATCCCACAGGGCAATTTCGATCCCGCTGAGGGCAGCCATCAAGATCACGCCCCCGCGCTTGTGAAAATCTTGATAGAGCATTTGCCAATGAGCTTGAATCTCAAAGGGGTCTTGCCCAATCAATACGCGGGACATATCTTCAATTGCCCCCACCACAGCCTGTTCACGACAGCGGATGGTTGCCTCTCCTAGCCCCACCAAACCGACATCGGTATAGATTTGGACGAAAGTGAAATTTCGCCAATTTGCGTCAACCAAGGTCGTGGAGAGGCGTGTGATTTTCATGCCGCCGAAAATATCTCATCATATCATCTGATGACTATTATAGTATAGCACCGATTTTATCGTCAGTCAAGCACAAAATCCACCGAATTTTGGCGCTATTTGGCTTGACATAGCCTCTGAAAGCGACTAAAATGAAAGAAGACATCTGATGACCTGATGGTTTGGTAAGGAAGGACTATGAAAATTGCGCGAACAAACATCGCCGATGAGGTCTCAAACTGGCTGCTAGAAGCCATTCGCTCAGGGCGCTATCAAAGTGGGGAGCGATTGCCATCGGTGGAAGAACTGGCAGCCCAGCTTAATGTGGGCAGGAGCTCGGTGCGTGAAGCTTTGCGCCAGTTACAGGCTTTAGGCTGGGTCACCCTACAACACGGCAAAGGCACGTTTGTTTCAGCGCCCAAGGTGCAAATTGGTTCCTCGTTAGCTTCGTTTAGTGAATCCGTGCAAGCGCGTGGCATGCAGCCAGGCGGGGTGATCTTGCGCCGCGAGGTGGTGCCAGCCCCAGAAGCCATTGCCTGTGAGTTGCAGATCGACACCGATGAGCCAGTGAACTTGCTGGTGCGCCTTCGCTTAGCAAATGGCGAACCGGTTGCTCATGAGACCTCCTACACGCCTAACCGCCTCTTTCCCGACCTGCTCGACCAACCCTGGAGCGTGGAGACTTCCCTCTACCAGTTGCTGACTGAAAAATATGGGGCGCGCTTTCTTTATGCAGTTCATACCCTCTACCCTATCCAAATTGATGAAGCCTTGAGCCAATTGCTTCAATTGCCGGTGGGCAGCGCAGCCATTAAGCTTAAGTCAACCTTGTACGACCAGGATCACCAGCCGATTGAAACAGCTTTTGATGTCTATCATCCCGATCGCTACCAATATACCGTAGTCCTAAAGCGTTAATTCTAGGAGGATACCATCATGTCAACCCAAAAACGAGTGTTGGTAACTGGGGGGAGCGGCAAAGCAGGCAAATGGGTGATTGAACACCTTTTAGAGTACGGCTATCAGGTGATCAACGCCGACCAGAAGACATCTCCCTTGGTGCGAACCTACCATGTTGACCTGACTGACCTCGGTCAAACATTCGGTGTCGTAGAAAACAAAGATGCCATCATCCACTTAGCAGCCATTCCTTGGCCCGGAGAGCATACTGCCGAAGTCGTCTTCCGCAACAACGTAATGTCCACCTTTAATGTTTTACAGGCGGCTTGCGTGTTAGGGGTTAAAAAAGTGGTGCTTGCCGGCAGCGAATCCGCTTTGGGTTTTCCTTTCATGTTTCGGCGATTCTCCCCGCTCTATTTACCCATTGACGAGGACCATCCCCTGCTTGCCCAAGATGCGTATGGGATTTCCAAGATCGTCTTGGAAGAATTAGCCAAGGGATTCGTGCGCCGCGATCCACAAATGTCGATCATTAGTTTGCGCTTATCCTACATTTTACAACCCCAGGATTATGCCTCTGAATTGGAAGCCGCTTGGCGAGACGAAGCCCGCAACGACTTCAACCTATGGGCTTACATTGACGCCCGTGATGCAGCAGTTGCTTGCCGACTGGCTATGGAATACCCACAACCCGGCTTTGAAGCCTTCTACATCGCTGCTCCAGACACGCTCATGAAACAACCCACGCTTGAATTGGTGAATCGCTATTACCCCGGTGTGCAAACCATCCGCGAGGGTTATGGGGGACGAATGTCGCCGCTAGATTGTCGCAAAGCCAAAACGCTGTTGGGCTTTCAACCCCGTTACGTCTGGCAGGATGTGGTGCCGTATCGCGCTTGACTCTTCCTAAAAAATTCGGTAAGATAAAAATGTGCCAGGTCGGTCGGGTGATCGCGGCTCTGCTTTGTCAGGGCTGAGGAAAGTCCGCACTCCAGAGAGCACGACGTCGGGTAATACCCGGGGCGGGGTAACCCGCCGGAAAGGGCCACAGAAACATACCGCCTTGCCACAAACGGCAGGGTAAGGGTGAAACGGTGGTGTAAGAGACCACCGGCATCCGCAGCAATGCGGTTGGCCAGGTAACCCCCGTCGGGAGCAAGGCCAAGCAGGAACAAGCGCGCAAGCGGGGAGGCTGCTCGTCTCCTGGGGTTTCCCCCGAGTTCCGGGTAGGCCGCATGAGGTGCGCGGCTACGCGTGCCCTTAGAGAGATGATCACCCAAGCGGCTGCCAAGTTGCGCTGCGGCGCGATGGGGCAGCACCGCTGGACAGAATGCGGCTTATAGACCGGCCTGGGTTTTCGTTTAATCGGCTAGGATAGACGCTGCCCGCTCTTCCCAGCTATGTTGTTCGGCAGTACGGCGCGCCGCTTCAGCCAATCTCCGCCACTGCTCTGGATTTTGCATTAGCTCTTGCAAAGCGTTCGCCCAAGCGGACACATCCTGCATCGGTAACAGCACGGCGTTGTCGGCGTTCAAGATTTCCCTCAGCACCGGCAAATCACTCGCCAAAATCGGACGCGCGCTGGCAAGATACTCGAAAAGTTTCATAGGGCTGAGATAGCGGGCAATATCGCCTCCCGATGAAGCAGCGACTTGCGCTTGATAAGGCATCAGCAAAGCATCACTCGCCATCTGGAACAAGGGCACCTGCTGCGGTGCAACTAAGCCGGTCAAAGTGTAATTATCTACCGCTTGGGAAGCAAATTGCTGTTCCAATTGCCGGCATTGCTCGCCATCCCCACCCACAATCAAGAAATGAACTTCTGGCACGGCGGCTGCCAGAGAAACGATCAATTCTGCTCCGCGGCCACGGTAGAGGTGCCCGGTATACCCCGCGATAAACCCTGGCGGCAGTTCCCAACCGCTTTCACGTAATCGTTGCCGTGCCTGTGACACAGAGAGCAGCGGGGTATAACGGCTCAAGTCCACACCATCTGGCGCGGTGATCAAGAATCCATCTTTCAGGTTGCACAATACAGGGAAGAACACCCGTAGGTCTGCAGCGAGAGCTGTGGAGATGGCAACCGTTCGCTTGGCTCCCTTGCCCATTAGAAAGAGGCGAAACCATCTTGCCGCTCCCCCGCGGGGCAAATCGTGCACCTCAAAGATGGTTGCTTTTCCTATAAGACTTCCCCAAGCAGCCGCCTGGGGGAGACGGGTAAAAAGGCAATCCGCTCCCCAGCGCAATGCCTCCCATAATGCCTGTAACGAAAAATCATAACGCCGCGCCCAATGCCGCGCCCTTAACCATCGCACTTCAAACCGCGTCTCTAACCCATATTCCTGCGCCAATATCTCCCAACCATCCCTCTTCGCGAGATGGGAAAGGGGTGACTCCACACTCCCCTCTCCCCCCGGGAGAGGGGACGGGGGTGAGGGCATTCCTTCTACTCGTTCTAGCAATGATGAGAATTCACCTTCTCCCTCATCCCTAACCCTTCTCCCTAAGGGAGAAGGGAGGATTCTTCCCCTCTCTCCCCCTGTAATAGGGCGCAGGGGTGAGGGCATCTCCCTTTTCCCAGAGTATATCTGAGCATCAGAGCGATAAGCGATCAACACCACCTCATACCCCAAACGCGCAAAGGCGTGCGCCATGCGGACGGTCTGAATGGCATTCGCCCGCCGGGAAGGCAACGCGGTTGGGGCAATGACCGCGATTCTCATTTTCCCTCCACGCACCTTTGATAAATTGACCAAAACTGCTCGGCGCACCGTTTCCAGGTGAGCGTCTCCGCCCAGCGGCGGTTTGCCAGTCCCATGCGCCGATTGAGGGCTTCGTCGGTCAGCAAACGCAAGGCCGCCTGTGCCATGCCATCCACATCGTCTTGGGCAAAAACAAAACCGGTCTCACCATGACGCACCGCTTCAGATACCCCGCCACACCGGCTGGCAATCACCGGCAAGCCATACGCCCCGGCTTCCAAATAAACCAGCCCAAAACCTTCAAAGACGTATTTTTGCAACCCGGCGTCCTCCTGTGGGGTCAGCAGAAACAGACTAGCCTGTCGATAGAAACCCGCTAACTCCGCCTCGCTCACCGTGCCATGCAATCGAACGCCCGCTAAGCCCTTTTGGCGGATGCTCTCGCGCAGACGGTGGGTGTAGGCGTTGTCCGGGCAGTTGCCCACGATGTCATACCGCACTTCAGGCAATTCCTTTTGTAGTCGCTCAAAAACTTGCAAGGAGATATGATACCCCTTGCGAGGTTTGACCTCCCCCACGCTGAGCAAGGTTGGCCGAGATGGCAAGCGCCGTGTTTGGGCAATCTCATCGGGCACTCGTTGGTAATACGCATTGCCGTTTAAAATCACGTCGATGGGGACATGCTTTAGGGCCTGCCCAAAGGTTTGCTCGATCCGCCGAGCGGTTGCCTGCGAGACCGGACACAACCGGGCTGCGGAAGCTAGGACGCGGCGATACAGGATACGATCGAAGAACGAAGTGATCCAAATCACCCCATAAGTGCCGTGCGCAGTGAGGATATGGGGGCAGTGGCACTGTTTGGCGAGCCAATGTCCCACCAAGCCGGTCGGGTAAGCCTCCAACGAGTGCACCAAATCCAGGGATACCTTGAGAGAACGGATCGAACGCCAGGTTTGCCACAAGCGCAAGGCGCCACTCGGGCTTTGTAAACTGGCATTTTGGGTAGCCGCAATTGGAACGACACCGAGGTGAGGAAATTCCTGTTGGGCTGCTGCGGCCTCCTCCTGCGGAACGAATAAGACCCCCTCGACCTTATCCAACAGTTCGCCGATCAACCCCAGCGCATAACTTCGCCAGCCGCTCGGTTTTTGCAACGCAGGCAGGACAAAGCCAACTTTCATAAGGCACTCTGAGCAACCGATTGACTTACCCGCCGCCGCAGGGTCAGTGCGAACACAACCACCGAAACACTAATGCCAAGAAGATATGAAGCCGAAAGCAGGGCAGCGTTAGCTAAATACCCAAATCTCGGCACCAGCCAGAAGATGCCGCCGATCTTCAAAATCGCCAAGACGAAATTGACCTGAGCAGGGAATTCCGCCCGTCCGATAGCAAGTAAGGCAGGACGGTGCCAGTAGAACGTATTGGCAACCAAAAAACCAACCAACAGGATCATCAGCGCCGGGTAAGCCGGCAGATAGGGTTCGGTATAGAGGTAACGAATCAACGGTTTACCCAGTAATCCCAAGCCTAAGGCAGCCACGAAGGTATAAGCGCCGGCCAGCAGGCTGCCTTGTCGGAGCAGGGTGCGCACCCCAGCCCAATTGCCCCGTGCCATCTCACGCGAGAGTTCGGCATAAGTCGCTTGGGGCAAGGGGCTGACCGGCATTTGCACAATGTTGATCAGCGAAAGCGCCAATTTATAATATCCCGTTTCAAGCGGGTTGCGCAGGAAAGAAATCCACAACAGCTCGCTGTCTTTGTTGATCAGGCTGAGCGAAGCGCTGATGTTGGTGCTGATGGCAAAGCGCGCCAGTTCGCCGAACTTTGGGCGCAACAGGTTGAGCGGCGTTCGCCACCAATGAGTCCCCCAGCGGGCTCTTGCCTCGCGCAGGGCAGCCAGGGTGAATCCCAACGCGCCAAGCGACTTGCCCAAGATGTAAGCCCAGAGCACACCCGCTAATCCGCTGCGGTAGAGATAGGCAAAGCCGATGAAAAGCAAGGTCACCAAACTGCCGGCAACCTGCAACCATGCCATGCGCCGAAAGCGATCGAAGATTTGCAACAAGCCGGTTGACGATTCGGCGATCAGGTTGGCGATCACGATCCAACCGTAGAGGGTGAACCAAGCTGTCGTTTGGACGTCCTTTGCCAGCCAGCGGGCGCCGAAAGGCGCCAAAGCCCAGATGAGCGCAAAGGCGATCAGCGAGGCACCCATTTCCACCACGGCCGCCCCTTTGAACAAGGCTGCAGCTTGCTTTGGTTTGCCCTGTTCTTCAAATTCGCCGACGTAGCGCACCACCAATTCGCTCATGCGAAAAGAAGCGAAACGGTTGATCACACTGGTGAAAACGGTGATCGCCCCCAAGATGCCAAAGGTTTCTACCCCCAAGAGGCGAGCAGTGAGAATCCCCTGCAGCATGCCTACTGCCGCCGAGAGGCCGGTGGCGCTGAAAAGATAGGCAGAATTTTTCACCACCCGCCGCAAAAGGGGATTGGCTAGGATTCGATTCCCCCATTGGCGCAGGCGGTCAGCGATACTCGAATTCATGTGACCACTTGGCTTGCCCAGGCGCGCTCCTGTAGATACCACGCCACCAGTCTTTGCACCCCCTCTTGTAAGCCGACTTTGGGTTGCCATCCGAGTAGCGTTTGGGCTTTGCGCGTGTCCGCCCAATTGGCGTACATATCGGCTGGGTGGGGTGGTGCATGATGAACCTGAGCGCGCCGGCCGGTTAACTGCTCCAGTAAGCTCAACAACTCGCCAATTTGGATCGTCTCGTGTCCGCCCAAATTCACAATCTCATATCCTAAGGGTTGCAAGGCTAAAATCGTGCCCTCAGCAATGTCCTCTACGTAGGTGAAACCGCGCGATTGGGTGCCATCGCCGTAGATCGTAATCGATTTGCCCTCAAGAATCCCCTGGACAAAGCGGAACATGACCATATCCGGTCGTCCGGCCGGCCCGTAAACGGTGAAATAACGCACCACACTGACATCCAAACCATACAGATAGTGATAAGTATGACACAAAACCTCGGCCGCTTTCTTGCTAGCGGCATAAGGTTGTAACGGGAAATCGCTGGATGCCTCTTCGGGAGTAGGCAAAGGCGCATTTGCCCCATAGACGCTCGATGTAGAAGCCAAAACAAATTTCTTTACCCCGTTCTGACGACAGGCTTCGAGCAAGTTGAGCGTGCCGGTTACATTGGTCTGATAATACACCCACGGGTCGAGCAGGGACTGACGCACCCCGGCACGCGCCGCCAAATTAATCACTGCTTGCCAGCCCTCAGCGGGCATTTTGGCGAACAAGCGCTGCACGGACTCGGCTTCCCCGATATCCATGCGTTCGAAGGTGAAATTGGGGAAGGTCTGAAGCTGTTGGAGGCGATATTCTTTGAGGCGCACATCATAGGCATCGTTCAGATTATCCACCCCATAGATTTGGTTGCCCGCCCGCAGCAATCGTTCGGCAACCTGCGCCCCAATAAAGCCAGCCACGCCGGTGATCAGGTATTCTTTCATATTTCTTTTTTCTCGGAATAAGGAAATATTGTAGGTGTAATATCTTTCTGTCCGTTTTTATAGACTAACCACAACTGCTCTTCTTCAAAGCGAATAAAGATATCAAGGGTATCTCTTTCAAACGCTTGGGGATCAATATCGCGAATGAAGTCTGCAATCTCCTGGAGAGGAAGGTAAACGATTTGGCCGCGCGGCATGAGCAGAGTACCTTCTCCTTTTTTTAGTTGAGCAAGCGACTTACTGCCGCGAAAGGTGACCTGCCAACCTTTTTGCTTCAGGCTGCCGGGCCGAATGATGACCGGTTTACCATTCACCATGGCATACTTCTCTCCCCATTGATCGACTTGGTATCCTTTGCGAGAGAGGATTTTTCTAACTTTGTCAAGGTAAAACTCATCGTCTCTTTTCCCGCTCAGGAAACGAGAGATTCTCCCTTTATTGGACAAAAGAATATTGATCTCTTGTCGAAATGCAGCAACAATAATTGCCTCTAACGAGGACAAGCTTGGCTGACGGGTTACTGCGGTGACCACTTGATAGCGATTAAGTTTGAATAGAGATACCAAATAATTTTCTAGGGTTAAGCGAATATTTTCATCGTTTAAGTCTGACTGTGACGCATTTCTGCCATCGTTTAAGATTAAGGCTCTCTGCCAATTCTTGATCTTTGGATCCGCAGACTTGAGATGGGACGTCAAGCGCGCCGATATATCCTCCGACTGTCCAATATAAACCTTCTTCTCAGATCGATCATCAATCAAAATGTAGAGTGCTGGAATAGGGGATACCCCAATTTCTTGAATCACCATTTGAAGAGCTTGTTCGGAGCGAGGTATATCCCAAAGACGGAGGTTGCCTAAAAGTGTCCTTGCTCTAATGATTCCTAAGCCATTAATTGGACTGTCCAGAAATCCCAATTCGTCTCGACTCACTCGACCTCTTTGTATAGCGTAAGGATCGTTTCACGTAAACGATAGCTGCGGATCTGACCTGAACGGCGCTCTCGAGCCTTTTCCAACTTTTCAACCCGTAATCCAAGGTCTTCCCCCATACGTGCCAGGATCAAGTCAGTCGGTACGTAAACATCTGCAATGAGGCTATCGCCGACAACAAGAATAAATCGCCCACCCTTTCTCAGATATTGCACCACATTGCGCATAACTTGGTGCATATCATCAAAGTATTTGTGCACAATTTCTGGCATATCTTTACGACGGTAGTTCCCTCTGCGCTTGATGCTGTCCCGAATATCCGCTTTAATTCGCTCAATCCATGGATGGGTATAACCAGCGGTTTGAGCGAAATCTCGGATCAAACCCTTAGAAACGTTATCGCAAACCACCATCTGATCTTTTAATAAGTTGCCGATGACTCTGTCCAAAATTCAACCAACCCATTTCAATTTTATAGTTCATCACATAGTCAAGGCCATTCATATAGGGGGGAGACGTGATAATCAAGTCGACCATTTCAGGCAAGCCAAGGCTCATTGAATTCCCCAAAAATACCGTGCTTGGCGTGTTCAGTACAGCGGCATACTGACTTTGGCAGAATTCTAAATCGGCTGCTATTTGTCTGCTTTTCTGGGCAAAAAGATGGAACGGTGCGTCATCCTCAACCTTTTTCGTTCGGCAATAACCCAGGCAAGGCGAACGCTTAAGATTACTGCAATCGATCAAGATTGAAGCAAAAGCAAGGAGACATAGATTCTTAATCCCCTGCATTACAGGGTCTACGGGATCCAGCCAATCGATTGTCGCCTTAAGTTTCTCCAGATTACGTAGAACAGGTGCTCGAAAATGGGTTTCTGATTTCAGGAAGGATGGAGCGGTGAAATTGGGTGTAGAAAGGCTACGGCTTGTGTCAAGCAACATTTCTACCGTGCTCAACCACCTTTGCGGATCGATATGCCAATTGGCAACCTTTACACTAGTAATGAAGTGTAAAAGAGGGTTTAATTCGATGCCAAAAGAGGGAAATCCATTGAATTTGGATTGCACCAGTACCGTTCCACTGCCGGCAAATGGGTCCAGGACTTTTGGGACATTGTACTCGTCTCGATATCTTTCAAGGGTTCGTTGGACAAAACTAGCTGAAAAGCCCTGCACATAAGGCGACCAACGATGCACGGCTTCACTTGTGTTGGGTTGAAATTGTATTTCCTGAGGAGCATGAATTAAGTGCCAACCACCCTCAATCAGATAGGGTCGCGCATCTTCATCCGAGCTCCCATATTGTTTCGGCGAGGACAAGACGTTTTTCCGTCTTGCTGTTAGGAGAGTAAAATCTTCTAAGCGAAAGAGAGTATCTTGCGAAAGGGGTGTCATCACGAAGTATTATAAACGACCTCAATCCAAAAGGGCTTGTGCGTTAGCCTGACCTTCACAACCGTATAACCTTTGGATGCCCCTTGCCAAGTTTGCCCAGCGCATTGCGGGTATCAACGATCAATTGGGCGTTCTCAAGGATGGCGGTATAGTTGTAGCTGCTGTGATTGGTGACGATCACCACACAATCCGCCTGACGAACGGCTTCCATGAGGTCAGGAACACTTTGATAATCCAAGCCATCATGGTTCAAAGAGGGAATATACGGGTCGTGATAGCTCACCCGTGCGCCTTTCTGATGCAGCAAGCCGATGACATCCAATGCGGGGGACTCGCGTAGGTCGTCGATATCCGCTTTGTAGGCTGCCCCCAACACCAGCACCGCGCTGCCTTTCAGCGCTTTGCCTTGCTCGTTAAGGGCATCCTGCACCTTCCCCACCACATAGCGCGGCATATTGGTATTGATCTCAGAAGCCAACTCAATAAAGCGGGCAGTGTATTTCAAGGCACGCAGTTTCCAAGAAAGATAGAGGGGGTCAATCGGGATACAATGACCACCCAAGCCCGGACCCGGCGTAAACTTCATAAAGCCAAAGGGCTTGGTCGCAGCAGCGTCGATCACTTCCCACACATCGATTCCCAACCGGTCGCACATGATCGCCATCTCGTTGACCATGCCGATATTGATCATGCGAAACGTGTTCTCGAGCAATTTTGCCATCTCCGCCACTTCGGCAGAAGAAACCGGCACAACCGTTTGCAGTGCTTGTTGATACCAGCGGCTGGCGACTTCGGTACAAGCCTGGGTAATCCCACCGACCACTTTGGGCGTGTTGTAGGTCGTCCAGTCGGTGCGCCCCGGATCGACCCGTTCGGGGGAGAAAGCAAGAAAGAAGTTTTCGCCCACGACCAGGCTGTTGTGTTGCTCCAAGCGAGGCAGAAGGATTTCGCGAGTGGTGCCCGGATAGGTGGTTGACTCCAACACAATTACCATACCAGGATGAATATACCGCGCCAAGTGCTCAGTTGCGTTCAGAATAAAAGAGAGATCGGGATCACCGGTTTTGCGCAAAGGGGTTGGCACGCAAATACTGACCGCATCGGCCTCTTGAATCGCGGCGAAATCGCTGGTGGCTTGCAGTTTCTGGGTCTGCACAAGGGCTTTGATGGTAGCCGAAGGCACATCTTGGATATGGCTTTCGCCACGCAGGATCGTCTCGACCTTGCGCTCATCGGGGTCGATGCCGACCACCCGGAAGCCGGCTTCGGCAAAGACGACCGCTAGCGGCAGACCCACATAGCCCAACCCCAGCACAGCAACTTGGGCCGTTTTCTGCTCAAGTTTTTCCAGCAGAGCATCCTTTGCATAACTCATACAGACTCCTTAGAATAACGAAAGTTGTTTAGCAGGTTGGTCCGAATCAAAGCTCGAAGGAGGAGTGCTTTCTTGCTCGGAATGTCTCGATTTCTCCAACAGTTCTGGTAAGCGCAAAAAGTCTTTTTCAATCACTGGCTTAAGGGAGAGTTGATGCAATCCGGCCGCGGGGTGATACATTGGCACAATCAGGCGCCCCTTGACCCAAAAAGACTGCCCGTGCACTTCGGAGATTTTTGCGTTCGAAAGGAAAAGTCCCATCGAATAGCGCCCCAACGTGATAATCACTTTGGGATTGATGGCTTGGATTTGACGCTCAAGGTAATGCTTGGTGCAAATCTCGACTTCTTCGGGTTTGGGGTCACGGTTGGATGGCGGACGACACTTGACCACGTTGGTGATGTAAACCTGATCGCGACGCATCCCAATTTTCCCTAGCAATTCATCCAAAAACTTCCCTGCTGCGCCGACAAAAGGTCTTCCCTGCTCATTTTCATGAAACCCAGGTCCTTCGCCGATAAACATAATCTCAGCGTTGGCCGGACCTTCGCCGGGTACCGCCCGTTTGCGCGAAAAGTGCAATTCGCACAATTGGCACTGGGCGACTTGTTGAGCAATTTGTTCAAGTTCATCCTTGGCACTCAAGTTGACACCTCCAGCGAGTACTGCTCTTTCGATTATGCCCAGAGTTGACTTGCTCAAGCGGAATCATCCCTTGCGCTTTCCATTCGAGGAATCAAGCCCCTCTCTTGGACGATAGGCACAACCTGCCCTGATTATAATTGACACTTGTCGCTTCAAACTGCCGTTTTGGGGGTGTTTTTTCGTCTAGAGAGCAGCTTGGAACATTGCCTTTGAATTGAGAAGTTTGAGAGGAAACATGCGCAACTCAAAGAGTGATTTTTGGGCGATTTTCGCCAGCAAAGCTTTCCTTTCGCATGGCTTGGTATAATGAAAGGTCTGAAGAATTTTGTCTCAGGTAGGAACGGTATGTCTCAAAATGTTCTGCGGGTCGTTGGAGCGCGCGTTCACAATTTGAAAAACATCAGTGTCGACATCCCCCGCGATAAGCTGGTGGTGATCACCGGACTTTCGGGTTCGGGGAAATCCTCTCTCGCCTTCGACACCATCTTTGCCGAGGGCCAGCGGCGCTATGTCGAATCGCTTTCAGCCTACGCACGTCAATTTCTAGGGCAAATGGAGAAACCCGATGTTGACTATATCGAAGGGCTTTCGCCGGCCGTTTCGATTGACCAAAAAGGCGTTTCTCACAACCCGCGCTCAACGGTGGGGACAGTGACCGAAATCTATGACTACCTGCGCTTGCTCTATGCACGCGTTGGCATTCCCCATTGTCCGGTGTGTGGGCGCGAAGTGACCAAACAATCCGCCCAAGAAATCGTGGATGCCATCCTAACCCTACCGCCTGGCACACGGTTCTTGATCCTAGCCCCCCTGATTCGTGGACGCAAAGGCACCCATCAGGCGGTCTTCGATGAGATACGCAAAGCCGGCTTCACCCGTGCCCGAGTGGACGGCACGGTCTATCCGCTGGAAGAGGAAATTCCTCTAGACCGTTATAAACTGCATACTATCGAAGCCGTTGTCGATCGGTTGATCATCCCGCAAGAAGAGGACGAGGAGAATGGCAAGACCTTCCGCAGCCGCTTGACCGATTCGGTCGAGACAGCGTTGAAATTCGGCGAGGGTTATCTCACTGTGCAGGTCATACCCTCCCTGCCACCACAGACTTCGCCACATCCAGAAGCAGAGACAGCCTCTCCACCGTCCCCGTATGATTGGCATTTTTCCGAACACCTCGCTTGTCCTGAACACGGGGTTAGCTTGCCAGAGATCGAACCGCGCACTTTCTCATTCAACACCCCGCATGGGGCTTGTCCGGAGTGTCAGGGATTAGGAGGCAGATTGGTCATCGACCCTGATCTGCTGATTCCCAACAAGGAACTATCGCTAAACGAAGGGGCAATTATCGTTTCAGAGTGGCACGGGCCGCGCGAAGAGGGAGGGTATTACTGGCAAGCGCTTCAAGCCGTTGCTCGCGAATACCACATCGACTTGAACGCCCCAGTTAGCAGTCTGCCAGCGGAAAAATTGGACATCATCCTTTATGGGACCGGTGGCAAAGAGGTGACCATCCGCTATAATCGCGAAGGCCGCGAAGCCACCTTCCGCGCTCCCTTTGAAGGGGTAATCAACAACCTCCATCGTCGTTACCAAGAAACCAACTCAGAATACATTCGTGAAAAAATCGCCGAAGTGATGAGCGAAGTGGTGTGCCCACGCTGTAATGGCCAACGCTTGCGCCAGGAAGCTCTGGCGGTAACGATCGATGGTTATAACATTATTGAAGTGACCGAATGGCCCGTCCTGCGCACCTTACAATGGGTGGACTATCTAAGCGGCGAACAGTCTCCCCTGACCGCTCGGCAGAAGATGATTGCCGAGCGCATCCTAAAGGAAATCAAAGCACGCTTAGGCTTTTTGGTGGATGTAGGCTTAGACTACTTGACCCTCAAGCGCACCGCTGCTTCGCTTTCGGGAGGCGAGGCACAACGCATCCGCTTGGCTACCCAGATCGGCTCGCGCTTGATGGGGGTGTTGTATGTATTGGATGAACCCTCCATTGGCTTGCACCCCCGCGATAACGCCCGCTTGTTGCGAACCTTGGAAGGTTTGCGCGACCAGGGCAATACCGTTCTGGTTGTTGAACACGATGAAGAAACCATCCGGTCGGCCGATTGGATTGTGGACTTAGGCCCGGGCGCCGGAGAAAACGGCGGGGAAATCGTGGCGCAAGGCACCTTGCAAGACATCTTGAACAACCCCCGCTCCTTAACCGGCGCGTATCTCTCGCGGCGTCTGCATGTGCCGATTCCCAGCGTGCGCCGCAACGGCAACGGAAAAGTCCTACGCATCATCGGGGCGCGCGAAAACAATCTAAAGAATATCGATGTCGAGATTCCATTAGGCCGCTTGGTGTGCATTACTGGCGTCTCTGGCTCGGGCAAATCCACCTTGATGATAGAAATTCTATATAAAGCCCTAGCGCAACACCTCTATCACACTCACACCCAACCCGGCGACCATGACCGCATAGAAGGCTTAGAACATATCGATAAGGTCATCAACATCGATCAATCGCCCATCGGTCGCACACCGCGCTCCAACCCTGGCACTTACACCGGCTTGTTCGACCTGATCCGCGCCCTTTTTGCCGAACTGCCGGAAAGCAAAATGCGCGGCTATAAACCCGGACGTTTTTCCTTTAACGTGCACGGTGGGCGCTGTGAAGCCTGTCAAGGGCAGGGGCAACTGCGCATCGAGATGCAATTCCTGCCAGATATTTACGTGCCGTGTGATGTCTGCCATGGGGCACGCTTCAACCGAGAGACTTTGCAGGTGCGCTTCAAGGATTATAGCATCGCCGATGTATTGGATTTGACGGTCGATAAGGCAATGGAGGTCTTCGCGGCCTTTCCCAATATGATCAACCGCCTGAAGACCCTTCAGGATGTCGGGCTGGGGTATATTCGCATCGGCCAGCCCGCCCCCACCCTTTCGGGCGGAGAAGCGCAGCGGGTGAAACTAGCCAAAGAGCTTTCCAAGCGGTCGACCGGGCGCACGCTCTACGTCTTAGATGAGCCGTCGGTTGGGCTACATGCTGCAGATGTGCACAGGCTCATCGAGGTCTTGCAACGGCTGGTGGAAGGGGGGAACACGGTCTTAATCATCGAACACAATCTAGATATTATCAAGGTGGCTGATTACATTATTGATATGGGCCCGGAGGGAGGCGATCGCGGCGGCGAAATCGTAGCCGTTGGAACACCTGAGGAAATCTGCGCCAACCCCCGCTCTTACACCGGCCAATTTCTGCGCCGCATTGTATGCTTCTAGCCCCTCTAAAGCCCAATTGCTAAACGACTCGTCCGAGCCAGGCGAGGATGTTGAACCCTACACCTCAAGAAAAACTTTCCTGAGAATCAGAAAAGCGGAGGAAAGGTTTTGAGTTCAAAATTCGAAATTGGCAGTCTATTAGGCAAGGAAAAACAACAAGGTTAACAAAAGATGAGATGCCATTTTCGTATAGTTTTGCGATAGACAGCCACTATAGAATCAGCTAAACTCATGCGCAAGAAACGAATTGACCGAAAGGATTCTTGGCGATGAATTATCTCTCGCTTTCGCTCATACTTGGTAGCTTGTTGGTTCTCGTGGTTATCATTGAGAACCCATTACCGGTTTGGGCAACCTCGCGGAGATAATTCTATCTACCTAAGGAACGAACGAAACGGGGCTGCCCACCAAGAGCAGCCCCGTTGATTTTTAGAAGAGGTGACAATGAGATCAGATCGGATAAAGAAAGGTTTTGAAAGAGCTCCCCACCGAGCGTTGCTCAAAGCAACCGGTGTGCGCGATGAGGATTTCTCCAAGCCCTTTATCGCCATTGTCAACTCGTATGTCGACATTGTGCCAGGGCATGTACACCTGCAGCAATTTGGCAAGTTGGTTAAAGAAGCAGTGCGGGCGGCCGGTGGTGTACCCTTTGAGTTCAATACCATTGGTGTTGACGATGGCATCGCCATGGGGCACCTAGGCATGAAATACAGCCTGCCTTCGCGTGAGCTGATCGCCGATAGCGTCGAGACGATGATCGAGGCGCATCAGTTTGACGGGATGGTATGCATCCCTAACTGCGACAAGATCGTGCCGGGCATGATCATGGGCGCATTGCGGGTGGACATCCCCACAATTTTCATCTCCGGTGGGCCAATGGCAGCCGGAAAAACCCCGGAAGGGGAGACCATCGATCTCATCTCAGTTTTCGAGGGGGTGGGAGCGTATAAAGCTGGCAAGATTAGCGAGGCTCGTCTAAAGGTTCTAGAGGATTTTGCCTGTCCTTCGTGCGGGTCTTGTTCGGGATTATTCACTGCCAACTCGATGAACTGTTTACTGGAAGCGCTCGGTTTGGCGTTGCCATATAACGGCACGGCTTTAGCGCAGACCGCAGAGCGAGAGGAATTGGCACGCCGAGCAGCCGCTCAAATCCTGACCTTGGTCGAACGCAATATCACGCCACGCCAACTGGTCACCCTGGAAGCCATTGACGATGCCTTTGCGTTGGATATGGCTATGGGTGGCAGCACAAATACCGTCCTGCACACCTTAGCCTTTGCCCACGAAGCCGGCATTTCCTACTCCTTAGAGCGCATCAATGCCATTGCCGACAAAACCCCCTATCTGTCCAAGATCAGCCCTTCTGGGCCGTGGCACATGGAGGACTTGCACCGCGCCGGCGGCATTCCGGCGATTTTGAACGAGATCGCCCGAAGTGGAAACACCTTGCACACCGAACGGCTAACGGTCAGCGGGCGCACGCTAAAAGAGTCGATTGCTGGGATAACCGTCCGCGATTCGGAAGTTATTCGCCCATTGGAGAATCCCCATAGCCCGACTGGCGGTCTCGCCGTCTTGTTCGGCAACCTTGCCCCACAGGGCAGCATCGTCAAAACCGGCGGCGTGATGCCATCTATGCGCCGTTTCAGCGGTCCAGCCCGCATCTATGAGAGCCAAGAAGAAGCGCTAGAAGGCATTTTAGGCAAACAAGTGCAACCCGGTGACGTGGTGGTCATTCGTTATGAAGGGCCGCGCGGTGGACCTGGCATGCAGGAAATGCTTGCTCCCACTTCTGCCATCATGGGGATGGGTTTGGGCGAATCGGTCGCCCTGATCACCGATGGGCGTTTTTCGGGTGGCACCCGCGGAGCGTGCATCGGACATGTCAGCCCAGAAGCTGCCGCTGGCGGGCCAATCGCTGCCCTGCGGGATGGAGACATCATTGAGATAGATATCGATCGCCGCACCCTTAACGTGCGCTTAAGCGACGAAGAAATTCAAGACCGTTTAGCAGCCCTACCCCCTTTTGAACCGCGCACCACTAGCCCGTGGTTGCGTCGCTATGCGCGCTTTGTCACCAGCGCGTCGCAAGGAGCCGTATTAGTCTAATTTGCAGTTGACAACGAAAGAGAGGTAAACGATGGAACTAAGTGGAGCTGAAATTTTATGGGAATGTCTTATGCGGGAAGGAGTCGAAGTCGTCTTCGGCATTCCGGGCGGTGCCAATATGCCAATCTACGATGCGATGCTGAAATACCCCGTTCACCATGTGTTGGTCCGCCACGAACAAGGCGCAGCCCACATGGCAGATGGTTACGCACGGGCATCCGGTAAAGTTGGGGTTGCATTGGCGACTTCGGGTCCCGGGGCGACCAATCTGGTAACCGGTATCGCCACGGCTATGATGGACTCTTCCCCAGTTGTATTCATCACCGGGCAAGTTCATGCACACTTGATTGGGGGTGACGCTTTTCAAGAGACCGATGTGACCGGCATTACACTACCGATCACCAAGCACAATTACTTGGTTACGCGGGCAGAAGAGATTGCCCAGGTTGTTCGCGAAGCTTTCTATATCGCCCGCACCGGCCGACCGGGTCCAGTTCTCATTGATATTTGTAAGAACGCCCAGATTCAAAAAACTGAGTTTGTCTATCCTGAGAAAATTGAACTGCCAGGCTATAAACCGCCCCGCACTGCCCCGCCGTCTGAGTTGAAGAAGGCAGCTCAAATGATCAAAGAATCCCGCCGGCCGGTTATCCTTGCTGGACACGGTTTGCTGATCTCACGGGCGTATCGCGAGATGCAAGAGCTGTCTCATCGTGCCCATATCCCGGTTGCGATGACGTTATTGGGCATCGGTTCCATGCCGGCTTCCGACCCTCATAACCTCGGCATGATGGGGATGCACGGCGAAGCGTATTGCAACCTCGCCATCCAGAACGCCGATTTGTTAATTGCCCTTGGCATGCGCTTTGATGACCGCGTAACCGGCAATCTAAAAACCTATGCGCCTCATGCCAAGAAAATCCACGTTGAAATTGATCCTTCCGAAGTTCACAAAAACGTCGTGGTTGATTTGCCCCTCTTCGGTGATCTAAAAGCGGTGCTGACCGACTTATTGCCCTACGTTGAAGAAGCGCGCCATGATGAATGGTTCGATCAAATCGAAGAGTGGCGGGCAGAGTCAGACTCGCGCGACATTATCTACTGGCCCGATGACGGCAAGCTCTATACGGCGCATGTCATCCGCAGCATTTGGGAAGCCACACAAGGCAAGGCAACCCTGGCGACCGGCGTCGGACAGCATCAAATGTGGGCGGCTCAGTATTATCCCTTTGAGGAGCCCTATCGGTTTATCACTTCTGGTGGTGCAGGCACGATGGGCTTTGGTGTGCCGGCTGCTTTAGGGGTTTGGTTCACCGATAAGAGCCGTGATGTGTGGGTGATCGACGGGGACGGCAGCTTCCAGATGACACAGGCCGAACTCTCGACCATTGTCCAAGAAGGCGCCAGCGTCAAAATTGCCATTATGAACAACCATTTCCTGGGCATGGTGCGCCAGTGGCAGGAATTCTTCTTTGAAAGTCGTTATGCTGCCACCCCATTGCACGGGCCAGATTTTGTCAAGATCGCCGAAGCACATGGCATCCCTGCACAGCGAATCACCAAACCCGAAGAAGTCAAAGATGCCCTGCAATTTGCTAATCAAACGCCTGGCCCAGTGTTATTAGACTTCTGGGTGGAGAAAGAGGAAGCTGTTTACCCGATGGTGCCGGCTGGCGCCGATCTACACGACATGATCCGCCGTCCGGTGCGCGAGAAATCGCCTGCCTAATCTGTTCGGTTCATTTGCGGAGGCTAAGATGCAACACACGTTGATTGCTTTAGTAGAAAACAAACCCGGCGTCTTGAACCGCGTGGCATCCCTATTTCGACGCCGCAACTTTAACATCGAATCGCTGAATGTCGGTCACACCGATCGTAAGGACATTTCGCGCATGACGATTGTGATCAACAGCGATGAGGTGGATGCCCGAAAAGTTGAAGCCAATCTCTATAAGTTGGTCAATGTCATTGACGTGCAGGACGTTTCTACGCAGCCGGCGGTCATCCGCGATTTGGCGTTGATCAAAGTTAAAGCTGCTCTTGACCAGCGCGCCGAGATCGCCAATCTGGCGTCGATTTTCCGCGGGCGCATTGTGGATGTGGCAGCCGATTCGGTGATCGTGGAAATCACCGGCACAGAAGACAAGATCGAGAGCCTAATTGAGTTATTGCGGCCGTTCGGCATTCTCGAAATGGTGCGCACCGGGCAAGTTGCCATGTTGCGCGGTGGATACGAACCGGTGCGCCATACACCCGGCGCCGGTTCTAACGGCCATCATCCCGAAGAAGTGCTCGAGTTCGACTAATCCCTGCTTGTGAAAGGAATTGTATGGCAAAGATTTACTACGATCAGGATGTTGACCCTACTCTGATCCGCCAGAAAAAAGTCGCCATCATCGGTTTTGGATCGCAAGGACATGCCCACGCGCTAAACTTACACGATAGCGGTGTGGACGTACGAGTCGGGTTGCGGCAAGGCAGCAAAAGCTGGCAAAAGGCAGAGCAACATGGACTGCCGGTGCGAGAAGTGGCACAAGCTGTTCAGGAAGCCGATATGATCATGCTGCTTTTACCGGATACCGAGCAACCCAAGGTATATGCAGAATCCATTGCTCCCTACCTGACGGCCGGCAAGACCTTGATGTTTGCGCATGGGTTTAACATCCGTTACGGGACGATTCAACCCCCTCATGACGTGGATGTCAGCATGGTCGCTCCAAAAGCGCCCGGACATCGCGTGCGCGAAATCTATGTTGAAGGCGGGGGAACGCCATCGCTCTTAGCCGTCCATCAGGATGCGAGCGGGCGTGCCAAAGCCGAAGCGCTCTCTTACGCCTATGCGCTCGGCGCCACCCGCGCAGGAGTATTGGAAACCACTTTTGCCGAAGAGACCGAAACTGATCTGTTCGGGGAACAGGCTGTCTTGTGTGGTGGTGTGACAGCTTTGGTTAAAGCCGGCTTTGAGACATTGGTCGAAGCCGGCTATCAACCCGAACTGGCTTATTTTGAATGCCTGCATGAATTGAAATTGATTGTCGATCTGATGTATCGCGGCGGCTTGAACTACATGCGCTATTCGGTTTCCGACACCGCCGAGCATGGCGATTACACAGCCGGACCGCGCTTGATTACCGAAGAGACTCGTCACACCATGTGGCAATTGCTGAAGGACATCCAAGATGGCACCTACGCCCAACGTTGGATCGAGGAAAACCAAAACGGTCGTCCGTGGTTCAACGAACGGCGCAAGCAAGAACAGAATCACCTAATCGAAAAGGTTGGCGCTGAATTACGCCGCATGATGCCATTCATTCAACCCGTTGAAATCCGGCCAGGTGAATAATCCCTTTGAAAGCACAAGGTGAAGAAGCGATGAACCCGACAACCATTCAACCCAATTACGTTCGCATCTTTGACACCACCTTGCGGGATGGGGAACAATCGCCGGGCGCAAGTTTGACCTCGGCGGAAAAGCTGGAGATCGCCCGCGCCCTAGCTCGCCTTGGCGTGGATGTCATCGAAGCCGGCTTTCCGGCTGCCTCGCCCGATGATGCTGAAGGGGTACGCATGATCGCCGAGCAGGTAGGCAATACCGTGTGGGGCGAAGGCGAAACCACACGTCGGGTGCCGATCATCTGTGGTTTGGCACGTGCTAATAAGCAGGACATTGACGCAGCTTGGAATGCAGTGAAATATGCAGCCCATCCGCGCATCCATACTTTCATTGCCACCTCACCGATCCACATGCGCTATAAACTGCGCATGGATGCGGAAGAAGTGGTCGAGCGGGTCAAAGAAATGGTGGCTTACGCCCGTAGCCTGTGTGAAGATGTCGAGTTCTCACCGGAAGATGCCGGGCGCAGTGAACCCGAGTTCCTCTACCTTGTTCTATCGGAAGCCATCAAAGCCGGTGCGACGACGATCAATATTCCCGATACCGTCGGGTACACCACCCCAGACGAATTTGGCAACCTGATCCGCAACATTATCGCCAATACCGATGGCATTGAGAAAGCCATTGTCTCGGTGCATTGCCATAACGACCTTGGCTTAGCAACCGCAAATACCATTGCTGGCATTCGCGCCGGCGCCCGCCAAGCAGAGGTGACCATTAACGGGATTGGCGAACGGGCGGGGAACACCTCCCTAGAGGAAGTCGTTATGACTCTGCATACCCGCCGCGCCTTGTTCGGACTGACCACCGGCATCGACACGACCCAAATCACCCGCGTCAGTCGCATGGTTTCAACCTATACCGGCATCCCGGTGCAACCCAACAAAGCTATTGTCGGCGCCAATGCCTTTGCTCATGAAGCCGGCATTCATCAAGATGGTATGTTGAAGCATCAGGAAACCTATGAGATTATGCGCCCAGAAACGATCGGTTTGGGGCGCTCCAAACTGGTGATGGGCAAGCATTCCGGCCGACACGCCTTGCGCGTGCATTTGGAAGAACTGGGTTACCAACTCACCAAAGAAGAACTGGACGCTGCCTTTGAGCGCTATAAAGAACTGGCAGATAAAAAGAAAGTGATCACCGAAGCAGACCTAGAAGCCTTGGTAGGCGACCAGGCAAGCCGCGGTGAAGAGTTCTATACTCTGGATGGATTACAGGTGGCATGTGGCACGATGGGGATGCCTACCGCCACAGTGCGCTTGCGTGGTCCTGATGGGCAGACTCAGATACACGCTGCTGTAGGCACCGGGCCTGTGCATGCAACCTACCGTGCCATTGATGCCATTGTCGGTGCTCCCAATACCTTGTTAGAGTTCAATGTTCATGCAGTAACAGAAGGAATCGATGCCTTGGGTGAAGTAACCGTGCGCCTTCAAGCGGAAAATCCCAGCCTGCACGAGCGCACCTCGCCTCAAAACGGTCAGACCCGCACGCGCACCTTCGGCGGCTATGGCGCCGACACCGATATCATCGTCGCTGCTGCCAAGGCTTACTTGGCTGCATTGAATAAACTGCTCATGGCAAGCGGGTTTTCAAAAAACGGAGGCAATCAAGCCCAATGAGCAATACGATGGGTATTCCCAGCCGTTACGGCTTGGAAAATCATGGCTTAAGAAATTTAAATATGGAATATTGGACTCTGCCAACTCCGGCATTGGTTGAGCGGATTGTCTCTCGTCGTGAAGGTGTTTTAGCGCATGAGGGCGCCATTGTCGTGCGCACGGGTGTTTATACCGGCAGAGCGCCGAATGATAAGTATATCGTTTCCGATTTGGAAAGTGCTGAGCGGGTCAATTGGAGCAAGATCAATCAGCCTCTCGATCCAACCCGTTTTGAGCAACTCCATTTACGGATGACAGCTTATTTTCAAGGTCGGGATGTTTTTGTCCAAGACACAACCATTTGTGCTCATCCACGCTATCGGTTGCCGATTCGGGTGATCACCGAAAATGCCTGGCACAGCCTATTCGCCCGCAATGTCTTCATTCGTTGTAATCCGCAGGAATTACCGAATCATGTGCCACAATTTACCATCCTTCATGCGCCTAACTTTCGGGCAATCCCAGATCTGGATGGGTTAAACTCGGATGTTTTTATCATCTTGAACTTTTCCAAACGGATGGCGCTCATCGGCGGCACAGGGTACGCCGGTGAGATCAAAAAAGCCATGTTTACAGCAATGAATTACCTCCTCCCCCAGCAAGATGTTCTACCGATGCACTGTTCGGCAACGGTTGGGGAGCAAGGTGATGTCGCTCTGTTCTTTGGCCTTTCTGGAACGGGGAAAACAACGCTTTCTTCCGACCCTCAACGCAAAATGGTCGGCGATGATGAACACGGCTGGGGAGAAGATGGAGTTTTTAATTTCGAAGGTGGCTGTTACGCAAAAGTGATCCGCCTTTCCAAAGAGTACGAACCGTTAATTTGGAAAGCCACGCGCCACTTTGGAACTGTGATTGAAAATGCCGCCATCGACTCTTACACGCGCCGGGTTGACTTCGACGATGATTCCTATACCGAGAACACGCGGGCGGCTTATCCAATTGGCTTTCTTGATAACATCGTCCCAAACGGTGTTGCCGGCCATCCTAAAAATATCTTTTTCTTGACAGCCGATGCGTATGGGGTGTTGCCTCCCATTGCCCGTCTTGACCATTCACAAGCGATTTATTATTTCCTGTCCGGCTATACCTCGAAATTGGCCGGCACCGAAAAAGGTTTGGGGAAGGAACCACAAGCAACCTTCTCAACCTGCTTTGGAGCGCCATTCATGCCCTTGCATCCCGCGCGCTATGCCCAGATGTTGGCAGAGAAACTGCAAAAGCATGACACTCAGGTGTGGCTGGTGAACACAGGTTGGACCGGGGGGCCTTATGGCATCGGACAACGGATGCCTTTGCCTTATACCCGTGCCATGGTCACTGCGGCAATGCAAGGGAAGTTGGAGGATGTGCCCTATCAACGCATTCCTTACTTCAACCTGGACGTACCTCAACACTGTCCAGATGTACCTGATGAGTTGTTAGTGCCCCGCAATACCTGGCAAGACCCGAAAGCGTATGATCAAACGGCTGAACACTTGGCAGACTTGTTCCGCGAAAACTTCCGTCAATTCGAACGCTATGTGGATGTCAAAATCAACATGGTCATGTCAACGATTTAGAGAACTAAGAAAAGGAGCAAAAGAAATGGCTAAGAAAGAATCGCCCCGTTCGACCAACCCCCCGTACTTAGGAGATTATCACCGCATGCGCCTTTATCCTCGCTATTGGGATATGACCTCGATTACCGAGCAGAATGGCTACTTCAAAGCCGACCGCCAAACGCGAGCGGTTAGCGCTGCACAAACTGGCGAAGACCGCCCTGGAGCAACACTGCCCTCCAGCGCCTTTGATGATTGGCACATCAGCCGTCACTATCCCGATGACGATACCTATCGTTGCGATTCCTTTGCAGCTTTTTAGGAAGATGAGCAGACCAAAAACGTTATTCGAAAAGATTTGGGATCAGCATGTCGTGGTGGAAGAGCCAGGCTCTCCCGCTGTGCTGTACATTGACCTTCACCTGATTCACGAGGTCACTTCACCGCAAGCCTTTCAGGGTTTGCGCCAGCGAGGGTTAAAGGTACGCCGACCGGATCGCTGTGTGGCGACCATGGACCACTCCACCCCCACCAAAGACCTTTCGTTAAGTGCCATCGATGCTCAAGGTGCCAAGCAACTCGAGCAACTGCGCCGTAACTGCGCGGATTTCGGCATTCGCCTATACGATTTGGGAGACGAGCAACGCGGCATTGTACATGTCATTGGTCCAGAGTTGGGATTCACCCAACCGGGCATGACCATTGTGTGCGGCGACAGCCATACAGCAACGCATGGCGCCTTCGGCGCGCTGGCTTTTGGCATCGGCACCAGTGAAGTGGAGCTGGTATTGGCAACCCAATGTCTGCTCCAATACCGCCCCAAGACCTATCAAGTCGTCTTCGAGGGACGTTTGCAACCCGGCGTAACCTCCAAAGATATGATTCTCGCCCTCATTGCCCAAATCGGCGTCGGCGGTGGCACCGGGCATGTCTTTGAGTATTGCGGGGAAGCTGTCCAAGCGCTCAACATGGAAGAACGCATGACCTTGTGCAATATGTCCATTGAGGGTGGCGCGCGGGCCGGGATGATCGCCCCAGATGACACCACGTTTGAATATCTCGCCAATCGCCCCTTCGCTCCGAAAGGAGAAGCATGGGAACAGATGCTTGCCTATTGGCGCAGTTTGCCATCCGACCCTGGCGCACAATATGACCGTCAGGTGACCATTGATGTCTCAAAATTGGAGCCGATGATCACCTACGGCACGAACCCGGGCATGGGCATTCCGATCAGCGGGCGCATTCCGGACCCACAGCAAGAGAAAAACGCTGAAAAGCGCGCTGCGCTTGAAAAAGCCTTGCGTTATATGGGATTTCAGCCCAACCAACCGATGCTAGGCCAGCCGGTAGATGTGGTCTTTATCGGAAGTTGCACCAATTCCCGCCTCACCGACCTGCGCCAAGCAGCCACATTGCTCAAAGGGCGCAAGGTCGCCGAGGGGGTACGCCTAATTGTGGTGCCAGGCTCAGAAAGCGTGCGCCGCCAAGCTGAAGCGGAGGGCTTACACCGCATCTTCTTAGAAGCCGGCGGAGAATGGCGTTACGCCGGCTGCAGCCTGTGTATCGCGATGAACGGCGATCAGTTGCAGCCCGGTCAAGTTGCTGTGAGCACCAGTAACCGCAATTTTGAAGGCCGCCAAGGGGATGGCGGACGTACCCTATTGGCAAGCCCTTTGACCGCAGCCGCAGCCGCCATTCGCGGGCGTATCACCGATCCAAGGAGTATATAAATGCAACCCTTTGAGCGTCTGACCTCGGCGATCCTTCCCATCTTACATAATGACATCGACACCGACCAGATTATTCCTGCTCGCTACTTGAAGGTGACCGATAAAAATGGTTTAGCCGAAGGTTTGTTTGCCCGCTGGCGCTATCTAGCCGATGGCTCGCCAAATCCGGATTTTCCGCTCAACCAAGCGCGTTATCAGGGACGCCAAATTTTATTGGCCGGGGATAATTTCGGCTGCGGTTCCTCTCGGGAACACGCCCCTTGGGCGCTGATGGCTTGGAACATCCGCGCTGTCATCAGCACCTCCTTTGCTGACATCTTCCGCAATAATGCCCTCAAGAACGGTCTATTGCCGGTCCAAGTAGATCAACAAACCCACGCGCGCCTGGTTGACCTGGTCGAGCAAGAGCGTCAACAGGAAGGAGCAACACAGGCTTGGGCAATCACGATTGATTTGGCTTCGCAAACCCTAACTCTGCCAGATGGTTCTCAAGCCCACTTTCCGATTGAAGCTTTCCATAAAACTTGTCTGTTAAAAGGTCTAGACTCGCTAGGCTATTTGCTCGATTTCTCGGCTCAAATCGATGCCTACGAACATTCTGAACGAGCTTATCCTTTTGGAGTGAGGCGCTATGACTTCGCATGAATCTTCCCCCGATGTTTTTCTTTATGACACCACCCTGCGCGATGGTTCCCAGCGCGAGGGCATTTCCTATTCGCTGGAAGATAAGATTCGCATTGCTGAACGTCTCGATCGCTTCGGGGTCCACTATATCGAAGGCGGATGGCCAGGCTCAAATCCCAAAGATGCGCGCTTCTTTGAACGAGCCGCCAAAATGAGCTGGCAAAACGCCAAAATTGCCGCCTTTGGTTCCACCACCCGCAAAGACACGCCTCCCGAAGACGATGCCAACATTCAAGCCTTGTTGCAAGCCCAAACGCCGGTGGTTACGCTGGTAGGCAAAAGTTGGGATTTGCATGTCTTTCATGTGTTGGAGACGACGTTAGAAGAAAACCTGCGCATGATTGGCAGCAGTGTCGCCTTTATGAAAGCGCAGGGGAAAGAAGTTATTTATGACGCGGAACACTTTTTCGATGGCTACAAAGCAGACCCCAACTATGCCCTAGAGACCCTGCGGGCGGCCGAGCAAAACGGGGCAGATGTGATCGTGTTGTGCGACACCAATGGCGGCTGCCTGCCCTGGGAGATTGAACAAATTGTCCGGGAAGTCAAAGCGCAAATTGGCACCCCGTTGGGCATTCATTGTCATAATGACAGCGGCTGTGGAGTAGCCAACACTCTGGCAGCAGTTCGAGCCGGGGCGGTTCACGTGCAAGGGACGATCAATGGCTATGGTGAGCGGGTTGGTAACGCGGATTTGTGCGCCGTTACCGCCAGTTTACAACTCAAGATGGGCAAACGTTGTGTATCCGATGACCAGTTAGCTCGCTTAACTGAGCTATCCAACTTTGTCTCTGAGGTTGCCAATTTGCCCCACGACCGTCATCAGCCTTATGTAGGCGCCAGCGCCTTCACCCATAAGGGCGGCATCCACGTGGCAGCCATGCTGAAGCACGAAGAGTCCTATCAGCACATCGATCCCAAGTTAGTGGGTAATCAACGTCGCTCGGTTGTCTCTGAACTCTCCGGGCGAGGCAATCTGGTTGAGAAAGCTCAGGAACTGGGTGTATCCCTGACCCCAGAGCAAGCTCGCCGCATTCTCAACGAGATCAAGGAACTGGAAGCGAAAGGATTTACTTTTGAAGGTGCCGAAGGATCGGTCAATGTAATGCTCCAACGCGCCCAACCCGGTTATCAACCTCCCTTTGAGTTAATCGATTTTACGGTTGTCGTCGAGCACCGTCAGGGGCGCGGCATGTTAGCCGAAGCGACCGTCAAGGTGCGGGTTGGGGATCGCATCCTGCACACGGCTGCGGAAGGCAACGGGCCGGTCAACGCTCTGGACGCCGCTTTGCGCAAAGCGTTAGAGGACGTCTATCCGGCCATCCGCGCAGTGCGCCTCGATGATTACAAAGTGCGCATTGTGGATAGCGAAAATGGGACGGCTTCAGCCGTACGAGTGCTGATCGACACCAAAAACGGCACCCGTCGCTGGAGCACGGTGGGCGCCAGCACCAATATCATCGAAGCCAGTTGGCGGGCAATCGCTGATAGTTTTGAATATGCCCTTGCCCACCATACAACCCATTCTGAAAGCTGAGACTTTAGCGAATGAAAGCAATTATTGCCTGTTTACCCGGTGACGGAATCGGCCCGGAAGTCATCGAAGCCACCCAAACGGTATTACAAGCCGTGGCGAACGCTTATGGGCACACCTTCGAGATGGAAAATTACCCCATCGGTGGGGCTGCCATTGACCAATACCAGACCCCTCTGCCGCCCTTTACCCTTGAGGCCTGCCAAGCAGCCGATGCTGTCCTGCTTGGGGCAGTGGGCGGGCCAAAATGGGATTCTCCAGATGCGCCCATGCGTCCCGAACAGGGCTTATTGGCTATCCGCAAGGGTCTGGAGGTTTTTGCCAATCTGCGCCCGGTTAAACCGCACCCCCGCTTATTGCACGCCTCCCCGCTCAAAATGGAGAAAATTGCCGAGGTGGATTTGATCTTTGTCCGTGAATTGACCTCCGGCATCTATTTTGGACAACCAAAACGACGGTGGGTAGAAGCGGGTGAAGAACGGGCTGTAGATACGATGGCTTACACCGAGAGCGAAGTGCGCCGCGTGGCTAAATTAGCTTTTGAGTTAGCTCGTCAGAGAAAACGCAAGGTCACCTCAATTGACAAGGCAAACGTGCTAGAGACCTCTCGTTTATGGCGCAAGGTGGTCAATGAAGTGGCTAAGGATTATCCGCAGGTGACCTTAGAACACCTTTTGGTCGATGCGGCGGCAATGTACCTCCTGCAACGTCCAGCCAGTTTCGACGTGCTGGTAACCGAAAATATGTTTGGAGATATTTTGACTGACGAAGCCTCCATGTTGACCGGCTCGATGGGCAATATGGCTTCGGCTTCGCTTGGCGATACCCAAAATCGACATGGAAGGCCGCGTGGCTTATATGAACCCATTCACGGTTCAGCCCCGGATATCGCCGGCAAAGGAATTGCCAACCCGGTTGGCACCATCCTATCCGCTGCCCTGCTTTTGCGATATTCCTTGGGCTTAGAACGGGAAGCTGAGGCAGTAGAACGGGCAGTGGAGGAGACCTTGAATTTGGGCATCCTCAGCCCTGACCTAGGCGGAAGCGCCAACACAGCCGCCATGACACGCAAGATCATCGAACAGTTGGATGCGGCTGCCATTCCGACCTAAACGGCTGCGTTACCAAGGACAGCTATTAGCATTTTTTAGACAACTAAAGGAGGTTGATCAAAATGAAGCCGACATCGAAATACATCTGGTTTGACGGGCAACTGGTGGAATTTGAGAAAGCCACTCTACATTTCCTTACGCCTGCTCTGCACTACGGGACAGCGGTTTTTGAGGGCATTCGCTGCTATGCTACCCCCGATGGTCCGGCCGTCTTTCGCCTGAAGGAGCACATCCATCGCCTTGCCCAGTCGGCAATGGTTTTGGGTTTTCGAGAACTGCCCTATAGCGAAGAGGAAATGGCAAATGCGGTGCGTCAAACGGTTGCCGCCAATGGCTTCGATGAATGCTACATTCGTCCCATGATTTATCTCGACGAAGGCGGTTGGAACCTGTGCGTTGACGCCGGCAAACCCAAATTGGCAATTGCCGTGTGGGAATGGAAGAATTATTTAGGTGAGGAGTCGCTGGAAAAAGGCATTCGTGCCAATATTTCGACCTTCACCCGCCATCATCCCAATGTGATGATGACCAAAGCCAAGATCAGCGGGAATTATGCCAATAGCGTCTTAGCCAAGACCGAATCGGCCCGCCTAGGCTTTGACGAAGCCATTATGCTCGACCCGCAAGGCTATATCGCTGAATGCACCGGCGAGAATATCTTTTTGGTGCGCAAGGGTAAAGTCTATACGCCACCTACTGCTGCAGTCTTGGAAGGCATCACCCGCGACACAATTTTTACCCTGTGCAATGACCTCGGCATTGACGTCATCGAGCAACCGATCTCTCGCGACCAACTGTATATCTCTGACGAAGTCTTTGTCTGTGGCACAGCTGCCGAAGTCATTGCTCTGACCGAGATCGATTTCCGGGTGATTGGCAACGGCCGCATGGGGCCGATCACCCGCGCCGTGCAGAAGGCTTATCACAACGCCGTGCGTGGACTCAATCCGCACTCAGCCGAATGGTGTGATGTCGTGCGCATTCCAATGGAAACCCTCTTTCCCATTCAACAATCTCAAAAGGTAGAGTAAATCCCACGGCGGCTTCAAACGACCATTTCGTCCTCCTCCCTTTGTGATGGCCTCCGCCTTCCCCGAGAAGGCGGAGGCCTGTGCCTGTTCATCTACCTCTCTGGGAAAGGCGCGGTATAATCTGCAAGGTTTATAAAGAGCAAGAACAATCTCACGGTTCAGGGAGAATCTTGAATGGGACGGCCGAAAGCAGATTTCGTCATTGAAACAGTGCGATACAACCAGCAAGGTCAGATTGAGTGGGTACGAGGTTATGAACGGCGTGGAGAAGTGTTCTCCGATGTGGTTGTCCTGCCGCGCCATGAACTGTTTGAACGGCTAAAGAAAGGGAAGAAAGTCTTTGTCGGCCGGCGCCTCTACAAAATGGGTAGCGCCTTTGAGCTATCAAAAGCCGTTAAGCTGATGGCGAACAACGGCAATGCGGTGATTGTGACGGAGAATACTTCTGCTTCAAGCGATTGTCTGGAGGGTGCGCCGACCATTTAGCCATGCCCACTCCCTTCTATCACCTTAGTCTGGCGCAGGAGCTTGTGCACTCACAGGCTTTGCCAACGGCGGCGCAAACCTTATTGGAGAGAAACCTCGGCGCTTTTCTACTGGGAAACATTGCCCCAGATGTCCAAGTGGTCTCCGGGCAACCTCGCCAAGAAACCCATTTCTTTGATTTGCCCCTGCAGAGCAACAGCATGCCGCCTTGGCAACAAATGTTGAAAAGCTATCCAGAATTGCTACCCGCAAGTGGTTTACCCGAAGACCAAAGGGCATTTATCGCCGGTTATTTGTGTCACTTACAGGCCGATTGGCGCTGGGTACAACAAATCTTCGTGCCGGTTTTCGGCCTTCATAGCCCTTGGGGAACCTTTGAGCAACGTCTGATGTTCCACAACGTGCTGCGCGCCTACTTAGATGAACAAATCTTGCCCTCGCTCCAACCGCAGTGGGGGCATCGCCTTGAGCTGGTCACACCCAAGCGGTGGTTGCCCTTTGTGCACGATAGCCACCTCGTTCAGTGGCGCGACTTAATCGCCGAGCAACTCAAACCCGGCAGCAAAGTTGCAACGGCAGAAGTGTTTGCAGCGCGCCAAGGCTTGCAGGTGGAGGAGTTCGTGCGCTTGGTTCGTTCCCCTTCGATTCTGCAAGAGATGATTTTTTCGCGCCTGCCCATGACTCGATTAACGGCTTTCCGCCAGCAAATCTTGACTGAAAGTTTGCGATTGGTCCAAGAGACTTTGATTTCTGTAAGTGACTATCGCCTGAGAAAGCTGTGAAGGTCCTGCACTGTATCGATCCCTCCATAACTCCGCAAACGTCGTCACAGAAAAAACGCGCCTCCCGAACAAAGAGCGACCCTCATTTGCAACAGATTGAGCATCTTCTCGCCGGGGTCTTTGATCACACAGCGACTTTAATTTTCGATCTTTCCTTGCCGGAAGTTGGTATCCAAGCCCCTTTGGCACTGGTCAACCCAAGCGGGATCACCTTGTTTTCCCTAGACCAGCGGCGCGGGGTGTTTCGGGCAAGCGCAACAGACTGGGAACAGTTAGATGAGCGCCGCAAACAATATCGTCCATCACACCCCAACCCGATAAAAACTGCCTTGATCCATTTTGAATGACCGCCTCAGGGGTATTTTGATCTGTGCAAAGCGCGAAATCAAGCCCGATCCACGGAAAACCTTAGGCAGAAACGAGGTACAACCTAAACCTGCTTTCACGAAAGGCGGCTGGGAAAGAACTGGAAGCCCCTTAATGGCGGTGATATAATCAATCGCAGAGGCAAAGAAGATCTCCAAAGCCCTTTCTGACAGGTGATAAATTGAGTTCACCCTACCTTTCGGTTATCATTCCCGCCCACAACGAAGAACACCGCCTTCCCCACACCTTAGAAAGTCTGTTTACCTACTTAAATTCTCAGCCTTACACTTCCGAGGTATGGGTGGTGGAGAATGGAAGTTGTGACCGGACCTTTGCCATCGCCCAACAGCTTACTCAGTACTATGAACGGCTCTATGTCCTGCATGAAGAGAAAGCCGGCAAAGGTTTAGCGGTACAGCGCGGCATGTTGACTGCCCAGGGGGAATTCCGCCTGATGTGCGATGCAGATCTCTCCATGCCACCGCAAGAAATCGAGCGGTTTCTGCCCCCCGCGTTAATCGGGGCAGATGTTGCCATCGCCTCCCGAGAAGCGCCTGGCGCAAAACGTTTCAACGAACCTCGCCTGCGCCACTGGATCGGGCGGGCTTTTAATCTGCTCATTCGACTGTTGCTGCTGCCCCAGTTTCACGACACACAATGCGGTTTCAAGTGCTTTACGGCTGCGGCGGCAGAGCGTTTGTTCCCCTTACAAACCATCAGCGGCTGGACGTTTGATGTGGAAATCCTCTACCTGGCAACCCGTCTGGGGATGCGCATTTGCGAAGTGCCCATCCAGTGGTATTTCAACCCGGAGAGCAAAGTTCGGGTAGGACGTGACTCCCTGCGCATGGCTTTGGATCTGTTGTATATCCGCTCTCATTGGAGCAATTTTCCGCCATGAAAACCGCAAAGAGCAACCTTATCCAGCCCACTTTGCAATTCGAGCGCGAGCTGTGGCAGCAGGGCTTGCGCCAGATCGTTGGACTTGATGAAGCCGGGCGCGGCGCGCTGGCTGGGCCGGTAGCGGTAGGGGCAGTTTGTTTGCCACCCGATTCGCAGATCGCAGCTCGTTTAGCCGGGGTGCGCGATTCAAAGCAGCTAACCCCGGTCGAACGGGCGTATTGGGCGGGAATTATTAAGGAAAATGCTCTTGCTTGGGCAGTGGGATTTGCTTCCAATGAAGAAATCGATCAACTTGGGATCGTGGCAGCCGTCCAATGGGCTGCCCAGCGAGCTTTGGAGGCTCTATCCTGCCAACCTCAGCATTTATTGATCGATTATTTCCGCCTGCCCCACAGCCCCTTGCCCCAAACAGCGCTGATTAAAGGCGATCAACGGTGCCTAAGCATTGCAGCGGCTTCGATCTTGGCGAAGACTGAACGCGACCGCTGGATGATTGAGCGCGATGGCGCCTATCCCCAATACGCATTTGCTGCGCATAAAGGGTACGCCACCGCGTTACATTTAGAACGCATCCAACGCTGGGGAATTTGTCCCCTCCATCGCCGCTCGTTCGCCCCATTGTGCAACTTGCTTCAAGAGAAGGAGATCGTATGAGTGAGAAAGTCCTCCAATATGGGTTGTTCCCAAGCCCGATCACGCCCCTTTCGATGGCACGCGGGTTATCCTTTGCCGAACTTGCTCTATCGCCACTCGGCTATCTCTTGTGGTTGGAGAATCGCTCCGATCGAGGGGTGATCGTTGTCCAACCTTTGGACGGCCAGGGGCGGCGAGACCTGAACGCCGAGTTTTCGGTGCGCGCCAAAGTTGGATACGGAGGCGGCGACTTTGCCGTTTGCGGCGAATGGGTGTACTTTGTTGAAGCTGCGCAGGGGCGCATATACCGTCAGTCGCTGCTGGGGGATGCGGCTATGCCGATAACCCCTGCTTTCGGAAGAGCCGCCGCCCCCACCCCCTCCCCAGACGGCAATGGGTTGGTCTATGTCCACACCTACGAAGACAAAGATGTCCTCGCCCTGGTAGACGGACAGGGGAAACGTTGGCCACAAATTCTGGTGCAGGGGGAAGATTTTTATATGCAGCCAGCTTGGCATCCGCAAGGGCGGTATCTAGCCTGGGTGGCTTGGAATCACCCGAATATGCCCTGGGATGGCACCTGGCTGCGTCTGGCAGAGTTGGAGCAGCAGGGGGAAGGATGGCATTGTAGGCGCGTGGAGACAATCGCCGGGGACGAGCAAACCTCCACCTTTCAACCCCTCTTCTCGCCCGACGGCCGCTACCTGGCATACGTGCAGGAAAGCGGCAATTGGTGGCAATTATGGCTGTATAACCTACAAACGGGCAATCACCGCCAACTCACCGAGACGGCTGCCGAACATGCCGTGCCGGCTTGGATTCAGGGCTTGCGCACCTTTCAGTTTAGCCCCGATGGAAGTTCAATCTATGTAATCCGCAATCAAAAGGCTCAGGATCGCTTGGTCAGAATCTCCACTGAAAGCGGCGAGGAAACCGTGATGGATTTGGACACCCCTTATACCGCCTTATCACAAATCTGCTTGACCGAGTGGCAGGGTGAGCCTTTGTTGGCTCTGATCGCTTCGGCAGCTACCATTCCCCCTCGCCTCATTACCGTTAACGCGCAAGGCAAAACGCGGGTTTGGGGTCGAGCTTACCCAGAAGATATTCCTTCGGACTCTTATTCCCCTGCCCAACCGATCGAATGGGCTGGTAAAGACGGCGAAACGGTGCACGGCTTGTATTATCCACCTCACCATCCCAAGGCGAAAGGCAAGGGACAGCCGCCCCTGATCGTCCACATTCACGGCGGTCCAACCAGCCAAGTCAAGAACGGTTTTAATCCCCGCGCTCAGTATTTTGCGACGCGCGGCTATGCCTTTTTGGAGGTTAATTACCGTGGATCAAGCGGCTATGGACGGGCATACCGCGAGAAACTGCGCGGTGCATGGGGAATCGTTGATGTTGAGGACGCCGTGAGCGGTGCCCAAGCTTGTGTCGAGCGCGGCTTAGCCGATGGTGAAAAGCTGGTGATTATGGGAGGCAGTGCAGGGGGGTTCACCGTCCTCAAGGCCTTGGAAGATTACGCCGGGTTTTTCAAAGCTGGCATCTGCCTTTATGGGGTATCCAACCAATTCACTTTGGTTCAGGAGACGCATAAATTTGAAGCGCATTATTCGGATAGCCTGCTGGGGGTGCTTCCCGAAGCCGCAGCGGTCTATCGCCAGCGCTCACCAATTTACTTCGTTGACCGCATTCGTGATCCTATCGCCATCTTTCAAGGCGAGGAGGATACAGTGGTGCCACGCGCTCAGTCAGATGCAGTGGTCGAGTCCTTGCGCCGTCGCGGTGTGCCCCATGTTTACCACCTCTACCCGGGCGAAGGGCATGGCTTCCGCAAGAGCGAGACGATCGAACATTTTTATCGAGCCGTGGAAGCCTTTCTAAAAGAATACGTTTTATTTGCCTAACTTCACGGTTGGGCAGAACCACGCAGCCAGTCACAGCCAGCCCAACCACTCGGTTCCAGAAACGTTCTTGAGCGACATCAACCCTAGCGAGTCGAGCCTTTGCGCCTGAGGCTTGCCATCCATTCGGCGCGCAGGGTATCCAATTCACTGCTCAAGGCAATCCAATCCGGGACGAGCAACACCAATCCTTCGGTTTGGGGATAAAACATTGCCTGCGCTAGAAAGAGGCGCAAGATCGATTTCGGCATGGGGTAACCGTTCAATTCCAGCACAACAGCCGTCCGTCCATAGAAAGGTTCTAGAAAAGAACGCAGCGAGCCGCCAATGCGTTGCGGCGGAAATAAGGCACTGATCTCTGCTGGATGAACCGAACGGATGCGTCGATACGAGATGCGCATTTGAAAAAAGGGCGTGACAAGGCGCAGATGATCGGCACGGGGTTGCACATAAGCTGCATAGCGCAAGAAAACGAAGAATAAACTCAAAATCAGCAACAGAGCTGCAGCGATCATTAGCCAGGCAGCTTCTTGTTTGTCAATGGGGGTCTGAGCAAAGCGCACATAAATTCCAATGACCATCAAGATCGCACCGCTGAGGAAGATGCTGGGCCAAAGGCGGTCGAGGGTGCGTCGGTACATGAGCAAAGGGTGACGCTTGCCAGAAACGGAGCGTTTCATTGGGCTTTGCCCTCTAAAGGAAGCGTAAACCAGAAAACGGAGCCTTGCCCAGGCTGGCTGGAAAAACCAATCCGGCCACCCATTAGCTCAACCAATTGTTTGGTGACATTCAGTCCAAGCCCCCAGCCTTGTTCCTCACGGACTGCGCGGTCTTCGGAACGGAAGAATTGCTCGAACAGGCGTTGTTGATCTTCGGGAGCGATGCCAATGCCGCTGTCCTGTACTTCTACACGAATCGATTGTCCTTCTCGTCTAGCCCGCACCCAGATCGAGCCGCCGCTTGGGGTATATTTGACGGCATTGGTGAGCAGATTGGTTAAGACTTGGCTGACCCTAGTCGGATCGGCGTAGAGTTCTCCCAGAGGATGGGTGAGTTCAATGTAGAGTTGGTGTCCCTTTTCATCGATTCTAGGGCGCAAGCTCATGACTGTCTCGTCAATTAACTGTGCCAAAGCAATGGGGCGCGGTTCAAGTTTCAGCCGGCCGCTCTCAATGCGCGAAATATCAGAAAGATCGGATACCAAAGCCGCCATGCGGTCAACATTATTCCGAATGGTCTCTAGAAAGCTGCGTTGTTGTTCGTTGAGCGGCCCGACCGCTTGTTGGCGCAATAGGTCGGTGTAGCCGCGAATCGAAGTCATCGGAATGCGCAGTTCGTGAGAGATGACCGAGATAAAACGGTTTTTCTCTTGGTTGGCATGTTGAACAGCCTCGTAGAGACGGGCGTTTTCGATAGCATTGGCAGCGCGGGCTGCCAAACGAGATAAGAAAAGGCTTTCTGGATCGGTGAAGTGGCGGTTTTTTTGAACGGCAATCATGCCGGTGAGATTGCCCCTGTGAAAAATCGGTGCTGCGAGCAAGGTCTGAGCGGCTTCCTGCCATATCACCTTTGCGGTCCAGTCTCGCTCGAAATTTGGGATTTGGAGGCTTAGGGGATAGGCTTCGGGTGGACCACTGGCAATTTGTAATGCTTGGTTGTTTTTCAGCAGCACCCAAGCTTCTAGACCCTGCGTTCCTCGCAATGCCCAAGAGCGGGTGATTTCCATAATGCGCTCAAAATCTAAGCTGGCATTTAGGTCGCGGTCGATTTGGGTTAGGGTTTCCAATTCCGATAGCCGCTGTTGCAACGCCTGATCGGTGCGGGCATAGAGGCGTGCGTTTTCGATGGCAATAGCCGCCTGGGTGGCAAAAGCACTGAGAAGGTCTAAGTCCTCGTTGGTAAACACGCCAGCGCTGATGCGATGATCGACATAAATGACCCCGATTAACTCACCACGTGAACGCAGCGGAACGCACATAATTGAGTGTAAAGAATGCAACAGAATCGACTCTTGGCGGGCAAAACGCGGGTCACTTTGCGCGTCGGTGGTCAAAATGGAAGTGCCATTGCGCACGACCGCATCCGTGATGGTGCGGCTGACGGCATCTTTGCTTTGTAAGGTTTCGTGTTCCATATTCCGCGCCACGCGCAAATGAAGTTCCCCTGTGTCCTTATCCAAGAGCATCAGGAACCCTCGTTCGGCGCCGCTTAAATCGATGACAGCATCCATAACCTGATTTAAGACCTCATCAACATCTAGGGTATTGCCCAAAGAGTGTGAAACCCGGTACAAGGCCGCCAAGCGCAATTGTTCGCTCTCTTCAGAGAGTATGTGCGGCAACTGGCGAGCTTTCTCGATCGCTGCTTCTAGGTTAGTCTGCAAATCAGGCGGAAGAGGAGAACGGCGCAATTGCTCCAAGTTGACCAATACAGCTTCTAAGACCGATTGCCACTCAGGCTGTCCTTTTACTTTACTTAAGGGAACAGATTGAGGCTTTAGAGATTGGGGTGTTTCGGCTGTGTTCATCGATGATCTTGCCTCCGGTAGTAAGCACATTCGTCTTGCAGGGGACAGATGGGACACTTGGGCTTGCGCGCCTGACAGATCTCTCTGCCAAGTCGAATGATGTTCAAGTGAGCTGAAGCATACTCGCTCGCCTCAAAGAGTTCACCAAGAAGCTGGTGGGCTTGCTCAGCGGAAGCTGAGTTGGGAATCAGCCCTAGACGGCGAGTCACGCGATGGATATGGGTATCCACTGGAAAAGCGGGTTTGTTCAACGAGAATAAGACCACAATGGCGGCGGTTTTCGGCCCAACCCCCTTAAACTGGCGCAGCCACCGCAACGCCTCTTCGGCATCTCGTTCCCTTAAGAAATCCAAATCCAAACGGCCACGTTGTTCCGTGATCGCCCTTAGGACGGCTTGGATGCGTGGCGCTTTCTGTTGAGCTAACCCAGCCGTGCGAATCGCATCAATGACCTCGGCAAGTGGAGCATCCCGTACGGCTTCCCAAGTCGGAAAACGCTGGCGCAGGGACTCAAAGGCTCGATCGCGGTTGCCATCGTTTGTGTTTTGAGAGAGGATGGTTGAGATAAGCTCATCCAGAGGCGGCAGGGGTTGTCTCCAATGCGGTTCTCCGTATTTCTGGTACAGCTTCTGGGTAATGCGCTGCGCGAGTTGTTTCTTTCCTTGATCGACTTTGGGTTCTTCCATCAAGAATGCCACTGCAAGGTGAAGATGGGTTTGGCTGTGCCAACCGCCAACTGGCGGAAGTTTGTGAGCGGCAGGATGGGGCCAAGGTCGCTCAGGGCGTTTAAGGTTTCATCGCTGAGGACGCCAAGCTGTCGAAGAACTTCTAAACTGACCGCCGCACTGACCTTACCGCGCTGGTCGCCATCGGAGATCTTCAGAGCAATCCCAATGCCAGGCGAATCCTTGCCCAACAAGCCGGGCATCAATCCGATACCCTGATACCCTTCCGCACCCATCTTAGAGACGATTTGACCCTGCGCAACCTCCATGAGGCGGGTATCAAAACGGCCAGGCCCGCCAACCAGATGTGGGTACGCTGTCATCGCCTGCGTAATGCGTTGGCAAGCTTCTACGCGGCCTTGCGGCGAGACTCCGCCTCGAATCGGATCGCACAGACGGGCATAAGCCAGAGCAGCGTTATAAAGAGGTACGGCGAAATTCGGCGCCGAACAGCCGTCGGTGCCAATTTGCACTTGCTGTGGCGATAGCCCACAGAGCTCTGCAAAAACGGTTAAGATGGTCTGCTGGATGGGATGTTGTGGGTTGATATAGTCATCGAAGGGCAAGTTTTGGAAACGGGAAAACGCAATCATGCCGCTATGCTTACCTGAGCAGTTATGACGATTGGGCGTTGGTTTTTCGCCGCGTTGACGCAAGGCACGGGCAGTTTCTTCATGGAGGGGATAATGAATGCCACACAACAAATCGCTTTCCTGAATACCGCATTTTGCCTGCAACTTCTGCACGGTGGCAACATGTTCATCACACCCCGAATGAGAGGAGCAGATAATAGCAATCTCGTCCTGCTCTATTCCGTACTGACGAACCGCTTCACTCTCAATCAGGGGCAAGGCTTGAAAGGGTTTGGCGGTGGAGCGCAGATACGTGATCGTATTCGCATCGCCATACGAGGCAAGCAACTTGCCGTAGGCATCCACGACGGCCACGGCGCCAAAATGCACCGATTCGGTGATCGCATTGGCTAATTGCTGATAAGAATCGCCTCGGCTCAGTTGATAGATTGGCTGGTAAGGAGACTGGGTCATCAATTCTGTCCTGTCGAAAGCAAAATACCAATGTAACTCTTTGAAAACCTCATCAAAGATAAGCCTTTAAACGCTTGTTACAACTCCGAAGGAGCATCCAAGCTTTCGCCAATGTCGGTTTCTTCTCCTTCAGCTTCCTCGAGAATGGGTTGATTGCGCCGCAGAAGATATTCGTACAACCCGCTTTGTAAGCGTTTTGTGTAAACATCTTCTTTTTCTTGGCTAAAACTGAAATGACTCAGCAAAGCCGGAACGATTTTGTTCACTGCCTCCGGTTTGGCATCCTTCTTGATCAGTCGTTCGAGCCTTTTTTGGAGGTCTTTTAAGAAAGTTTGTTGATGGCGAATATCTTGTAGGGTAATCAAGCCACTGCGGCTGCTATAGATTTGAAAGTGGCGATAGTGACTGGCTAACTCGTCCAGAGATTGTTGCCAAGCCTCCAGATCAGCATTTGCCAGAAAAGGCGGTTGATTGACGACCACCGCATCACCGATGAAAATCACATTTTCGGCGGGTATAATCACCCAAATCGAGCCTGCAGCCGGACCTGGATGATGTTCAAGGCGGATTTCTGGCCCACCCCAATGAAGCGATAACTGATTGGTAAAGGTAATGTCAGGAATCGCCCAACGCGTCCCGATGGAATCGATGTAACCTTCCCAGTCTGAGCCATTTTCTGGGGATTGACCCTTAAAAACGCTCGGACGGCTGCGAAAAACCGAAGCAGTTTTTTCATGTGCCAAGATTGGGCAATCAAAAGCTTTTGCTCCCAAAGTGCGGTCGATATGGGAGTCGAGTAAGATTAAGAGACGATTGTTTCCGCCGCGTTGATTCAGTAACATCGATCGCCAAGCGCGAGCGTCTTCCGCTTTGAGGGGAGCGTCAATATAAATTGTGCCATGCGGAAAGACGCAAGCCGCAAGATTAACACCCAAGTACAGGTCTTCGTAATAAATTCCCGGTCGAATTTCTTCCATAACGTCACTCTAAAGGGGTCTGACTTTCATGATTCTGTTGCTCGTTTGGGGCAACCGGCAGTGTAAATCGAAAACAAGCACCTTGATTCGGTTGGCTTTCCACCCAGATCCGGCCACCGTGAGCTTCCACAGCCAAGCGGCAATAGGCTAACCCTAAACCAAACCCATGCTGACCCTCGGCATTGCGCAAGCGGGTGAATTTATCGAAAATGCGCTCCTGCTCGGTCGCAGGGATACCCGGGCCGCGATCTTGAACCCAAAATTGCACCATCTCACCCTCAGGTTGCGCTCCGAGCACGATTCGACTTCCTTGAGGGGTATATTTAATGGCATTTTCCAAAAGGTTGATCAACACGCGGCGAATCATCTCGCCGTCCACGAGGACAGGAGGCAAAGGCTCCGCCACTTTGGTTTCGATGACTTGATGTTTAGAAATAGCGCTAGCTTGAACAGCGTCAATCGAATCGGTGATGATGTCCTGCACAGACTGCGGTTGGGGATTGCTAATCGGTTGACCCGCCTCCAGACGACGCAGGTCTAACAGGGAGTTGGTCAGCCTTTGAATGCGTTCGGTGGAGCGGATCGCAATGCTCAAAAGAGACTTAAGGGCGGGTTCGTCATCCAGTGAAAGGATATTTGCGAGGACATCCAGGCTGGAGACCACATTTGCCAGCGGCGAGCGCAGGTCATGATAGATCATGGAGATCAAATCATTGCGCAAGGTTTCCAAATTCTTTCGCTCGGTAATGTCATGGACAATCCATTGAATGTACGCCTCACCTTCGATATTAACCTTGCGGGCGTAAACATGGGCTGGCATGGTATGCCCAAATGAGGTTTGCAAGTTGGTTTCATAAGAGATGGTTCTCCCTGGTTGCAGGTTAGCAAAGCCTTTGCCCAAGAGATTTTCATCGACTAATGAGAGCCCATAGATGGTTTGCCCGCGCAGGGTTTCTGCGCTGAGACCGGTCACTTGTGCAGCTTGATGATTGGCTTCCACAATCCGCCCATCCCAATCGGTAATAAAGATCGCATCGATGCTGTCTTCAAACAACTCACGGTAACGTTGATGGGCGGCTTGTAAGGCTTCGAACAACTGGGCATGCCGAATGGCTGTGCCGGCTAGACTGGCAATGCCATTGAGGACATCTAAAGCGTCCTCGTCAAAGACCCTCCCATACGGGTTGAGAGCTTCAAGGATGCCGATCACTTCATTTCCCCAGCAAATGGGGGCACAGGCGATAGCCCGAGTACGGAAACCGGTCAACAAATCTACCCCTCGGAAAAAGCGTTCATCTTGAGAGACATCATTGACAACCGTTCCTTCACCATGTTGGGCAACCCAACCGGCAATGCCTTGCCCGATCTTAAGGCGAATGCCGACGACTTTCTCGCTGTATTTGCCTGTAGAAGCTTCGAAAACCAATTCCTGTCGTTTGGGGTCGATAAGCGCAAGCGAAACCGTGTCCACCATCAAAGCTTGGCTGGTCTGTTCTAAGATGCGTTGCAGCACCTCTTTGAGGTCTAAAGAGCCGGTGATCGCCGCAGCACTACTGGCAAGCGCCGCCATGACCCGCGCCCGACGTTGGCTTTCATCGTATAAACGGGCATTCAGGACAGCAATACCGGCCTGATCGGCAATGGATTGCACGAGGCTCAAGTGTTCGGGTTGAAAGAAACCTGGTTGGGGATGGACGAGAGTGATCACCCCAACCAACTCTTCGCGAGCCATCAAGGGTGCGCTGACCGCCGACTTGGCGCCACGCCGTTCAGGTGCATCATCCGGGCGAATGAGCCAACGTTCGTCCTGACTGGTATCCGCAACCAAGACCGCTTGACGGTGTTGTGCAACCCAACCCGCTAATCCCTGTTCGTACGTGATTCGCAATTGTTGGGTGGTTTGATCGTGTACAACATCACCGGTGATGATCGCCGAGTCAATCGGTTTGCCATTGCTATCTAAGACGATAATGCTGCCGCTGATCGCACCAACGTTTTGCATCGAAAGAAAGAGCACACGCCGTAAGACCATGTGTAGGTCAAGAGCGCTGGTCAGTTCACGGCTGATGTTATAAAGAAGTTCTAGGGTTGCTTCGGTTGTCGGATGGACTCTATTGGCTTGTACCATCTAAAATACATTCCTCATCTAAAAGCATCCTTTCACCAAGTTACCATATATATTTTACACCGCTGGCTGTGTTGAATAAGACTACCTTCTCTTCAGAGCTAATCTGCCGGTTTTCTACCATCTTTTTTAGGGCTGCGAGGGTGGCGGCGCCCTCCGGAGCAGCAAAGATGCCTTCGAGTTGGGCAAGTTCTTGTTGGGCTAGTTGAATTTCCTGGTCCTCAACGGCTAGGGCAGCCCCATTGCTTTGCCGGATGACATTGAGGATTAATCGGTCGGCAAAGGGTTTGGGAACGCATAAGCCTGTTGCCAAGGTAAAAGCATTTTGCCAGGCCTGAGCGCGCTCGGCGCCGGCTTCAAAAGCTTGCACGATTGGAGCGCAGCCGCTGGCTTGCACGCTGATCATGCGGGGGCGTTTTGTGTCAATCCAACCCATTTGTTCCAGCTCATCAAAGGCTTTCCACATGCCGATCAAGCCTGTCCCTCCGCCAGTGGGATATAGGATGACATCGGGAAGCTGATAGTCAAATTGCTCGGCTAACTCTAACCCCATGGTCTTTTTTCCTTCTACCCGATATGGCTCTTTAAAGGTAGAAAGGTCAAACCAACTTTGGGGTGTGCCTTCATACGGTTGGGCATCTTGGGCAGCCTGTTGGGCAGCATCAGAAATAAGCCCATCAACCAAATGCAAGTCTGCTCCACTCCATTGAACTTCGATGCGGTTTGCTAAAGGAGCAGAACGGGGCATGTAGATATGAGCAATGCAAACCTGCCCCGCTTGCCTCAATTGAGCGCTTGCTCTTGCTGCATAGGCGGCCAGCGCGCCGCCAGCGTTGCCTGCTGTAGCCAGCCGAAAATGGCGCAATCCCAATTCGAGGTGTCGGCTGAGCGTCACAGCCAGCCCGCGAGCTTTGAAACAAGCCGTTGGGTTTTGGGCTTCGTCCTTCAAATAGAGATGTCTTAAGCCCAATTTCTTTCCCAAACTAGGCAAGGGTAGCAGAGGCGTATCCCCTTCACCCAGGCTGATTTGCCACTGCCGATCCTTCACCGGCAAGAATTCCTCCCACCGCCACAAGCCTCGTTTGCGCTGGCGGATGACTGGCGGAGTTACCGATCGCGCCATCTGCTCTAGGTCGTACCGCGCCAAAATGGGTGATTGGCATCGTTGGCAGTAGGTTTGAACCGCTTCTGCCGAGAAACGTTGAGCGCATTGGGGACACACAAACTCAATCACGAAACCCATAAGGATGAACTCCTGGGGGATATTTCTATCTTAATCTTCGTTTGGAGTATAGCATACTTGGTGCCAAACGGGGTTTACAAATCTGTTGAGCCAAGTCGCATCCCCCTTTTCGGAAAAGCAGGCGCCCCAGGCGGGAGTCGAACCCACAACCTCGGCCTTAGGAGAGCCTCGCTCTGTCCTTTGAGCTACTGGGGCAGCGATTTGATTATAGCATAACTCGCCATCGGCAATCTTAAGCCTCTTTAATCTCACCACCCTTAAAAATATGGTATAGTTTTCTGCAACTCTAAAGCGGGTGGCGTCTATGGTTAGCGCCATCCGATATTCAACAGATCGTCATTGGGTCACCGCATAGACCGCACGATGACATCTGAAGGTGAAAAGGAGAGTAAAAAGACAATGACTGCTCGTTATGGGTCTCAATATCCTAGTGCTTGGGTATGGCGAGGGGTGGCGGTACTGCTGGTTTTATCGCTCCTGCTCCTTAATCTGCCAACGACCGCTCAAGCTGCGCAGTGCGCCCTAAAATATACGGTGCAATCGGGTGACACGTTATACGGCATAGCTGCCAAATACCAGGTTAAGTTTGAAGAGTTGGTTGACGCCAACAAATTAAAAGCCCCCTATCTGCTGTATGTGGGGCAGGTTCTGTGCATTCCTAAAGGAGCGGTGATCCCAACCGGAACGCCGGCGCCTACACCAGCCCCGGGCACGCCAGTCGCCAGCAATCTACCCTCCATCAGCGGCTTTCACCTCGGCTCGGTAGCTTGGATTGCCTTGACCAACTTCCCCAAAGAGCGCTTCGTCTATATCAAGGCGTATCGGGGCAGCACGTACTATTGGCAATACACCAATTATCAACTTGCCATCATCCAGACGGATAAAAAAGGCCAGTTTGGTGCCTATTTCCACATGCCACCTGAGTTGTACCGTGAACGGGTGATCACGGTTTGCGCCAAGGATGCCTTGAATGATGACGTGCTTGCCTGTCAGGCTTTGGTCAACTCCGATTATTATCTTGACCGCCGCATTCGGTGAGAAATCTTAAACACACCAAAACACGCCCTGTGACCTGCAGGGTGTGTTTTGCTTAAATGGGACAAACAATGTCTGAGGCGCAAAAAACCGCTACTTTTCTCTTTCATGGTGAATTAAACGATTTTCTACCCAAGTCGCGGCGGGGTTGTCCGATTCAATGCCAATTTCGCGGGCGGCAGACTGTAAAACACCTGATTGAGTCCTTAGGCGTGCCGCACCCTGAAGTGGGCAGACTAAAGTTGGGTGATCAAGACTTGAGCTTGAATGCTTTGGTTGAAAACGGTGATTTTATCGAGGTGATCCCGCCCGAATTGCCTTTACCCTTGCCGAGCTCTGATAACGATGCACTCGATGAACCGATCCGTTTTGTGTTGGACAACCATCTAGGGCGGTTGGCTGCCTATTTGCGCCTGTTCGGCTTTGATGCCCTATATCGGAACGACATCCAAGACGAGGAGTTAGCCCATACCGCCTGTGCAGAGAAACGCGTCCTCTTGACCCGCGATCATCGTTTGTTGATGCGCACCTGCATTCAACAGGGCTATTGGTTGCGCAGCAAAATCCCCCGCCAACAATTGGTGGAAGTGCTGCGGCGCTGGAACTTAGCGGATTTTGCTCGTCCATTTCGACGTTGCCTACGCTGCAATGGCTTGTTACAAGAGGTATCAAAAGAGCAGATTCTTGCCCAATTACAACCCTTGACGCGTCTGTATTACGATGAGTTTCGTCAATGCGGCATTTGTGGACAGATCTATTGGAAAGGTTCCCATTACGAGCGTATGCAGATTTGGATGACAACGGTGCTTCAAGCTTCTACGATAACCCCGTGATATACTTTGGGTAGGTCTTGGAATCAAGGAGTTTGGCGTGCCGCGTTATTTTACGGTTGAGGAAGCAAATCAAGTTGTCCGTCAAATTCAACCCTTGCTGAGCGAAATCTTGGGGATTCGTCAGCGAATACTGGAAAGACGTCCGGAGTTGATCCCTATCCTCCAAAAGGTGCGGGGCAATGGCGGTAATCGTCAGGCAAGCGAATTGGTAAACGAATTTCGCCGCATCGAAGAATTGGTTACCGAGATCCAAGCCAGCGGTGCTATTGTCAAAGATATCAATCAGGGGCTGATTGATTTTCCGCATTGGCGAGATGGCCGCGAGGTGTACTTGTGTTGGCAATTTGGCGAGGACGAAATCCGCTATTGGCATGAAATCGATGCCGGATATGCCGGTCGTCAGCCGTTATGAGCAAATTAGCCTTCCCCTCGCGCCTTTTGGCAGTGGGCTGGTCAGGTGCAGCGCTACGCCTTCGTTTGGGTGGAACATTTGCAGCCCTCCGTCATCACAATTACCGCTTGTGGTTCTTGGGGCAATTGGTCTCCTTAGTGGGGACTTGGATGCAGACTACCGCGCAAGGCTTTTTGGTCTATGAATTGACCCAATCGCCAGCCTATCTCGGGTATGTTGGTTTTGCAAGTGGCATCCCAACATGGTTATTTACGCTCTATGGGGGTTTGATCGCCGACCGCATGTCGCGGCGGACGTTGCTCATCTTTACGCAAAGTTTCATGATGGGCTTGGCCGCTATGCTGGCGTTCTTGACCTTTGCAGGGATAGTGCAACCTTGGCAGATCATCCTCCTGGCTTTCCTTTTAGGGACGGCAAATGCTTTTGATGCGCCGGCGCGCTTGGCTTTTGTCTTGGAGCTCGTCCCACGTGAAGACTTGACCAATGCCGTAGCGCTTAACTCCACCATGTTCAACGCTGCTACGGCCGTGGGGCCGGCGGTGGCCGGGATGGCTTATGCAGCACTCGGTCCAGCCTGGTGTTTTACCATCAACGCGATTTCCTTTATTGCGGTGATCCTGGCGCTGGCACGGATGCAGTTAGCTGCTGCACCGAAGAGCGCTCCGCGTGGGCGGGCACTGGATGACATCCGTCAGGGTTTCCAGTTCGTTCGTTCCGACTCCGTGGTTCGCACCTTAGTTTTGTATCTGGCAGCGGTTAGTTTTCTAGGGATGGGCTTTGTCACCCTCATGCCGGCTTGGGCGGTCAAGGTCTTGGGGGGTGGAGCAACAACCAACGGCTGGCTACAATCGGCGCGGGGAGTTGGCGCCATGATTGGAGCCTTACTCACCGCTTCTCTTGCTCAACGGGCGATGCGGGGTAAGTTGATCGCCATCGGTACCTTCGCTTTTCCGCTGGCGCTTTTTGGCTTTGCTCTGATTCGCTGGCTGCCGCTCTCTTTGCTTGCCTTGGTGATCATCGGTTTGAGTTTGATGATTTATATGAACAATTCAAACTCGATGGTGCAAACCCAAACCCCTGACGAATTGCGCGGGCGTGTCTTGAGCATTTATTCGTTATCCTTCTTTGGGTTAATGCCGCTTGGTTCGCTGTTTGCCGGCTCACTGGCAACACAGGTTGGAGAGCCGCTGACGGTCATGATTGCCGCAACCTTGTTGAGTCTTTGTTCGCTGCTCGTCTGGATCAAAGCTCCCCAAGTGCGCCACATGGGATAGACGGGTGCCAAATGCGAGATAACCTCTTTTGTGAGGGGTTGTGCTCAATTTCCTACAGGAATGCGTGCGGGCAGTTGGAAAGCATGGCCAATCAGGCTACAGACTTGCCCCGCTTTTGCGAGCTGAATGTAAAACGAGCCTCGCCAAACCTGCCGCTTTTCTGTTATCATAATCCGATGTGATGAACGAGAGTGTCGGTCGTCAATTGCGCGCCGCCCGCCTAGCGCGCGGGCTAAGCCTTGAACAAGTCTCAAAAGAGACCCACATCAAGCCGCATTACCTGGAAGCCTTAGAGGCGGATGAACTGGAAAAATTGCCTGCGCGCTTTCAGGCACGGGGCTTTTTGCGCGTATACAGCGGCTTCCTGGGCTTGGACAGCACTGCCCTGCTCCGTCAATTCGACCAGCCAAGCCCCTCTGCAAGTGTTGCGACACCCGCTGCCACACCCATCGCACAGCCCTTTCAACCCCCTCGAGAGGACGGGCAAGAAACAGACAAGACGCCAAGAGAGAACGCCACAACCAGCCGCCAAGCAGAAGACACCCCCAACCCTACAGCACCTCAGCAAACTGCTCCATCCACCAACCAGGCTGCGCAAACCATTTACAGCCAAATCGGAGCTGAGCTGCGCCGCATCCGTCAGCATTTGGGTTTGAGCATCGAAGATGTGGAGAAACAAACCCACTTGCGCGCTCACCATATCCAATATATGGAGGCAGGGCAATTTGATCGCTTGGCTTCGCCGGTGCAGGGACGCGGCTTACTACAAATCTATGCCTCTTTTTTGGGCTTGGATACCGACAACATCTTGCTGCGCTATGCTGAAGCGTTGCAGGCTCAATTGGCGGCGCGCCAAGTGCGCCAACCGCGCCGCCGCGTCGCTCCAGCTAAGCCCAGCGGCAGCAAGTCCTATCGTTGGTTATGGTCGATTGAATTTTTAGTGATAGCGGCGCTTTCCATTGGGACGATCGCCTTTGTGGCGTGGGGGTTTTCCAGTGTCATGCGCACCCGTGCCAGTCTCCCCTCCACTCCCACGCCCTTTTCGGTTGCCGAAGCCTTGCTTGCCATCGAAGAACCATCGCTTGCCACCCCGACAGAGGCCTTGCCGACTGCCACGCCGACCCCGCTGCTTGAAGGCGCCAATCCCAACCCTCCTGCGGGAGGACAAGGGAACCTTGAGGAGACGGATAATCCTGCAGGGGGTGAAGGAGCGGTAAATTTGACCGAAACGCTCAATACCCCCGTTGTGGGGCGCGTGCAGGTGATCATCGCTGCTCAACAGCGCGCTTGGTTGCGCGTGTTGGTAGACGGCAAGGAGTTGTATAACGGGCGCATCACCCCCGGCGGAATTTTCGAATACAACGGCGAGGAGAAGATCGAAATCCAAAGCGGCAATGCTGCTGCCCTGAAGGTGATTTATAACCAGCAAGATTTGGGCGTTTTGGGCAGTGTCGGCGAAGTGATTACGCGCGTCTTTACCTCGCAGGGAATGTTCCTACCAACCGCCACCATTACCCCAACACCCACACGCACGCCGCGTCCCAGCCCGACCCCTCGCCCGACCATGACACTGCGTCCAACCCGCACGCCTCTGCCGACCGCTACCTCCTCTCCAATCTCAACACCCTAAGGATTTCCATGACCGCAATCCGACCCAACACCTATCATCTCATCTCGCTCGGCTGTGCTAAGAACACGGTCGATTCTGCCTCGATGGCGCAGTTGCTCGATCAAGAGGGCTATCTCGAAATCAAAGAACCTCACCGCGCTGAAATCCTGCTGGTCAACACCTGCGGCTTTATCGAACCCGCCCGCCAAGAGTCCATACGCACGCTACGAGAGCTTGCCAAACGCAAACGCAAAGGGCAATGGTTGATCGCCGCTGGTTGCCTGACCCAACGCTACGGTGAAGAAGTTGCGCAACAAGTGCCCGGTTTAGACGGCATCCTGGGTACACGGCACTGGATGGAGATCGTTCAATTGGTGCGGCAGTTGCGCGGCCAGGATGGGCGGCCTGCTCCCCCGCCCCGCCAAGGCGTAGCTGCCCTATATGCCCCAAGCGTTGCCGTCCAGGCAGAACCCCCTAACGTCTTGCGCGCTGCCGTGCAGGGCGCCAGCGCCTATCTAAAAATCGCCGATGGCTGCCGCCGTCCCTGCGCTTTTTGCGCCATCCCGCTGATTAAGGGCATAGCCATCAGCCGCCCACTGCCGCTCTTGGTTGAAGAAGCGCGCCGCCTTGCCCGACAAGGGGTCAAGGAATTGGTGTTGATTGCCCAAGACACCACCGATTACGGTTCCGATCTGGGAATGAAAGATGGTTTGGCGCACTTGCTCGCTGCGCTTACCGAGCAAGTGCCAGAAATCCCTTGGATGCGTTTGCTCTATGCTTATCCGGGTGCAGTCAGCGATCGGCTGATCGAGATCATGGCAACCCGTGCTCAAGTGCTTCCTTACTTGGACATGCCCCTGCAACATGCCCATCCGGCGGTTTTGCGGGCGATGCGCCGCCCGGCAAACATCGACTGGGTATACCGCACCCTCGAAAAGATGCGCCGTCAAATTCCCGGCTTAACGCTGCGCACAACGTTTATTGTTGGTTATCCCGGCGAAGGAGAAGCCGAGTTTCAAACCCTACTGGACTTCGTCAAAGAGATGCGCTTTGACCATGTCGGTGTATTTCCATTTTCGTTTGAACGCGGCACCGCCAGCGAAACCCTAGGCGATCCCGTGCCGGCCGAGGTCAAACAAGAACGCTGGGAGCGGTTGATGGCAGCCCAGCAACAGATTTCGTTGCAAATCCATCAGTCATTGATCGGCAAGCGATTGGAGGTGCTGATCGAAGGGCAAGGGGTTGCCCAAGCGCAAAATGGACGCCAAGGCGGTCAAATCCTTTCTGTGGGACGTACCTACCGAGATGCACCGGAGATCGATGGGCTAACCTTCATCGAAGGAGAAGCACCGATCGGAGAAATCATCCCCGTTCGCATTGTCGGTGCTATGCCCTACGACTTACACGGCGTCATCGAAAATCCGTAATAGAGGCAGAAAGATGTTTGAATTGACTCCCCAAGTTCAATTTGCCTTAGAGGCAACCCGTCAGGCTGCAATGCTGACGGCGCAGATCGAAAAAGAATTGGTCTCCGCTGCTCTGACCAAAGAGGATCGATCACCGGTCACGGTGGCGGACTATGCTTCGCAGGCGGTTGTGGCAGCGGCTTTACAACGCGCCTTTCCAAACGACACATTGGTTGCCGAAGAGGAAAGCGGGTACCTTCACCAACCTCAATCCAAGCAGGCGCTTCAGCTGGTTACCCAGTATGTGCGCCGCCTGGAACCAACCGCCGATGAGAACCGTGTGTGCGCGTGGATCGAAAGCGGCAATGGCAAAGCCGAGGGACGCTTTTGGACGCTTGACCCTCTCGATGGCACCAAAGGGTTTTTACGCGGCGATCAATATGCGGTTGCCCTAGCCTTGATTGAAGATGGCAAAGTTAAGCTCGGGGTTTTAGGGTGTCCCAAACTCGATCCCGACGGCCGGTTACAAGCCAATGGGGAAGGGGCGCTGCTGATAGCCCAACTGGACAAAGGAAGTTGGATCACTTCCCTGCGGAATCCCCAAACCTTTCGCCGTTTGCAGGTCTCGCCTCAAGCCGATATCCGTCAGGCGCGCATCCTGCGTTCCTTCGAGAGCGGGCATACCGACGCCGATCGCATCCAAGCTTTCGCTGCCTGGCTGAAGATTCAAGCCGAACCGCTGCGCATGGATAGCCAAGCCAAATATGCCCTTTTGGCAGATGGGCAAGGAGAACTCTTGCTGCGCTTGCTTTCGCCGGGCAAAGCCGAGTATCGCGAGAAGATCTGGGATCAAGCTGCCGGCAGCCTGATTTTGCAAGAAGCAGGGGGGAAAATCACCGATTTGCGCGGCCAGCCGTTGGATTTCTCACAAGGGCGGACCTTGCGCAATAATCGAGGCGTGTTGGCATCCAATGGCATCTTGCATGCGCAGGCTTTGGCGGCTCTCCAAGCCGTTGGCGCCGTGCCAGAAGATTAGGGTCACTCGATCGCCTCATCTCCATCCAATGGCAACCCGTAATTGACTTTGAAAGTTTACCGCCTCCAATGAGCTTGAGTGTTGCGGCCCGGGGTAGTTGTCTTTCGTGGAGCGATCGCCTCGCCTTGCTGCTTTGCCTGGCAGGCTTCTTGATCGCCCACCGCGTAACAATCACTGTGTTTGAGGCAATTCCACATATCGAAGATGAGATGGCTTATGTCTGGCAGGCGCAAGTGATGGCGCGTGGCAAACTAACCCTGCCGTCTCCGCCATACGAGAAAGCCTTTTTGGTGCCGTTTGTAGTGGATTACCAAGGGCAACGCTTTGGCAAATATCCGCCGGGTTGGCCAGCGATGCTGTCATTGGGAGTGCGCTTAGGAGCGCGGGAATGGGTCAATCCCTTCTTGGCTGCTTGTTCGCTGTGGTTGCTCTACCGGCTGGGGCAGCGACTGTTTGGCAACCTGGTTGGCTTGCTCAGTCTGGCATTAACCCTCACCTCCCCCTTTTTCTGGATGAACAGCGCCTCTTTGTTATCGCATGCCTTCGGGCTTTTCTTGACCCTGGCGTTTGGCTTGGCTTGGTTGGAGGCTTTTCAGGTTGAGGCGGTTGAGCGCGGTTTGCCGGTTAGCTTGCCAACGCTGGTGGGTGCGCTCAGCATCGGGCTTTTAGCCCTCACCCGACCCCTGACCGCTGTTGGGGTTGCTTTGCCGTATGTCATTCACGCCCTTTGGCTTCTTTGGCGAGGCAACCGCCAGATGCGCCTGCGTCTGATCGGCTTTGCGCTGCTGGCTGGTGGAATCGCTGCTCTGCTCTTCCTGTGGCAATACGCTGTCAGCGGCGATCCATTGCTGAATCCGTATACTCTGTGGTGGAGCTATGACAAAGTGGGGTTTGGTCCCGGCTATGGACGGGCGGAGGGCGGGCATAGCCTGCACCAGGCATGGATCAATCTAAAATACAGTTTGTGGTTTGGCCGCCATGACCTGTTCGGTTGGTGGCATTATTCATGGGTCTTGCTGCCCTTTGGCTTGCTCGGCGTCCTCTGGAAACGGCGTTGGTCTGCCTTGCCGGCTTTGATGGTCTTGCCGGCTCTGATCTTCGTCTACCTGTTTTACTGGATCGGCTCCGCCTTGTTTGGGCCACGCTATTACTTCGAGGGATTGCACAGCGCCGTGTTGCTCAGCGCAGTTGGGTTTGCTTGGCTAGCTGGCTTGCCCTTCACCCCGACAACTCCCTATATTCCCCGCCAAGGATGGCAAAAAGCGCGTCGTCTGATTGCCACCGCCGGGCTGGCTCTGGTCGTGGCTGCCAATATGCTCTTTTATACTCCTCTGCGCTTAGGAGGGATGTTTGGGTTATATGGGGTGACGGCTAGTCGTTTGCGCCCCTTCCTGAGCGAACAAGCCCAAGCGCTAACCCCGGCGTTGGTGATCGTTCACCCTGAGCATTGGACCGAGTACGGGGCGTTGCTGGAACTTAGCTCGCCGTTTCTTGATTCGCCTTTTATCATCGTGCGCTCCATTGGGCCCAACACCGATCGCGCCTTGGCAGAGGCTTTCAAAGACCGCAATATCCTTCATTACTACCCCAACGACCCCTATCGCCTGATTCTCGTCCAAAACAGGGGCAGCGATTGACTGCCTTGTTCCCCTCTACCGTCGGTTTTTGAATCAGATGTTCTTGCTCTGACTGCTCAAGGCGGCCGCAGCATTCAAGCCCAGCAGCACCCACAGATTGGGTAAGGCAAACGAGTCAAATGAAAAGGCTGCCACCAGCAAACCAACTATCCCAAGCAGGGCAGCCATCCCCCAGAACTGTTCCTCTTTGTGGGGGGAGAGCCAAAGATAGACGGCGTTGCCGAGGTGGGCAACCAGAAAGACCAAGAAGCTGCCCAATCCGATAAGCCCGTTTTCGGCTAAGATGCGCAAAAAGAGGTTCTTCGGTGTGATCAAGCGGTTGCTGCCTTCTTCAGGAGAGATAATGCGCAGTAGTTCGGGTGTGGGAGCCAACGGCTGATCAGGCAGCATCTTCTCGAAAAAAAAGGCATAATTGCCGGGCCCCACTCCCAAAACGGGGTAGGCTTGAAAGGTGTTGAAGGCTGTTGCGCTGTAGGTCAAGCGGGCATTGAAACCGATATAGTATAAGAAACGTTCAAAGCTGGTGTCCTGAACTTCTAACCAATAAGTCCAAATGCGAGCGAAGAAATCGTTCTTTTGCCCAACGGCGAACGTCATGCCGATGAAAAGGGCAATGACCACAGATGCTTCGAGCAAAAGACGGGCTGTTACTTTGATCAGAGAGAAACCGCGTTGGCTGAAAAGCCGCCAGCGCCACAAGACCAAAGCGGTTAAGAGAAGCACCGCCAGATTCACATACCCAGCGCGCGAAAAGGTGAAGGCGATTAGAACCACCCCCCAGACGAACAGCAACCCTTCAAGGGTGATCCATCGCCAACGCCAAGCAAAGACCGAGCGGCCATGCAGGACGGCTGCAAGCAACCAAGGGATGAGCAATAAATTGATTTGCTCAGCAAACCAATTTGGCTCATAGGTTGGTCCTGAAATGCGGGTCGTGAAAAGCTTGCGCAGGGAGAAAGCTTTTTGGATATGATTAAGTAGGTCGAAGTAAGACCGATTGAAATGAAGGATGTAAACCGTCTGCAATGAACCCCACACGAAAGCCAAGCTGAAACCGATCAACATCCAACGCAGGGCAGAGCGCAGCTCTGCCTGAGAAGCAGGGTTGACAGCCACGGTCAGATAAAAAGATAAACCGATGGCTAAGGTGATCAGCGCGCGCAAGACCCGCTCGTCCACCGTGACACCCAGCACCGGCTCGATTCCCAACAGGAACGAGTAGGCTGCGCTGATCAGCACAGCAAAAACAAAGGGAAGCAGCGTTAAGATGGTCTTGGGTATCGGCCGACGCCACAGGTTTGGCAGCGTAGCTAATGGAAGCAGCAACAATAGAGGGTACAGAGAAAGTGGACGCACCAAGGTGCCGCCGCCGATGCCCGGCGGGAAGTAGCGAAAGCTGGTGACCGGTAGGCAAATCCAGAAAAGTGCCCAGGCAACCCGCTGTAAGAAATGCAGTCCTGTGCGGACGCTCATAGCCGCTTGATTTTCTCCTTGCGCCATTGGATCGCCGCCAAGCCGATCAACAACCCAAAAACCAGGGCGATCAGACCGCCGACCAAAGCCGCTTGTGCTTCGGTGCGGATTGGGCGCGGCGATTTGACCTCGGCGTTGATGTCCTTTACGCCAACGTAAACGGAAAGATACCAAGAAGCTGCAGCTACCTCGTTGTATTGGGCGGTCATCTCGCCTAAGCGTTGCTCGAGACTCGGCAATTGTTGTTGCAAAAGCTGCGATTGTGTCTCGATGGTCGCCAGGGCTTGTTCAACCCATGGCTGATACGCCTCGGCCGGAGCATCTTCGGGAGGCAAAGCAGGCGCTAACGCCCGATCTCCAAAGCGCTTTTCATCCAAGCGCAAGGCAAGCTCCAACAGTCGCCAGCGTTGGTAGGGCGGAACAGGTTGCTTGGCAAGCTCTGGATCGTTCCACGGTTGCCAGTTGTTTAAGATGGCCGACATGGCTTGTAGCTCGACCAATCGTTGCTGCGAGGCAGCCTTTGCTTGTCCAAGGGCAAGCAATTCGGTGTGAATTTGTTTCAATTGGTAGGTTAATTCGGCGATGCGCGCCATCTCCTCGAGAATGACGGCTTTCCAAGCCCTGACCAATTGAAAGGCGCGCTGAGGTTGGCGGTCTTCGGCAACCAAATGCCAGACGCCAGCGTTGCGCCAATAGACATGCAGGTGTTGGCGCAAATCGGCGGGGGTTTGGGATTGCCAGAATAGGTCTTCTTGGCTAAGACGTTCTTGAACGCGGTTTAGCAGTTGATCCGAGAGAATCAGGGCTTGTAACTGACCCATTTCCCAATTTTTATAGTCATCGACATTGCGGAAGATGGCATCGGATTGGTAAAAAACGCCTAAGTCGGCTTCTGCTCGGTAGGAAGCCGGCAGGAGTCTTGACCCGAGCCAACCCAGCGCGCAGCCGACCAAAAAAAGAGCCAACCAAAGATACCAACGATAGGCAAGATAGAGAAGCTCCTCGCGCCAAGACCATTCAAAGGAATTGGAAGGGTTCATAGGGCTGATTTTACCCTATGTTTTCCGATCCAAAAGGAGGTTGGAAAATAAACCTTGACTTTTTTACTAGATGAAGTAAAATACTTTCTTAGGGTAAGTAAATATTTAGAGTTTTCTTTCAGTGACGATTTTAGATGTTTTCTTATTCCTCTAACTCTCATGCCTCACTTAGCAGCGGTAATGCTGCCCTGATTCGGCGGCTCAACCGTTCCTCTATTTTGGACCTACTCCGCCAATCTTCACCCATCTCCCCGACCGAAATTGCCACGCGTCTTAATCTCAGTTTGCCCACTGTGATGCGTATCTTGGAAGAACTTGACCGATTGGGGGTTGTGGTCCGCCTAGAAGAGCAACAGTATAGCGGGGGTAGACCACGCTCGCTGGTCTCCTTCAACGGCGTTTCTCATGCTGTGATTGGGTTAGACCTGGGCGGGACGAAAATGTACGGCACGGTTGCCGATCTATGCGGCACAATCCAAGCCGAAATTTACCGCACGTCTGTTCCCTCCAATCCCGAAGAAAATCTAAATTTGACCATTGAAATGATTGAAGAACTTTTACAAGTTCCACGCCGTGAGGGCCAGCAGGTGCTGGGCATTGGGGTTGGCGCTCCGGGAGTGACACTCTTCGAGGATGGAATTGTCACCTGGGCGCCGAGTTTAGGATGGCGCAATTTACCCCTGCGCCAAATCTTAGCCCGGCGTTTTGGGTTAGAAGTGGTGGTCGAGAACGATGTCAATCTGGCGGCGTTGGGAGAATATGGCTTTGGGGTCGCCAAAGGCGCTTCGAGCTTAGTGTGCTTGGCGGTCGGCACAGGGATCGGCAGCGGGATTGTGATCGAACGCAAAATTTACCGCGGCTATCACCAATCGGCTGGCGAGGTCGGTTATTTATTGCCCAGCAAAGAGGCGCTTGGTAAGCCGTATGAACACTTTGGCGCCTTGGAGAGTTTAGCTTCTGGCAGCGGTGTCGTCCAGCGGGCTACGGAACTGATTCGCTCGCAAAACTTGCCGATTGACGTAGATACGCTGACGGCCGAAAAAGTCTTCGACTGGGCACGCAACGGGGAACCATGGGCACAAGCCATCGTGGATGAAACGGTAGATTATCTTGCCCTCATTATAGCGGCGATCAGTGTGGTCTTGGATCCAGAAGTGATCGTCTTAGGAGGCGGCGTCTCCCGTTCGGCAGATATTTTGGTCGAGCCGATTCTGAACCGCTTGCAGGGCTGCCTCCCCGCCCCGGTGCGCTTGGTCGTCTCCAATCTGGGCTATCGCGCCGCCGTGATGGGCGCCATTATGCTGGTCTTGGATACGTCGTTTGAACATGTCACCCTACGCTCAAGCTGAGGGTAGAAACAAAGCTACATCAATGGGCAAAATCTGGGCACTTCCCCAAACTTTCCTCACCCCACTTGCCGAAATTCAGGAGCAACGTAGCGCATTGGTTGTAACCACCCTTCCAGCCTACGATGCGGTTAAGAAGTATCTGGCTTTGTCGGTCACTTCGTTACTCGAGGTACAAGAAGCAACCCTGCCCCATTGGGATTCCTTGCTCGCCCAAGCCAAGCCCGCGGAAGTGGTATATGCCATTGGGGGTGGTTTAGCCTTTGACGCCGCCAAGTATATTGCTGTCAAAAAAGGGTTGCCCTTGGTAGGCATCCCCACTGCGCTCTCGGTAGATGCTTTTTTTGCCTGGAGTTCCGCTATTCGTGAGGGCGGCTGTGTTCGCTATCTCGAAACGAAAGCGGTGGATAACCTGCTTATAGACTTTGCCTTTATTTCCACTGCTCCGCCTCACCTGAGAGCAGCGGCAATTTGCGATCTTCTTTCCATTGCCACCGGGTGTTGGGATTGGCAATTGGCAGAGCGGCGGAGCAAAAACCCCCCAGCGATGGCTTATCAGGCAACGATTGAAAAAATTGCTCAAGCCATTTTGGCAGCCAGCTTGGAATGCGCCCATAGCGCAGGGGCAGGGGACATCGCAGGTTTGAAGCAGTTATTGGATTGTCTAGCTTTAGAAACCCAATTGCTCAACCAAGTGGGGCATGCCCGTCCGGAAGAAGGCAGCGAACATTATTTCGCCTATCTGATAGAAAACGAGGTCGGTAAGGGAAAGTCTCATGCCGAATTGGTTTGCCCGGGTATTTTGTTGACCGCAGCCCTGCAAGGGCAAGATTGGATTCCTCTGAAGCAAGCCATACAAGCCTGTCATATTCCTTTGAATTCCCTGCCGCTAGATTTGATTCGATCGACTCTGCTGAAACTGCCCGAATTTGTGCATCAGCACGATCTTCCTTACGGAATTGCGCATGAGATTACAGCGGCACAGGTGCAAGGATTGGATCTCGCCGCCCTCCTTGCCGAGTCGGTCGCTTGACCAACAACCTTCGTTTGAGGAGAGAAAAATGTCCGAACTTGCTTTACTCGGTGGTGAACCGGTCAAGAAAACCCCCTTCCCGGCTTGGCCGGTTTACGATGAAAATGAACGCCAGGCTTTGACTCAGGTACTGGAAAGCCGCGTATGGTGGCGGACACCAGGCACCCAAACCCTGGCATTCGAGCAGGAGTTTGCCGCCTATCATCAGGCGCAGTTCGGGATCGCCGTCACCAACGGCACGGCGGCACTCGAAGTTGCCCTGAGCGCCTTGGAAATCGGGCAAGGGGATGAGGTCATTGTGCCAGACTTCACATTTGTCGCCACGGCAAGCGCCGTATTGTTTACCGGCGCCTTACCGGTTTTGGTCGACGTGACCCCCGATACTTTCTGCATCGACCCTGCGCAGGTGGAAGCAGCCATTACCCCGCGTACCAAAGCGATTATCGCCGTGCACGTTGGCGGGCACCCGGCTGATTTGGATGCCCTGCGAGAGCTTGCCCACCGTTACGGGGTGTACCTTGTTGAGGACAGCTCTCATGCCCACGGTGCCGAGTGGAAAGGCCACAAGATCGGTGCCATCGGCACTGTGGGTACATTCAGTTTTCAAGCTTCCAAGCTGATGACAGCCGGCGAAGGCGGCATCATCATCACCAATTCACCCGATCTGGAACGCAAGGCGCGTTCAACTCACGATTGCGGCCGGATGCCCGGCGAGTGGTTTTACGCGCATTTCATTTATGGCTCAAATTACCGTCTTAGCGAGTGGCAAGGGGCGGTTTTACGCCAACAACTCAAGCGCTTGGACGAGCAGGCTGCCATCCGTTCGCGTAACGCCGCCTTTCTAGACCGTGAACTGCCCAAGATTGAGGGCATTACGCCCCAAAAGCTCGACCCGCGCGTGACCCGTCATGGATATTATGCCTATATCTTCCACGTTGATCGCCGTGCCTTTGCGGGCATTTCCACGGAGAGATTCATCGCTGCCTTCAACGCTGAAGGTATCCCCACCCAAGCCAGCTATCCGCCATTGCATGAGCTAGATGTCTTCAAAAGCGGTGCCTACCGCAAACGGCTTGGGGAAGTGCACGCCCGCAGCGAGCATCCCTTCTTGCGCAGCGGCTTCCCGAATACTCTCAAAGCAGCTTGGGAAACCGTTTGGCTGCCTAACCCGGTTATGCTGGGCAGTGAAGAAGAGATGCAGATGATCGTTGAAGCCATTCGCAAGATTCAACGCTTTGCCAATGCGTTAAAATAGCAGTGTTGCTTGACTGAAAAGTTATGGCTGTACTCAAACTCCCTGTCTGGTTTATCTGTACAGTCCAGTCCTTCAAGCTACAAGATCAATTCGTCTTGCAGGGCTGTTGTTCTTCACATTTCGTCAAAACTCGACCAGAGTACTACGCCAATGCAAGTCAAACTTCCCACTTCTGAGGAAAAGCTGTGGCTTTCCTTCAGAAACATGGTTTTATCAGGACTTCGGCTGAAACAGCGCTCAATCGGAAAGGAGGTGGTTTTCCGCAACTCATTTCTCAAAGACGTCTGAAAATCTCTAGCGAACAATGGTCACCGAATATCTTTTCAAGAAAGGAGAAGAAGAAATGAAAAAGATCGGATTGCAACTGATCTCTATCTTAGTTCTCATCAGCTTGGTGGCAGCTTGTGCACCCCAACCAACCCAAGCTCCTGAAGCGCCAGCCGCCACTCAGGCACCAGCAGCTACCGAAGCGCCTGCTCCGCAACAGCCGGCTGCCACCGAAGCACCAGCAGCCAGCGAAGTGCCCAGCGCGGGTCAATACGAACCGATCGTGGTGGCGTGTTGGAGTGGACCCGAGCATGATAACTTAGTCAAAGTGGCTGCCGAGTATGAGAAGAAAACCGGCAACAAAGTAATTGTCGAAGAGATTGCCCGTGAGGCGTATTACGATAAACTGACCACCACCTTTGTCGGTGGCGGATCGGACTACGATGTAGCCTATGTCTCATCCGACTGGATTCCCAGTTGGGTGGAAGCTGGCGCGCTCAAAGACCTGACCAGCTTCATCGAAGACCCTAATGTAGCCATGCCGGGTTTAGACCTTGCCGTGTACGGCAAAACCCTCGAATACTTCACCTTCGATGGGAAACTGTATGTCTTCCCTTCTGAGGGAGATACAGCCTGGTTGTGGTACCGTAAAGACCTCTTTGAGGAAAAGGGATTGAAAGTGCCCGAGACGTGGGATGAATACCTCCAAGCAGCCTTGGCGTTGAACAATCCTCCCGAAATTTACGGAACGGTGATTGGTGCCAAGCGCGATGAAGCCTGGTGGGACTTTATGTTCTATTTGTTTGGTATGGGTGGCGATGTTTTGGATGAAAATTACAACCCCATCATCAACAATGAGGCTGGTGTCCAGGCATTGACCTTCTACGCAGACCTGTTGCAGAAGCACAAGGTGGTCAGCCCAGATGTGGTCAACTATGGTTACAACGAAATCCTGACCTCCCTGCAAGAAGGCAAAGCCGCCATGGGTATCGAGTGGATGGCAGCTACCCAAACGCTCACGGATTGCAACCAAAGCCCCAAAGTCTGCAAAGACGGTCAGCCGCTGCTTGGATACGCGTTGGTGCCAGGCATTCGCCAAGCTGACGGCACCCTGGTGCGCAAGACTGGCGGTTCTCAGTGGGGATGGGCGATCCCCAGCGGCGCCAAGAACCAAGAAGCCGCCTACAAGTTTATTGAATGGCTAACCGGCAAAGAAGGCGCAACGATGTGGGCATTGAACGGCGGCATCCCCAGCAATATCGAAGCCCTGACCGATCCAGAAGTCGTTGCTGCCGTGCCGCAATTTGCCCTCTTGGCGGAAGTGATGCCCTATCGCGCCCTGTTCCCGGTCTTGACCGTTTCGCCGGAGATGTTGCCGGTGGTGCAAGATGGCATCGTTGCGGCCGTGACCGGTGTCAAAGATCCTAAGACGGCCGCCGATGAAATGGCAACCAAACTAGCCGAAATCCTCAAGAGCGGCGGTTACCTCAAGTAAAATTTCATCTACCATCGGGGTCTAGCACAGCTTTCTGCTAGACCCCCCTTTCAACGCTTCGTGTTATGATCTCGATTTCGCACACACTGCGCAAGCTCACTCGCCAAATTGAACCCGCCTTTTACATTGCCCCCTCCTTTGTGGTCATGGCGGTTATCCTAATCTATCCCTTAGGCTATTCACTGTGGTTGAGCTTTCACCGTTGGACGCTACGCACCTTCAAACAGGGCATTCCTTTTATCGGTTTCGAGAATTATCAGCAACTCTTCAGCAACCCCGAATTTTGGAACTCTTTACGCATCACCTTCACCTTTGTTTTTTTGGCAATTACCATCGAGTTCGTGCTGGGGATGGGATTGGCTTTGCTGCTGAATCACGACCTCAAGGCAAAGGGGTTGATCCGTTCCTTCATCCTGTTGCCGATGATGTGTACCAATGTAGTCATCGGGCTGACCTGGCGCTTGCTTTTCAACTATGAGTTTGGCATTATCAACTATTATTTGACTCAATTGGGTTTTGGCCCAGTGGAATGGCTTAGCTCGCCGAAGATTGCCCTCTGGTCGGTGATTTTGGTGGATGTATGGAACACGACCTCCTTTGTTGCCCTGATGCTGCTGGCTGGCCTGCAATCCTTGCCGGAAGAGCCTTTTGAGGCTGCCCGCATCGATGGCGCCAATTCGGTGCAGACCTTCTTTTACCTAACCTTGCCGCTGCTCCGCCAGACGATTTTAGTGGCTTTGCTGTGGAGACTGATCGACACTTTTCGCATTTTCGATGTCGTCTATCTGCTCACGGCTGGTGGACCAGCGCGCTCCACCGAAACGGTGAGCATCTATATCTACCGCTATGGCTTTCAAGCGTTCAATCTCGGTTTTGCCTCTGCCGCTTCGTATATGATGATCGTGATCATGCTGTTGATCGCCGGGATACTGGCGCGCGCCATCGGCAGATCGGAAACCGTCTAGGAGGGAGCAGCGAGCATGTCATCATACCGCTTGATCCGTTATCTCAGCCGTCTGTTGATCTACTTGCTGGTCATCCTGGCTGTCATCCTATCTTTGGCGCCTTTGGTCTATCTCCTGATCACCTCTTTCAAAGAGCCAAATCTAACCTTCAATCTGCCGCCGGTGTGGATTTTTAAGCCTACGCTGCAGAACTACCGTGAGGTCTTAGCTGGCGGACAGTTTGAGAAATATTTTGTCAACAGCTTGGTTGTTGCGCTCAGCACCACTGCCATTGCCTTGTTCCTGGGTGGCTTGGCGGCCTACGGGTTTTCCCGGTTTCGCTTTCGCGGCGCATTCTGGCTGCGTATGAGTGCCCTCATCCCGCAAATGTTGCCGCCCATCACCATCATCGTGCCGTTGTATGTCCTGTTCAACGGCTTGAAATTGCTGGATACTCGTTGGGCACTGGTCATCTCTTACCTCACGTTTACCATCCCGCTTGCCCTTTGGATGATGATTGGCTTCTTTGACGATGTACCGATTGAACTGGAAGAAGCCGCTATGATCGATGGCTGTACGCGACTGGGGGCATTGGTGCGGGTCAGCTTACCCCTCGTGGCGCCGGGTTTGGCGGCTACGGCGATTTTAGCATTTCTGTATTGCTGGAATGAATTTCTCTATGCGGTCATCCTGACTGGCCGCGAGGCGCGCACCCTGCCGGTAACCATCACCAGCTTTATGACCAACAAAGCCATTCTGTGGGGGCGAATTGCCGCTTCTGGCTCAATGGTCTTGGTGCCGGTCTTGGTTTTTGCCCTGCTCGCCCAACGCTATTTGGTGCGCGGCTTATCGCGCGGAGCTGTCAAATAGTCGCTTAATCTTTTGGAGTTGGAAGGAATATGGAAACTCGCTTGCCGTCCACTGCCCCTATAGGCCTGTTGATCCTGCGGGCAGAATGGTTTGATAGAGTCGTAGCCCTGCCCGAACTACACCAAGCCGTAGAGGTTGACCAAGAGCGCATCGTGCAGGCGCTGCAAGGGCGTCTCAATCTCCAACAGGCCTGGACGGTGAACTCGCAAAGCAGCCTCGAAACGGCTTGTGGCGAGCTGCGCCATAGCAAGGTCCAGGGAGTGATTTTGGTCTTCCAAGTTTGGGCAGAAGATTTTTACCTGGCTCCCTTTTTGCAAGCGTTAGGCAATCGCCCCTTGGCGGTGTGGTGCTTCCAACCCTGGCAAAAGTTGCCGCTCTCGCTTTCGTTTCTAGAGGTTCTGCGCGGCTCGGGTTGGGTCGGCACCTTCGAGGGTCTGGGCACGTTGCGCAACCTGAAAAAGCCTTTTTTCTTCACGTTTGGAGCGCCGCATCAAGAACGGGTGCTGACGGAACTGGAACAATTTGCCAGAGCGGTCACTGCGTACCAAGCTTTGAAACAAGCCCGCTTTGGCTTGTTGCCGCACCGCAACGAGCAAATGCAAAGCACCTTTGTGGATGAATTTCGCCTGCTCCACGAACTTGGGCCTAGCGTGGAGTATCTCTCGGTGCAACAACTTGCCGAGGCTACCCGGCGTCTAAACGAGGCAGAAGTCCAGCAATATATCACAGAGCTGCATCAAGAGTTTCCGCTTCGCGGTGTGAAGGACGAGACCTTAGAGCAGGCGGCGCGGGTTTCGCTGGGCTTAGCCCATCTGGCGGTTGAACGAAAGCTCGATGTGCTGTCGTTCAACGACATTGCTGAAGAGACCCACCGCTTTTTTGGCTTGCGGCCGGCGCTTTATCCAGCCTTGTTATGGGAGCATAACATTTCAATCGGCTTGGAGGGCGATTTAGGGGCAGCGACGGCGATGTTTCTATTGCAACAGTTGAGCGGTAAGGGGGTCTTCTTCGCCGAATTTTGGGTGTGGGACGAAGCAGAGAACCTGATCATCGGCGGACACGCCGGGCCACAAAACCCACGGTTAGCCGAAGCGGGTTCGGTCTGGATTTCACCGGATTTTGAATTTGCCCAGAGCGACGCCAGCGAGGGGGCGCACCTTCAGTTTGTGGTTGCCAAAGGTCGGGTTACATTGCTGCAGATGCGCTGCACCCCGCAGGGCTGGCAAGCAATTGCCACGCAGGGCAGCAGCTTAGGTGGAGCGTCGCGCATAGAAGGTTATCCACACGTGGTCTTGCGGTTAGACCCATCCATTGAAAGCTTCCTGCGCGGCTGTGCCGAGGTCGGCACTACCCAACATTTTGTGCTCACCTTTGGAGATTACCGACGCGAAATTCACTTGTTGTGTGAGTGGCTGGGCATTTCTCTGTTGTGGCTTAAGTAGGTGAGAGGAATCTACATGGAAAGATCAAGAGGCTTTAGCGGTTATTGAAGCTCTCGCCACGCGCGACCCCGAAATTGCCAAGCGCGCCATGCTTCGACACATCATTGAACTGCAAAAGGAAGGGGTTGAAGCCATTTAATTATTCACTCACCTTACGCGGTAGCACGAGATTTATCTCGTGGATTTAGGCGACATGCATGTCGCTTACGCAGTAGCACGAGATTTATCTCGTGGATTTAGGCGACATGAATGTCGCGGCACGAATGATTTATCTCGTGGTTTTAGGCGACATGCATGTCGCTTACGCGGT